>NZ_PSVN01000019.1:0-52875 GCF_002932235.1 Rathayibacter sp. AY1E3
GCAAGCCTCCTCGCCGTCGTCGCACTCGGAGCCGCCACCGCCGCTCCGATCGCCTCGGCCCCCCCTCCCGTCGAGAAGGACACGCCATGCCAGCAATCGTCATCACCGGCGCCCAGTGGGGCGACGAGGGCAAGGGACGCGCCACCGACCTCCTCGGCAGCCGCGTCGACTACGTCGTGAAGTTCAACGGCGGCAACAACGCCGGGCACACCGTCGTGGTGGGCGACGAGAAGTACGCCCTGCACCTGCTCCCCTCCGGCATCCTCACCCCGGGCGTCGTCCCGGTCATCGCGAACGGCGTCGTCGTCGACATCGAGGTGCTGTTCCACGAGCTCGAGGCGCTGAGCGCGCGCGGCGTCGACGTGTCGAAGCTGCTCGTCAGCGCCAACGCGCACGTCATCACCAGCTACCACCGCACCCTCGACAAGGTGACGGAGCGCTTTCTCGGCAAGCGCCAGATCGGCACCACCGGCCGCGGCATCGGCCCGGCGTACGCCGACAAGATCAACCGCGTCGGCATCCGCATCCAGGACCTCTTCGACGAGAACATCCTCCGTCAGAAGGTCGAGGGCGCCCTCGACCAGAAGAACCACCTGCTGGTGAAGGTCTACAACCGCCGCGCGATCCTGGTCGAGCAGGTGCTGGAGGACCTGCTGCAGTACACCGAGCGCCTCCGCCCGATGGTCGCCGACACGTCGCTGATCCTCTCGCAGGCGCTCGACGCCGGCAGGACGGTGCTGTTCGAGGCCGGCCAGGCCACGATGCTCGACGTCGACCACGGCACCTACCCGTTCGTCACCTCCTCCAACGCGACCTCGGGAGGAGCGGCCACCGGCTCCGGAGTCGCGCCGAACCGCATCGACCGCGTCATCGCGGTCATCAAGGCGTACACGACCCGCGTCGGCGCCGGACCGTTCCCGACCGAGCTCTTCGACGAGTGGGGCGAGTACCTCCGCCGGCAGGGCTTCGAGTTCGGCACCACGACCGGCCGCCCGCGCCGCTGCGGCTGGTACGACGCCCCGATCGCCCGATACTCGGCGCGGATCAACGGGGTCACCGACTTCGTCCTCACCAAGCTCGACGTGCTCTCGGGCCTCGAGGCCATCCCCGTCTGCGTCGCCTACGACGTCGACGGCGTGCGCCACGACGAGGTCCCGGTCTCGCAGAGCGACTTCCACCACGCGAAGCCGATCTACGAGGAGTTCCCCGGCTGGCAGGAGGACATCTCCGGCTGCCGCGAGTTCTCGGATCTGCCGCAGACCGCGCAGGACTACGTGCGCGCGCTCGAGGCGATGAGCGGCGCCCGGTTCTCGGCGATCGGCGTCGGCCCGGAGCGCGAGCAGGTCGTCGTGCTGCACGACCTGCTCGACTAGAGGCGGCGAGGAGCCGGGCCGGGCAGCCCTCTCGGAGGCGGCCGACGTGGTCACAACGGAGGAAGAACCTCGGTGACCTCGCGGAGTGACGCGGATCCGGAGCCCTCTGGACGAATCCTCCCTCCGTTGTGAACACGCCCGCCGCCGAGCGCGCCGGATAATCGGCGCATGCAGATCTACGCCGACCTCCCGGCCGTCCGCGCGCGGCAGATCCTGGCCGACGCCCTCGCTCTCGGCGTGGCCGTCGTGGCGATCGCCGCGGGGATCGCGGTCGGCTCGCTGATCGCCGGCCTGGCCGAGATCGGCCGGCGGCTCGAGAGCGCCGGCAGCGGCTTCGGCTCGACCATGAGCGACGCCGGGACCACCCTCGGCGGCATCCCCCTGCTCGGCGACGCCGTGCGCGCGCCGTTCGACGAGGCGAGCGGGGCCGGCTCCGTGCTGGCCGCCGCCGGACGCGACCAGCAGCAGCTCGCGAGCGCCCTGGCCGTGGTCGCCGGGCTCGCCGTCGGGGGCCTCCCGCTCCTGCTCCTGGCCGTGCTCTGGCTCCGGCCCCGGCTCCGCTTCGCCCGCCGGACCGCCGAGCTGCGCGCCCTCGGCTCGACCGGCGGCGGAACCGAGCTGCTGGCCCTGCGCGCGCTCACCCAGGCGTCCCCCCGCGACATCCTCGCCGCGCACCCGGAGGCCGCCGCGGGCTGGCGGACCGGTGACCCCGCCGTCACCGCCGCGCTGGCGGCCCTCGCCCTCCGCCGGGCGGGGCTCCGGCCCCGCTGACCCCGCAGGACCACCGCGGGTCCGCCGGAGGGATGACGCCGCGAGCCACTGCGGACGACGCCGGCGACACGGGTGCCTCCGTAGCGTCGAGGACATGCAGAACCAGACCTCCTCCGTCGTGGCGCGCGTCGAGGGCGTGCGCAAGCTCTACGGCAGCACGCCGCCCGTCGTCGCCCTCGACGACGTCACGCTCTCGATCGAGCGGGGCGAGTTCACCGCGGTGATGGGCCCCAGCGGATCCGGCAAGTCGACGCTCATGCACGTCCTCGCCGGCCTTGACACCGCCTCCTCCGGCCGCGTGTTCCTCGGGGACGCCGAGATCACCTCGATGAGCGACGCCGAGCTGACCGTGCTCCGCCGCCGCAGCGTCGGCTTCGTCTTCCAGGCCTTCAACCTCGTCCCCACGCTCGACGTGCGCGGAAACATCCGCCTCCCGTTCGAGCTCGACGGCCGCTCCGTGACCGGCGACGAGGAGCAGTGGATCGCCCGGCTGATCGAGTCCCTCGGGCTTCGCGAGCGCCTCACGCACCGGCCCCATGAGCTCTCGGGCGGGCAGCAGCAGCGCGTGGCGATCGCCCGCGCCCTCGCCACCCGGCCGCAGCTGATCTTCGCCGACGAGCCCACCGGCAACCTGGACTCGCGCACCGGCCGCGAGGTCCTCAGCCTGCTCCGGGCCTCCACCCGCGAGTACGGCCAGTCGATCGCCATGGTCACCCACGACCCGATCGCGGCGGCCTACGCCGACCGCATCGTCTTCCTCCGCGACGGGGCCGTCGTCGACGACCGCCGCGGGATGAGCGCCGAGGAGATCTCGCGCGCGATGCTCACGATGGAGGGCGCGGCGTGAGCGGCGTGCGCACGGGCTCGAGCCAGGGCGGGGGCGCCATCGTCACCGTCGCCGCACTCGCCGCGGCGTTCGGCGCCGTGCTGGTGCAGGTCATCGCCGACATGGTCGCGGCCTTCGCGGCAGCGGGGATCGACGGCATCGGCCAGGTCGCCCTCATGCTCGGGATGGTCGGCGCCGTCTTCTTCGGCATCGCGGTGTTCGTGGGCGGGATCGTCACGGCCAACGCGGTCTCGACCGTCATCGCCGGGCGCACCCGCGAGATCGCCCTGCTGCGCCTGCTCGGCGCCTCCGGCCGGTCGCTGCGCAGCGGGATCGTCCGCACGGGCCTCCTGCAGGGGCTCCTCGGAGCGGCGATCGGCCTGGTCGCCGGCGTCGCTCTCGTGGCGCTCGCCGCGGAGCTCGCCATCCGGAGCGGCACCCTGCCCCGCTTCGACTACCCGCTCGTCTCGCCCGGCCTCGTGCTGCCGCTGATCGCCGTGGTCGCCTCGACGGTCATCGCCTCGTGGTCCGGATCGCGCCGCGTGCTCGCGGTCGCGCCGTCGCAGGCCGCCGGATCCTCCGCCGAGCCCCGCTACGAGGAGCTGCGCGGCCGCACCGCCCGCAACGTCACCGCGATCGTCTTCGTCGTGATCGGCGCGCTGCTACTCGCCGCCGGCGTGGTCCTCGGGCTCGCCAACCCCGGCGGCGTCCTGCTCGGGCTCGTCGGAGGCATGGCGTCCTTCACCGGCGTGATCCTCGGGGCGCCCGTCCTGCTCCCTCCGCTCACGGCCCTCGTGGGCCGCGCCTTCGGCCGGGGCCCCGTCGCCCGACTGGCGTCCGCCAACGCCGTCCGCAATCCGGCGCGCAGCGCCCGCGCCGTCATCGGACTGGTCATCGGAGTGTCGCTGGTCACGATGTTCGCGGTCGCCGCCGCCACCTTCGGCACGATCATGGAGCGCTCGGGTGAGACGAACCCCGAGGTGATCGCGGCGTTCGAGCAGTTCATCCAGGTGAGCACCGCGGTGATGAGCGTCCTGCTCGGCTTCTCGGTCGTCCTGGCCGCCGTCGGGATGGTCAACACGCTGTCGCTCAGCGTGCTGCAGCGCCGGCGCGAGCTGGGCCTGCTCCGCGCGCTCGGCTTCACCGGCTCGCAGGTGCGGTCGATGGTGGTGCTCGAGGCGGCGCAGATGATCATCGCTGCCGCGGTGCTCGGCATCGTGCTCGGGATCGTCTACGGCTGGTGCGGCGCGATCTCGGTGTTCGGCTCGCTGCCGGGCATCGGACTGATCCCGCCGACCGTCCCGGTGCCGATCCTGGTGGCGGTGCTCGTGGTCGGTGTCGTGATCACGGTCGTCTCGGCCGTGCTGCCCGCCCGCCGCGCCACGAAGGTGTCGCCGGTCGCCGCTCTCGCCGTGGCCTGAGGACCGGCACCGCGCAGAACCCGCAGCCGGAGGGCCGGCGCCCTCACACCACCGAGAACCCCGCGGCGAGGGGCTCCCGCCCGCTCAGCGCGAGCAGGAGCTCCTCGCCGCGTCCGGCTCGAGCGGCCAGCCCACCGGTCAGCGCGCAGCACGCCTCGACGGCTTCGGCGGGCAGCACGTGCGGGATCCCGGTGGCCCGCGAGAGGTCGAGCGTGTGCACGACCAGCTCGAGCAGTCGGGTCCGGAGGTACTCGTCCAGCTCGATCGCGTGGCCGCCCACGGCGACGAGGCGGCCGGGACGCTGGGCGGCGACCAGCTCGACCGCGCGGCCCGCCGCCTCCGCCAGCGCCTGAGCCGGCCTGTCGCCGAGCAGCAGCCCCGCCTCGACCCCGCGCCGCGCCACCGCCGCGGGGTCGGCGACGTTCCCGGCCAGCGCGGCGTAGTAGTCGAGCGCGTCCTCGATGGTCGGCTCGGGCGGCTCCGGAGCGAGGAGGTACGCCTCGACCGTCAGCACCGCCCGCGACGCGTGGCCCGCGAGGCCGCGGACGTCCCAGATGCCGAGCCCCGGCTGCTCCCACTGGTCGTCCCGCACCTGCGCGAGCAGGCCGACGAGGGCGGCGGCGGCGGACTCGAACAGCGCGGCGGTGCTCATGGAGCCATGCTGGCACGGTGCCCCACACTGATCGCATGAGCAGTCCCCGCCGCCCCGGTCCCGTCACGCTCGTCGGCCGCTCGATCGTCCTCGAGCCGCTCGCCGCCGACCACGTCGAGCCGCTCGGGCGGGCGATCGGGCATCCGGAGGTGTTCGCCGGCGGCTACGGAGGAGGACCCGCCGGCCTCCCCGGCACCCCGGAGGAGTTCCGCGCCTTCGTCGACCGCTACTACCCCTGGGGCACGGGCCTGCCGTTCGCCGTGCTGCAGGAGGGGCGCGTCGTCGGCACGACCTCGCTGGCCGACTTCGACGAGACGCGCGAGGCTGCCCACCTCGGCTGGACGGCCTACGCGCCCGAGACGTGGGGCACCGTCGTGAACCCGGAGGCGAAGCGGCTGGTGCTCGGGCTCGCCTTCGACAGCGGCTACGAGCGGGTGAAGCTCCAGGCGGATGCGGTGAACGCGCGCTCGCGGGCCGCGATCCTCCGCCTCGGCGCCGTGTTCGAGGGGGTGCTCCGCCACGACCAGCGCCGGGCCGACGGCTCGTGGCGCGACACGGCCGTCCACTCGATCCTCGCGGCCGAGTGGCCGGCCGTCCGCGACGCGCTCGACCGCCGGATCGACGCGGCGCTAGCGCTCCCCGCCTCGACTGCGCAACCGCTGACCGGGCGGCCGCCCGAGGAGTAGGAAGGAGGCATGGAACGCATCCACTACGCCGGCAGCTCCGTGCTGACGGGTACCGCCATCGCGCGGTCACTGCTGGCCTACGCGGAGGCGCTGGCGCTCACCAAGGGGTCGATCACGGTCGACATCCCGATCCGCCAGGAGTCCGGCCGGCCCGGACGGGCGGCGCTGCTGATCGGACCGGCGAGCCAGCTGTTCTCGGAGTCCGAGGACGACGGAGCCGAGGAGCTGCTCGACGAGGAGCTCGTCGAGCGCTTCACCCGCGAGACGGCCCGCCTGGGCGTCTCGCACCCCGTGGCCGAGGAGGACGGCGACGCCGGGCCCCTCTCCGCCGTCGACACCGAGATCCCGCACTTCCACGGCGAGGACGACTCCTGGTGAGCATCCGGGGCGCCGGTAGGATCGACACTCACGACTCCGCCCGATCCTTCGCGGACGGGCGACTTCCCGAACGGAGAACCGCCTGATGGGGCGACTGATCTACGACTCGACCCTCGAGGCCGACTTCGACGACCGTCTGCTGGCGCACCTGCAGATCGTGATCGGCTCGAAGCTCGCGCGCAACGAGTCCTTCTACTTCTCGTGGAAGGACTCGCAGGCGGTCGGCGACGGACGCACCTCGATCTGGCTGCACCCCGCCATCCCGTTGCGCTTCAAGTACCACGGCGGCCGTGCCCCGAACATCAACCCGGACTGGATCCGACAGCTGCTCGCCGACTCGCACACGGCGCACGGGCTGCGGATCAGCGAGGAGCCCCACGGGACCGCCCGTCAGAGCGAGGAGAGCATGCTGTGAAGCGCGTCGAGATCATCTACGGCGGAGCGCCGTTCAGCCTGAGCGAGACGTCGGCCGCGGAGGTGCGCGAGAGCATCGACCGCGCCCTGGACGGCTCCGCGTCGCGCTGGATCACGGTGAACCAGGGCGAGGGCGAGCCCCGCGAGACCTCGATCCTGATCACGCCGGGAGTGGCGTTCTCGGTCGCCGACGTCGCGCACTGAGGTCGACGCCGCGGTCACGGTGATCGCCGCCGCTCACGCCGCCGGCTCGGTCCGGGGCGCTCGCACCGCCGGCCCGCCTCGGAACGACTGCCGTCCTCAGCGCACCCGCGCCGCTCAGCCCGCCAGCACGCGCGGGAACTCCCCCGGGATCTCGCTCGCGAGGTACCCGGCCGGGCCGATCCGCGCGGAGAGGCGCGAGTCCGCCTCCGTGTGCAGGAATGCGCCCCACGCGGCCGCGCCCATCGGATCGACGCCGCGCCCGCGCAGGCCCGCCGTCGCTCCGGCGAGCACGTCGCCGCTGCCCGCGGTGGCCAGCCCGGGGTGCTCGCCCTCGATCCGCACCGCGTCGCCGTCGGGCGAGGCGATCGCGTTGAACAGGCTCACCACCGCGCCGTAGCGCTCGGCGACAGCGAGGGCGGCCCGCTCGACGTCGTCGACCTCCTCGCCGAGGAGGCGGGACGCCTCCTCCGAGTTCGGGGTCAGCAGGAGCCTGCCCGCGAGCCTCCGCGCGAGACGGCGCTGCCCGGGCAGGACTCCGAGCGGGAAGGCGTCGAGGTGCACGGCCGGCACGTCGTCGAGGAGCGGAGCGAGGGCACGGAGGGTCGCGGCGGTCGCGCGCGGGTCGTCCAGGCCGGGTCCGATCAGGGCGACGTCGGCGGAGGAGAGTTCGCCGGCCAGGACGTCGAGCCCGCGGCCCGAGACGGAGCCGGTGCGCGTTTCCGCGAGCGGGACCACTCCGCACTCCGGCAGGGCGACCGCGGTGGCCGACGCGACCGACTCGGCGACGCAGAGCGTGATGCGACCCGCGCCGGTCCGCAGCGCGGCGATCCCCGCGAGGATCGCGGCGCCGGGCGTCTTGCGGGCGCCGCCGACGACGACCACGTCGCCGCGGGAGTGCTTCGAGCCTCCGGGCTCCGGGAGGGGCCAGCGCTGCTCGAGCAGGGCGCTGGAGACGAGGTCACTCATGAGGGTCTCCTTCTCCGGCCGCGCGGTCGTCGTGCCGGGTGACGGGTGCGCCGGAGCGCTCGAGGTGGGACGTGCGGTTGAAGAGCTCGAGGCGCCACGCGTCGCCGTCGCGGACGAGACGGGTGACGGAGCCGTTGGCGACGGGCGTCGAGGCGCCGATGTCGAGCAGCTCGTGCTCGGAGAGGCCCTCGAGGACGTAGCGGAGGACGAGGACGACCGCGTCGTGGCAGAAGAGGATCGCCGGCCCGGGAGGCGCGGCGACGGCGAGGTGGTCGACGAAGGCGCGGACGCGGAGTGCGAGGTCCGTCCAGGCCTCGCCTCCCGGCGGCCGGTAGTAGAACTTGCCGAGCCACTCGCGCCGCGCCGCCTCCTCGGGCATCCGGGCCCGCACGCCGGCGGAGGTGAGGCGGTCGGTGACGCCGAGGTCGCGGTCGCGCAGGCGCTCGTCGGGGCGAAGCCGCAGGTCGATGCCGGCCTCGCCGAGGGCGAGACGCGCGGTGGCGGAGGCGCGGCGGTAGGGCGACGTCCAGGCGGAGGCGGGCCGCGCCTCCTCGGCCAGCCTGCGGCCGAGCGCGCGGGCCTGCTCCTCGCCGGCGGGGGAGAGCTCGACGTCGGGGTCGCGGCGGTCGACGGCGATCTCGTGCGCCCCCGAGGCCTCGGCGGCGCTCGCCGCGATGTTGGCGAGGCTCTCGCCGTGGCGGACGAGGAGGAGCTCGGTCGGGCCGGTGGAGGAGGCGGGCATGACTCCACGCTCCGCCTCGCGGGCCGGAGGCGCCAGGGGGTTCCGCCGCGGCGACGCGGGTTGCTACGGAGTCGTCAGGGGTTCCGCCGTCGTCAGGGCGCCTCTCCGTCGGCGCGCTCCTCCGCCGAGACCGCCGTGACGACCGCGGTGAGCGTCTCGGGGTCGCTCAGGATGCGGAAGTGCCCGCCGGTCTCGATCCGGACGTTGACCGCGCCCTCGAGCATGCTGCCCTCGGGGATGTGCGGATCGAAGAGGCCGAACACGGAGGTGATCCGCGCGTTCGCTCCGGAGCGGCTCGACAGCAGCAGGGTCGTGGCGTCGCGCGGCGAGAAGGCGCGCAGGCTCCGGAGGACCAGGTAGGGCGCGTAGCGGGAGCCGCCGAACGGGGTCGCCACGGCGACCATCCGGTCGACCCGGCCGTCCGGGTCGAGCTCGGTCATCACGTACTTGCCGATCAGTCCGCCCTTGCTGTGGGCGACGATCACCACGTCGCGGAGCCCGTGCTCGGCGAGGTAGGCGGCCACGTCCTCGGCTGTCCGGGCGACCGGGCGGCCGTTGCGGCCGAGGCTCGTCAGCACGTGGAGAGGGTGCCCGCGCTCGTGCAGCGGATCGATGATCGGGCGGAGGAAGGACCAGGTCTCCCAGATCCCCGGGAGGACCACGACGGGCCGCCGGTCGCCGTCGAGGTAGTCGTCCGGGGCGCGGCGCGAGAGGACGCCGCGCACCTGCCAGGCGACGGCGTAGGCGTAGTCGCGGATCCACCAGACGGCGTCGCGGACCAGGCGCCGGAGCCGGCTCATGCCGCCGGCTCCGACCGGAGGGGCAGCGGGGCGGCGGGCCTCTCGCCGAGCGCGGCGGCGAAGCGGAGGATCTCGCGGGCGAGCGCTCCGGGCTCGGTGCGGGGGACGACGTGGCGCGAGCCGGCGAACTCGACGAGCCGCCCCTCGCGCGCGTGGGCCGTGAGCCGCTCGCACCAGTCACGGGTGGCGATCGGATCGTCGAGGCCGCGGGCGACGAGGACCGGCACCTCCAGCCGGGCGACGCGCTCCTGCACCGGATGCCGCAGCATCTCGGGCAGCTGGCGCAGGTACCAGCGCAGGCCGCCGCGCAGGTAGTCGGCCAGCAGGATCGCGTCGACGCCCACCGGCTCGCCGAGGCAGTCCCGCAGCAGCGCGAGCCCCTGGCGGACCGCTCCGGGCCGCTGCGGATCCACCACCGGCCCGATGAGCACCGCGCCGTCGACCAGGCCGGGCGCGCGCAGCCCCAGCTCGACCGCCACCTGCGACCCCATCGAGTGCCCGACGACGACCGCGCGCGAGACGCCCAGTCCGCGGAGGACCTGCTCGACCTGCCGCGCGTGGTCCTCGAGGCCGATCCTCCGCCGCGGGCGCGCATTCGCGCCGAAGCCGGCGAGGTCGACGCCGATCATCCGGCCGTGCCGCTTCAGGCGGGCGGCGAGCGGCGAGAAGGTGTGGTGCGACATCCCGATCCCGTGGATCAGGACGAACACCGCGCCCGCTCCGGCCGGACCGGTGTCGACCGTCCGCAGCGTGACGCCCTCGACCTCGTGTCGCACGGGGAGGACGCGGCGGGGCGGTGTCGGCAGCATCGTCCCAGGCTAGGGATCGGCGGCCGGCCGCGCGGGGGGATGCGCCCGCTCCCGCCGTGGTCTAGGCCGCATCCACCCTGGGGAGGAGCGTTCACCCCGCCGGCCGCCGGCGAGCGTCCCGTCGTGCCCGCTGTCAAGCGGCTCCTCCGCGGCGGCGCCCCTGCCTAGCGTCGGAGGAGGGGGTCGGCGTACGCCGCTCCCGGAGGGATGACGCCATGCGGATCGCGATCGTCGGGGCGACCGGCAACCTGGGGACGGCGCTGCTGCGGCGCCTGCACGGCGAAGCCGGGGTGGAGGAGATCGTGGGCATCGCCCGCCGGGCCCCTCGGCTCCGCTCGGAGGAGTACCGCGACGTGCGCTGGGTCGAGATCGACCTCGCGTCGAGCGTCGCCCCGCGGCGGCTCCGCGAGGCCTTCGCCGGCGTCGACGCCGTCGTGCACCTCGCCTGGGCGCTGCAGCCCAGCCACGACGAGCCGTTCCAGCGGCTGGTCGACGTCGGAGGCACCGCGGCCGTGCTTGAGGCAGTTGCCGCCGCGGGAGTCGGCCAGGTCGCCGTCGCCTCGTCCGTGGGTGCCTACAGCGCGGCGCCGAAGTCGATCCGGGTGACCGAGGACTGGCCCACGGGCGGCCTGCACACCTCGACCTACAGCCGCCACAAGGCCGCGAACGAGCGGCAGCTCGACGCCTTCGAGGAGCGGCACCCCGAGATCGTCGTCACGCGCCTGCGCCCGGGGCTCGTCTTCCAGCGCGGAGCGGCGACGGAGATCGCCGGGCTCTTCGCCGGTCCCCACTACCCGACGCGGTGGCTGAAGGCGGTCCGGATCCCGGTCCTGCCGCTGCCGCGGAGCATCGTCTTCCAGGGCGTGCACGCCGACGACGTGGCCGACGCCTTCTGGCGCGCGCTCGACCGGCGCGCCGGCGGGGCCTTCAACATCGCGGCCGAGCCGGTCCTCACTCCGGAGCGGCTGGCGCACGCCTTCGGCGCCCGCCTGGTCACGGTGCCGTTCGGGCTGCTCCGCTCCGTCGTCACCGCGACCTGGCACCTGCGCCTGCAGCGCACCGACGCGGGCTGGCTCGACATCGCGGGCAACGTCCCGGTGATGTCGACCGAGCGCGCCCGCGCCGAGCTCGGCTGGGCGCCGACCCGCACGGCCGAGGAGGCGCTCGCCGAGCTCGTGGCCGGCCTGGCCGACCGCTCGACCGTCCCGGGCTCACCCCCGCTCCGGGGATGATCCGGCCGGTCGTCGATCGGAGGCGAGCCCTCCCGGTCAGTCGGCGACGCGGATGAGCACCTTGCCCGTCGCTCCCTGCTCGACCGCGTCGTGGGCGGCCGCGGTCTCCTCGAGCGGGAACCAGGTCAGCGGGAGGCCCGCCTCCTCGCCCACCGGGAGCGCGCCGTCGGCGAGCGCCGCGGTGATGTCCTCGGCCGCGGCCTGCAGCGCCTCTTCGCCCACCGTGTAGAGCAGCAGGCCCTGCCACCGGGCGTTCTTCGCGAAGCTCGCGACGATCGGCACGACGAACTCGTCGCCGTTGTTGTTCGCGTAGTACCCGATGCTGCCGTGGTTGGCGAGCACCTCGACGTCGAGCGCGGCGTTCTGAGCCGGGGCGACCTCGACCACGTGCTGGACGCCCTCGGGGGCGAGCTCGCGGATCCGGTCGGCGAGCGCGTCGTCCGGGTACTGCAGCACGTGCTGCGCGCCGGCCGCACGGGCGAGCCGCTCCTTGGAGTCGCTGCTCACCGTCGCGATGACGGTCGCCCCGGCCCAGACCGCGAGCTGGATCGCGGCGTGCCCGACGGCTCCGGCGCCGCCCTGGACCAGGACGGTGCGGCCGGCGAGGGCGCCGGGCGCGAGGCGGGAGGGGCCGTGCTCGTGCACGGTGAGGGCGCGGTGGGCGGTCATCGCGGGGACGCCGAGGCTCGCGGCGACGTCGGTGCCGACGCCCTCGGGCAGGCGCACGACGTGCTCGGTGGCGAGCACCGCCGACTCCTGCGCGGTGCCGGTGGGGCGGCGGTGCGCGGAGAGGTACATCCAGACCCGGTCGCCGACGGTCAGGCCCTCGACGCCCTCGCCGACCGCCTCGACGACACCGGCGCCGTCCTGGTTCGGGACGACCTCGTCGAACGCGAGGTCGCCGTCGGCGCGTGCCTTCCAGTCGGTCGGATTCACGCCCGACGCCAGGACGCGGACGCGGACCTCGCCGGCGCCCGGCGCCCGCTCCTCCCGGTCGACGAGGGAGAGGACGGAGGAGTCACCGGTGCGGGAGTAGACGATCGATCGCATACGGAGGGCAAGGAGCGCGGGCGGCGGTGTATTCCCGGCGGCACGACGAAGGGCGGCGGGCCCGGAGGCCCGCCGCCCTGTCAGCGCCGACGCATCAGTGCTGCACGTCCTCCTGGACGGCGTGCTTGGCCTCGCGGGCCGAGTCCTTCACGTCGTCGGTGGCGGAGGTGCCCGCCTCCTTGACGTTCTGCGCGGCGTCGGTCGCGGTCTCCTTGACGGAGGCGAAGGCCTGCTGCGCGGGCTCGCGGAGCTCGCTCGCCGCCTCCTTGGCCGCGTCGGTCACCTTGTCGACGACCGGCTGGGCCTGCTCCTTGACGCGGCTCGCCGCCTCCTTCTCCTTGCTGGAAGCGGGGATGAGCGAGGCGACGAGGAGTCCGGCGCCGAGGGCGATGAGCCCCACGGCGAACGGGTTGCCCTTGGCCTTGGCCTTGGCCGAGCCCGCACCGCTCGAGAGCGAGTCGGAGGCGTCGTGCGCCGAGCCCATCACGCGGTCGCGGACGGAGCCCACGGCCGACTTGACCTTGTCGGTCTGACGCTGCGCGATGGCGGACGGGCTGACCTTCTCGGCCAGCGCGTCGACGTCTCCGCCGAGCTCGAGGCGCGTGCGCTCGATGTCCGCCCGGATCTCCTCGGGTGTCTTGTTCTGTCCTGCGTCGTACGTCATCGTCCTGCCCCGTTCGGCTTGAGGGTGTCGGGAATCTTCTTGAGGGAGTCGACCGTCTCGGGAGCGCCGTCGACCTGCTTCAGGCTCTTGCGGCCCACCGCGTAGAGGATCGCGGCCACGATCGCCCAGATGACGGCCACGACCACTCCGGACCAGCCGTTGCCGATCAGAGTGCCCAGGCCCCACCAGAGGGCGATCGAGAGGAAGAGCACGGCCATCAGCGCGGCGTACCCCGCCCCGCCGAGGAGGCCCGCTCCCTTGCCCGCCTTGCCGGCGGACTCCTTGAGCTCGGCCTTGGCGAGGGCCATCTCCTGGCGGATCAGGGTGGAGAGGTCGCGCGAGACCTCGCCGAGCAGATCGCCCAGCGACGTCGACCCGGCCCGCTGGTCGGGCGTCTCCGTCGAGCGGTGGACGCCCGTCGGGTCGGTCACAGCCGGCCGCCGTTCGGGAAGCCGCCGTCGAGCGGGTCGGCGACGGGCTCGGTCGGCGCGTAGTCGCGCTCGAGGGAGCTCGATCCGACGGTGCCGTAGGCGGACGCGACGGGCGCGTCGTACGCGGAGGCGTCGGAGTACGCGGTGGTCGAGGCGGGGGCGTCGAACTCGGGCCCGTCGGTGCGGGTGCTCGTCGCCTCCTTCTCGTCCTTCGCCTCGGCGGTCAGGGCGCGGATGAGGCGCCCGCCGACGAGTCCCGTCGCCGCGGCGATGAGGATGAAGGCACCCGGGCGGCGGCGGGCGAACGCGCGGACGTCGTCGAGGAGCTCGGACGGGTCGCGGTTCTCGAGCCACGAGGCCACACCCTGCACGCGGGTGGCTGCCTGGGAGACGAGCTTCGCGGCGGCGTTGTCGCTGCCGCCCTCGCCGTTGGCCAGCGCGGTCAGGTCGTCACTGAAGGCGCGGGCGCCCTTGGCGGCGTTCTCCTTCTGGGCGTGGGCCTGCTCGGTGAGCTGGGTGCGGCTCTGGTCGTAGAGGTCCTTGACCTGGACCTTGGCCTCCTGGACCACGTTGGCGGCCTCGTCCTTGCCGGTCGAGAGCACTTCGCTCGCGGCCTGCTTGGCGTCGCCGGCGACGGCGCCGGCCTGGTCCTTGGCGGTGCCCGCGGCGGCGCTCGCCTTCTCCTTCGCGGAGTCGGCCGTGCCGCCCGAGGAGGAGCCGGAGGAGGTGTCCGTGGAGGCGACGTGCGCCCCGCTGTCGATGGGGGTCTCGGTCGCGCCGAAGTTCGCGGCGCCGTCTCCGAACGGAGGTGAAGCGGGATCGATGTTCGACATCGTCTGTCCCTTCCAGGATCGAGTGGGGAATGAATGCGTGCCGGCGTCGCCAGTCTGTTCGGGCCCTCGAGTACCGGGAAGGGCATAGCGGCTGACCCCCCGATGGGGCTACCATCCCGCGCCCACGAGGGCGGGTCGCAGAGGGCCCGTGGATCGACTGCTCCGCCGCCTCGTCAAGCCCCTTCTGACCCGCGAACAGGGCTCCCTACCGTCGAGAGGACAGACATCGGACGTCCGCACCCGGATCCGCCCGGCTACCCCGGAAAGGCAACCAGTCATGTTCTTCCACCGTCAGGAACTCCAGTTCACGTCCACGCCCTCGAAGCCCGACGCGGTCTTCGCCCGCCGCTTCCAGGAGGTGCTCGGCGGCCAGTACGGCGAGATCACCGTGGCGATGCAGTACGGCTTCCAGGCCTGGAACGCCCACGACCCGGGCAAGTACCGGGACCTGCTCTTCGGCATCGGCGCCGAGGAGTTCGGCCACGTCGAGATGATCGCCGTGATGATCGCCCAGCTGCTCGAGAAGGCCCCGGTCGAGCAGTCCGAGGACGCGATGAAGAAGGACCCCGTGCTCGCGGCGGTCATCGGCGGCTCCGACGTGCAGCACGCCATCGTGGCCGGCGCCGGCGCGCGCCCCGTCGACAGCATGGGCAACCCGTGGCAGGGCTCCTACATCACCGCCAGCGGCAACCTGCTGGCCGACTTCACCGCCAACGCGAACGCGGAGATGCAGGGCCGGCTCCAGGTCGCCCGGCTCTACCACATGACCGACGACCACGGCGTGCGCGACCTCCTGTCGTTCCTCCTGGCCCGCGACACCATGCACCAGAACCAGTGGATCGCGGCGGCCGCCGAGCTGCGCGCGGAGGGCCGGGAGGACCTGCCCGTGCCCTCGAACTTCCCGATCTCGAAGGAGGAGCGCTCCGTGTCGTACGAGTACATCAACTTCTCGGACGGAGCAGCGGCCTCCGAGGGCAGCTGGGCCTCGGGCCCGACCCCGGACGGCAAGGGAGAGTTCAGCTACCGTGTCGCGGAGCCCGGCGGCAACGTCCCGATGCCTCCGCCCACGCAGCCGGACGAGCGCCTCTACGGCACCGACCCGAAGCCGAACATCGTCGAGAAGGCAGTGGGGGCCGTCAAGGACGCGGTGACGGGCAAGTGAGCGCCGCACGGGTCCTCGGGGCGCTCGGCGCCTCCGCCCTGACGATCGGCCTGCTGGCCGGCTGCACCGGCGACGCCCAGACGCCGTACCAGTCGGGGAGCGCGGTGCCCACCAGCGCCGACGACGGATCGTCGCAGACGCCCACGAACGCGCCCTCGCAGTCCGCTCCGTCCGAGTCCGCCACCCCGGCGACCTGATCCCGCGCCCTCGACCGGCCGGCACCGGTCGAGGGCGCGAATCATCGCAGTCCAGCGGGCACCCGGGCAAGCCCCTTCCCGCTCCCAGGAAGCGGGCAGTTCCCGGTCCTACGGTCGTGCCAACGATCAGCGAAGGAGGCACCACCATGGGGCTCGATGACAAGATCAAGAACGCCGCTCAGGACATCGCCGGCAAGGCGAAGGAAGCCCTGGGCGACCACAAGAACGACGACAGCCTGAAGGCCGAAGGCCAGAAGGACCAGGCCGCGGCCTCGGCCAAGAAGGCCGGCGAGGACGTCAAGGACGTCTTCAAGTAGGTCTCGGCAGTACCGCGAAGGCGGCGCTCCCCTCGGGGGGCGCCGCCTTCGCTGTTCCCCGGCTAGGGGTGCAGGACGACCTTGATGCAGCCGTCCTCCTTCTTCTGGAAGGTCTCGTAGAGGGCCGGAGCGTCCTCGAGCGGCGCCCGGTGGGTCACGAGGTCCATCACGCCGAGCGGATCGGAGGAGTCCTCCACCAGCGGCAGCAGGTCGTCGATCCAGCGCTTCACGTTGCACTGGCCCATCCGCACCGTCACCTGCTTGTCGAACATCGACTTCAGCGGCATCGGGTCGGCCTCTCCGCCGTAGACCCCGCTCAGCGACACGGTGCCGCCGCGGCGCACCAGGTCGAGGGAGGCGTGCACTGCGGCGAGGCGGTCGACGCCGACCGTGTCCATCGCCTTGCGGGCGATCGGGTCGGGCAGGAGCCCCGCCATCGACTGCGCGAACGAGCCGACAGGCGAGCCGTGCGCCTCCATGCCGACCGCGTCGACGACGGAGTCGGGGCCGCGCCCGTCCGTGAGGTCGCGCAGCTGCGCGGCGATGTCGTCGGACAGGTCGAACGTCTCCACGCCGTACCGCTCGGCCATCGCGCGCCGCTCGGCGACGGGCTCCACGGCGAGGACGCGGTAGCCGCGGTGGGCGCCGATCCGCGCCGCGAACTGGCCGACCGGGCCGAGTCCGAAGACGACCAGGGTCCCGCCGTCGGGCACCTGCGCGTACTCCACGCCCTGCCAGGCGGTGGGCACGATGTCGCTGAGGAAGAGGTAGCGCTCGTCCGGCAGGTCCGTGCCGACGACGATCGTGTTGTAGTCGGCCAGCGGCACGCGGAGCAGCTCGGCCTGCCCGCCGGGGACCTGGCCGTACATCTTCGTGTAGCCGAAGAGCGCCGCTCCCGAGCCGTACTCGGTGACCTGCGTCGTCTCGCACTGCGACTGCAGCCCTCGGCGGCACATGAAGCACTCGCCGCAGGCGATGGTGAAGGGCACGACGACCCGGTCGCCGGGCTTCAGGGTGGTGACTCCGGAGCCCACCTCCTCGACGACGCCCATGGGCTCGTGGCCGAGCACGTCCCCGCGGTCGATGTAGGGCCCGAGGAGGCGGTAGAGGTGCAGGTCGGAGCCGCAGATCGCGGTCGAGGTGATCCGGACGATCGCGTCGGTCGGCTGCTGGATGCGGGGGTCGGGGACGGTCTCGACCGAGACCTTCTCGATGCCCTGCCAGGTGAGTGCTCGCATGCTCGTGTCCGTTCTCCGGCTCGCGCCGGTCGGGGTCGGTGTCCCTCCACCGCACACCCGGAGGGCGCCGAGGGGGAGGGGCTTGACGCTCCCCGGAGCGTTCCCGAGGGGGATTCCCGGGAGAACGCACGGACGTGCATCCCGCGTTCACCCGACTCACGGCGGCCGAGTGGTGGGATGGGGGGATGGATGCTCTCTACACCGCCATCGCCCACGCCTCCGGTGGAGGACGCGACGGCCACGTCCGCACCGAGGACGACCGTCTCGACCTCGACACCCGCGCCCCGCAGGAGCTCGGCGGCTCCGGCGAGGGGACCAACCCCGAGCAGCTGTTCGCGGCCGGCTACTCCGCCTGCTTCCTCAGCGCCCTGCACGGAGCCGGTCGCCAGCTGAAGATCGACACGACCGACGCGGCCGTCTCGGCCAGCGTCTCGATCGGGAAGAACGACTCCGACGGCTTCGGCCTCTCGGTCGAGCTCGACGTCTACGTGCCGAAGGCGAGCTCCGAGGACGCGCAGAAGGTGGCCGATGCGGCGCACCAGCTCTGCCCGTACTCCAACGCCACCCGCGGCAACATCCCCGTGCAGATCAACCTGGTCGACTGACCGGGCCCTCTCGACGGCCCCTCCCGGACTCCGGGCAGGGGCCGTCGTCGTGTCCGGGGGCGGTCCGTTAGGGTCGGGGCATGACCGAGGAGCTGTCGCACGAGGAGCCGTCGCACGAGGAGTCCCTGGCGCGGGCCGAGCTCGTGCAGATCCGTCAGAGCATCGACAACATCGACGCGGCGCTGATCCACCTGCTCGCCGAGCGCTTCAAGTTCACGCAGAAGGTCGGCCGGCTGAAGGCCGCGCACGGGCTGCCCGCCGCGGACCTCGAGCGCGAGGCGCGCCAGATCGCGCGGCTGCGGGCGCTCGCCGAGGAGTCGCACCTCGACCCGGCGTTCGCCGAGAAGTTCCTCGGGTTCATCGTCGCCGAGGTCATCCACCACCACCAGCGCATCGCCGACGGCGCCGAGGACTGAGCCTCAGCCCTCGATCCGCAGCAGCCCCGCCGTGCGCTCGCGCAGCACGCCGAGCAGCAGCGGGTAGTCGGGGAAGAGCTGGTCGCGCCGCAGCGTCGGCACCCGCAGCCCGAGGGGGACCTCCGTGATGCGGCCGTTCGTCTCGGTGAGGGTCAGGCGGAGGCTCCGGCTCCCCGTCGGGCTCGAGGCGACGACCGAGCGCAGAGCCTCGAGCGGGAAGATCAGCCCGTCGATCTGGATGGCCGACTCCGACACCACGATCGAGCCCGGCAGCCCGGGCCGCAGCGCCAGCCGCGCGGCGACCAGCCCGAGCGGGAGGGAGAGCGCCACGACGACCGCCCCCAGCGCGATCTGCGCGCGGTCGCCCGACGGGGATCCCGCGAGGGCGACGGCCAGGACGCCGGCGGCGAACGCCTCCGTGGCGACGACGACCAGGGCGACCGCCCGGCGCTGGAGCGGAGCGCGGTGCGGCCGGAAGCGGACGGCCGAGGCGGGCCCGGCCAGAGCGGGCGGCAGGGCGTCGCGGACGCGGGCGGCGGCGCCGAGGTCGGCGAGCAGGGCGGCGAGGTCCTCCGGGCGGAAGTGGCCGCAGCGGACCTCGACTCCGTCTCCGCGGCACCAGGCGACGAAGCCGTCGCCGTCGGCGGACTCGAGGAAGCGGACCGACCGGCGGGGCCACTGCTCGCGGCGGCGGCGGCCGCGCATCAGCACGACCTGCGTCTCGGTCGTCATCACGCGGGTGGGGGAGACGACGAAGAGCGAGACCGCCGAGGCCAGTCCGATGACGACGGTGAGGGCGAGGAGCCCGAGCGCGAGCACCGACTCGTCGAGGACGCCGCGGCGGTCCGCGAGGACGGCGAACGGGATGAGCACGGCCGCGAGGCCGGCGCCGAGGAGCCGCAGGAGGAGGGCGCGGAGGCGTCGCAGGACCGACGGGCCGTACACCCGTCGCGTCCGGATCGCCATCGGTTCCGACTCCATCGCGTCAGGCTAGCCCCGGCCGGGACCGGTCGCCCGGAGAGGCGCGTCGGTGGCGCGATCCTCGCGCCACCCGTCCCCGGTTCGGGGGAGGAGTGGCGCGAGGCGCGGCCTACGCCTCCGCGGTGCGGTGCAGGGCGCGGACCGAGACGACCCGGCGACGGGCGATCGCGGCGACGGTGAGCAGCAGCCCGAACAGCAGCCAGATCACCAGGCCGACGACGGCGCCGGCCGTGCCGTCGGTGCCCTCGACCACTCCGGACAGCGCGTTCTGCGCCGCCGAGAGCGGCAGGAACCCGAGCACGTCGTCGAACAGCCCGGGGACCGTCGAGATGATGCCCGCGCCGAGCGCGATCACCGCCGCGACCATCGCGAGGAAGCGGCCGATCCCTCCGAGCAGGGCGACCAGCCCCTGGTTCACCGCGGCGAACGAGGCGCCGGTGAGCATCGCCAGGAGGGCGAAGCCGACCCAGCGGCCCGGCTCCAGGCCCGCGACGCCGCTCATCACGATCGCGACCGCGAGTCCCTGCACCACGCCGATCACGAGCGCCGGCACGTAGGAGGAGAGGGCGAGCGCCGCGGAGGAGCGGGTCGAGGAGAGTGCACGGTGCGAGAACGCCGCGAGCACCAGGAACGTCGCGAGGGCGCCGAGCCAGAGGGCGATCGTCGCGAAGAACGGGACGCTGGAGGCTCCGAACAGGTCGGTCGCGCTGCTCGCGTTCTCGACCGGGTCCGAGACGACGTCGGCGAGGTTCGTCGACTCCGACTCGGTGTAGGTCGGGAGCTGCGCGACCGCGGCGTCGAGGCCGGTCGCGAGCGTGCGGGTGCCGTCGGCGAGCTGCACGGCGCCGTCCGAGACCCCGCTCGCGCCGTCGGCGAGCTGGTCGGCTCCGTCGGCGGCGGAGGAGGCTCCCGCGGCGAGGTCGGCGGCACCGCCCGCGGCGGTGGTCGCGCCGGTCGCGAGGTCGCGGGCGCCGGCCGCGGCGGTGGTGGCGCCGGTCGCGAGCTGCGCGGACCCGGCCGCCGTGGTGTCGAGGCCGTCGGCGAGCTGGGACGCTCCGTCCGCGGCGTCGTCCGCGCCGTCCGCGAGCTGCGTCAGGCCGCCGGACAGCTGTCCGATGCCCCCCGAGAGAGTGCGCGCGCCGGTGGCGGACTGCCCGACCGCGTCGATCAGCGAGGGCTGCCCGTCGCCGCCGAGGCGGATGCCCGCGTCGATCCCGGCGACGGCTCCCGCGGTCGTCGTGGCGAGGGTGGTCGCGCCGGTGGGTCCGCCCGCCGAGGCGATGACGGCGCGCGCGGCGAGGCACTGCGTCGTCTCGCAGCCCTCGAGCGCGGCGCTGAGCGCCTCGAAGGTCCCCGCAGTGGCGGCGGCGGCGCCGGCGCTGAGGGCGGCGACCTGCTGGGTCCCGTCGCCGGTCCTCACCACTCCCTCCCTCAGCTGGTCGAGCCCGTCGGCCAGGTCGGAGGCGCCGCCCTGCAGCGCGGTCGTCTTGGTCGCCGAGTCGCGGGCGCCCGTCGCGAGCTGTCCCACTCCGCCGGAGAGGCCGCGCGCACCGGTGGCCAGCTGCGCGACTCCGCCGGAGAGGTCGGAGGCTCCGGTGCCCAGCTGCCCCACGCCGTCGGCGAGGGACGAGGCTCCGGTGCCGATCTGCCCGACGCCGTCCGAGAGCGAGGAGGCGCCGGTGGCGAGCTCGTCGATCCCGTCGGCGAGGCTGCTGGTGCCGTCGGCGAGGGTGGAGGCGCCGGTGCCGAGCTGGTCGGCGCCGTCGGCGAGCGTGCCCGCGCCCTCGGCCGCCTGGCCGATCTGCTCGTTGAGGGTGTTGAAGCCGACGTAGACGTTCTCGAGGTAGGCCGTGGTCAGCTGCGTGTTGAGCAGCGACGTGGCGGTGCTGGTCACGGTGGCCGAGATGGCGTCGTCGACGAGCTTGGCCTTCTCGCTGGTGGCGATGTCGATGGTCGCCTTCGTCGCCTCCGCGGCGTCGCCGGAGTACGAGGTGGCGGCGGCGGAGAAGGACGAGGGGATCGTCACGACGGTCGCGTAGCTGCCGTCGGCGAGGCCCTTGGCGGCGTCGTCCTTGTCCGTGAGGACCCAGGTGAAGTTGCCCGTCGAGTCCGAGCCGGAGACGTTGGGCACCGGGGTCGTGCTCGCGGACGGCGTCGCGCTCGCCGAGGGGGTGGAGGAGGGGGCGTCCGAGCTCGCGGAGTCGGTGCCGCCCGTCACCAGGCCGGCCGCGAGCTGGCGCCCGAGCGGCACGGTCTGCCCGTTGATCTCGACCGGGGTGTCCTCGTTGACCACGGCGGCCGTGATCGTGTCGAGTCGCTCGGTCGGGTTCCACAGCGCCCACACCAGGAGGCCGCCGATGACGAGGGGGACCAGGACGATCCCGAGAAGGGTCAGCCAGGACACCTTCTTGACGCCGCGGGGGCGTTCGAGGGAGAGGAGAGCCATCTGTCAGAGGACCTTTGCGATCGCGCGGCGCTCGGCCGCGGGCGAGACCGCGAGCACGCCGCGGTCGGAGGGGAGGAGGTCGTCGAGCGCCTCGGCGTCGACGGAGGAGGCGACCACGGTGAACGCGTCGTCGGCGGCGCGGGCGGCGTCGAGCTCGGCCCGGATCGCGCCGCGCAGCTGCGGGTCGGTGACCGTGTCGAGGTCGTCGAGCACCAGGATCGGCGGAGCCGACTCCAGGGCCGACCGGACGTCGGCGACGGGGTCGGCGGCTCCGGCGAGGCGCACCAGCCCGACCCGGCCGCGCACGGCGGCGGAGCGGATCGGCACGACCAGGCCCGCGACCTTCAGGCGCCCGGAGTCGGGGGCGAGCCGACCGGCGATGCTCAGCAGCAGCGCGGTGCGGCCGGAGCGGTGCGGCCCGTGGACCACGAGGGAGGAGCCGGGAGCGACCCGCAGCGAGACGCCGCTGTAGACGGGACCGTCGGGTCCGTCGAGGCGGAGGTCCTCGGCCGCTATCACGTCCGTGGATCCGGGCTCCGGCCAGTCGGCCAGCGCGAGCTCCTTCGTGAGGCCCTCGCCCTCGACGTCGAAGGACGGGAGGATGCGGTCGAGCCAGCGCGGCATGTGCCAGGCGCGGTCGCCGAGCAGGTGCAGCACGGCGGGCACCAGCGTCATCCGCACGATGAACGCGTCGACGAAGACGCCCACGGCGAGCCCGAGCGCGATCGGCTTGATGTTGGTGTCCCCCTCCGGCACGAAGGCGGCGAAGACCGAGAACATGATGACCGCGGCGGCCGTGACCACCTTGGCCGAGCCGACGAAGCCCGACTCGACGGCGGCGCGCGCCGGCCTCCCGTGCACGTAGTCCTCGCGCATCCGCGAGACCAGGAACACCTCGTAGTCCATCGCGAGGCCGAAGAGCACGCCCATCAGGATGATCGGCATGAAGCTGATGATCGGGCCCGTCTTGTCGACGTGCAGAGCGTCCGAGAACCATCCCCATTCGAACACCGCCGCCACGGCGCCGAAGGACGCACCGACCGACAGCAGGTAGCCCAGCGTCGCCTTGATCGGCACCCAGAGCGAGCGGAACACCATCGTCAGCAGCACCAGCGACAGGCCCACGACGAGCAGGCCGAACGGCAGCAGGGCCTTGGCGAGAGTGTCCGAGATGTCGATCCCGACCGCGGTCTGGCCGGTCACCGCGAGGTCGACGCCGTACTCCTGCTGGAAGTAGTCGTGCTTGTCGCGGATCTCGGCGACCAGCGCCTTGGTGGCCTCGGAGTCGGGGCCGCCCTCGGGGATCACCTGGATGATCCCGGTGTCGGCGGTCTCGTTGGGCGTCGCGAGCGGCACCGAGGCGACTCCGTCGAGCTTCTCGATCTCGCCCTTGAGGTCGTCCATCAGGCCGAGCGGATCGGTCGAGCCGATGATCGTGCCGGTGACGATGAGCGGGCCGTTGTAGCCGGCGCCGAAGTTCTCGGCGAGCAGGTCGTAGGTGGTGCGCGCGGGAGTGCCCTCGGCCTGGTAGCCGGCGTCCGGCAGGGCGAGGCGGAGGCTGAGCGCCGGGATGCTCGCGACGCCGAGCACGCCGATCACCGCGATGATCGTCACGATCGGGAAGCGCGTGACGACCCGGACCCAGCCGCGGAAGAACCCGCGCGGGACCTCGGCGTGCACGTGGCCGCCGGGGGAGGCGGTCGCCGCCTCCTCGTGCGCCTCGGTGTCGACGTGGGTGCCCGCGGCGGCGGCGGCCTTCGCGGCCTTCTTCTTCGCGCGGCGCTCCTTCGGGCGCAGCCGCGCGCCGGCGAAGCCGAGGAGGGCGGGGGTCAGGGTGAGCGCGATGACCACGGCGATCGCGACTCCGCCCGCCGCTGCGACGCCCATCGTGGTGAGGAACGGGATGCCCGCGACCGAGAGGCCGACGAGCGCGATGATCACGGTCAGGCCCGCGAAGACGACGGCGGAGCCCGCGGTCGCGGTCGCCCGCGCGGTCGACTCCTCCGGGTCCATGCCCTGCTTCAGCTGGTCCTGGTGGCGGCTGATGATGAAGAGGGCGTAGTCGATGCCGACCGCCAGGCCCAGCATCAGCGCCAGGAGCGGCGTGGTCGAGGAGATCGAGGCGAAGCGGGTGGCGATGAAGATGGCCGACATCGAGAGGGCGACGCCGAGCAGCGCGGTGACCAGCGGCATGCCGGCGGCCAGGAACGAGCCGAAGGTGAGCACGAGGACGACGAGGGCGACCACGAGGCCGATCGCCTCCGTGATGGTCACGCCGGGGAGGTTCTGGGCGAAGAGGTCGCCGCCGAGCGAGACCACGGAGCCGGCGGGCAGCGCGTCCTGGAGGGTCGTCGCCTCGGCCTTCAGCGCGTCGCGGCTCTCGGGGCTCGTGGTGGTGGCGGAGCCGTCCATCTGCGCGGTGATGACGAGGGCGTTCCCGGCGTCGGAGATCGTGCCGGAGACGCTGTCGGAGTAGGGGTCCGTGACGGCCGCGACCTCGTCGACGTCGCCGAGCGCGGCGACCGCGTCACTGACGGGGCCCTTCACGTCGGCGTCCTGGACGCTGCCTCCGTCGGGCGCGACGACCACGTACCGCGCGGACGTGCCGCTGACCTGGGGGAAGGTGCGCTCGAGCTGGTCCAGGGCGGTCTGCGACTGCGTGCCCGGGATGGAGAACGTGTTGTCGGTGCCCTGGTTGAGCAGCAGCGCTCCTCCTCCGCCCGCCACCACGATCAGCAGCCACAGGACGGCGACGAGGCGGTGGGCGCGGTACACGCGACGACCGAGACGGTAGAGCAGCGACGACACGCGGTCTCCTGACGATGGGTGGGGAGGATGGCGATACGTCTCTGTACCAGGGCGGAGCCGGGCTCCGATACACGAGCGTATCCGATACAGGACCGTATTCGATACGTGAATGTATCGGATAGGGTGAACGGCGTCGAAGGTGTTGACAGGGCGGGCAGGAGGCTGGTGATGACGGCGATCGACTCCACCCCTCCCGAGACCTCCCGCCGCGGCCGCACCCGCGAGCGCCTGCTCGACGCGGCCTACGACGTCTTCGCCGAGACCGGCGTGCACAGCGCGTCCGTCGAGCAGATCTGCGAGCGCGCCGGGTTCTCGCGCGGCGCCTTCTACTCCAACTTCTCCAGCAAGGAGGAGCTGTTCTTCGCGCTCATGGAGCGGGAGAACGGCGCCCGGGTGACGGCCCTCGTCGAGCAGATGGACCGCACGATCCCGCGCGTCGTCTCGGTCGACGAGCCGCTGACGGCGGAGACGCTGGCCGTGGTCATCCTCGACTTCCTCCAGGGTCCTGCCACCGACAACCGCCGCTGGTGCGTGGTCGAGTCGGAGTTCGAGCTGCTCGCGCTGCGCGACCCGCGGATCGCTCCGCAGTACCGCGACTTCCGCGCCGGCTTCGACGCCTCGCTCGTGCAGATCGTGCACGGGGCGCTGCGCCAGGTGCGCCGCGAGTTCTCCCTCGAGCCGACGACCGCCGTGCGCCTGCTGGTGGCGGGCTACGACGACGCGGTGAAGCAGTCGATCCTCGAGGACGAGTCGGAGCCCGAGTCGCTCGAGCGCCTCCGGGCGACGCTGACGGCGATCGTCCTCGCGATCTCGTCCGCCGACGCCTGAGCCGGGCCGGCTCTCGCGACGGCCGCCGCCGTACCCGACGGCCGGCTCCGCACAGGCAGGCCGAGCGGCCGCTGGAGAGTGTCTGGTCCGGTCCCCGCTCCTCCGCCCGCGCGACGAGGATGGACCCATGGAACTGCGTCAGCTCGAACACTTCCTCGCCGTCGCGAAGGAGCAGCACTTCACCCGCGCCGCGAGCGCCCTGCAGATCTCGCAGTCGGGCCTCTCGGCGTCGATCCGCGCGCTCGAGAGCGAGCTGGGCAGCCCCCTCTTCACCCGCAGCACGCGCCGGGTCGAGCTGACGCCGGCCGGTCGGGCGATGCTCGCGGAGTCGGAGCGATCGGTCGCCAGCGCGCTCGCCGCCCGCGACGCGGTTCTCGCCGTGCAGGGGGTGCTCCGCGGGAGCCTCGCGGTCGGCACGGAGGAGTGCCTCGGCGGCGTGCATCTGCCGCGCGAGCTCGCGACCTTCCGCGAGCAGCACCCGGGAGTCGCGCTCCGGCTGATCCACGAGGGGTCCGGCACGCTGCTCGACTCCGTCGCCGCCGGCCGCCTCGACCTGGCGCTGGTCGCCGACATCGGAGCCGTGCCGGGCGGCGTGCGGACGATGCCGCTGGCGAGCGAGGGCTTCGCGGTGCTCGTGCGCCCGGGTCACCCGCTCGCGAGCCGCATCGGCTGCCGCATCCCGGACCTGGCGGGCGAGACGATCGTGGGGCTGCAGGAGCACTGGGCGGCGAGTCACCTCGCGGCGCGGGCGTTCGCGGCGCACGGCCTCGCGTTCGAGGTCGAGCTCGAGGTGAACGACGTGCACACGCTGCTCGACCTGGTCGAGTACGGCATGGGGATCGCGGTCGTGCCGGCGCACTTCGCCGAGAAGCGCCCGGCCGGGCTGCGGGCGGTGGCGCTCGCCGATCCGCTCCTGGTGTGGCGGACGATGGTGGCGGTGCCGGAGCGGCCGAGCGCCGCGGCCCGCGCGTTCGTCTCGGCCCTCCCGCAGCCGCTGCAGGACGCGGTCTGAGCGGGATCGTGCTCGCGACGGAGGAGGGACCAGCGCCGAGATCCCGCGATCCGCGTCGGACCGGTGCCTCGACCGGATCCCTCCTCCGTCATGAACGGGCTCAGTCGAGCGACGCCAGCTCCTCGGCCGTGAGCTCCAGGTCGGCCGCCGTGGCGGAGTCGCGGATGCTCTCGGGGCGGGAGGCGCCCGGGATCGGCAGCACGACCGGGGCCTTCGCCAGCTCCCAGGCGAGGCAGACGACCTGCGGCGTCACGCCGCGGGCCTCGGCGACCGCCGCGAACGCGGAGTAGCGCGAGCCGAGCTCGCCCGCCGAGGAGATGCCGCCGAGCGGGCTCCACGGCAGGAACGCCAGTCCCAGCTCGGCGCAGAGCTCGAGCTCCGGCTCGCTGGAGCGGAACGACGGCGAGAACTGGTTCTGCACCGAGACCAGGCGCTCGCCGAGGATGCCGTGCGCCTCGCGGATCTGGTCCGGGTCGGCGTTCGAGATGCCCGCGCGGAGGACGACGCCCTCGTCGAGCAGCTCGGCCAGCGCTCCGATCGAGTCGGCGTAGGGGACCGCCGGGTCGGGCCGGTGGTACTGGTAGAGGCCGATGGCGTCGACGCCGAGGCGCTTCGCGGACGCGCGAGCCGCCTCCTTGAGGTACTCGGGGCGGCCGTCCTGGTCCCAGGGGCCGGGCTCGCGGCGCAGGTGGCCGCCCTTGGTGGCGACGAGCACGGCGGAGGTGTCGCCGCCGTAGCTGCGCAGCGCCTCCGCGATCAGCAGCTCGTTGTGGCCGAGGTCGTCCTGGGTGGCGAGGTGGTAGGCGTCGGCCGTGTCGATCAGGGTCACGCCGGCGTCGAGGGCGGCGTGGATCGTGGCGATCGAGCGCTCGCGGTCCGGGCGGCCCTCGATCGACATCGGCATGCCGCCGAGTCCGATCGCGCCGACCTGGACGTCGCCGAGAGTGCGCTGCTTCATGAATGCTCCTTCGCAGTGGGGTGGGTGGTCACCAGGCGTAGTCCTCGGGGGCGGTCCGGTGGCCGGGGAAGATCTCGTCGAGGCGCGCGAGGGCCTCCGAGTCGAGGGTGATGTCGACGGCGGCGACGGCGCTCTCGAGCTGCTCGAGCGTCCGCGGCCCGGTGATCGGACCGGTGACGGCGGGCTGGTGGAGGAGCCACGCCAGCGCCAGCTCGCCGGGCGCCTCGCCGCGCTCGCGGGCGAACGCCTCCCACTGCTCCAGGGCGGGGCGGTGCTCCTCGATCGCGGCGAGGGTGCGCTCGGAGGAGCGGCGCCCGCCCTCCGCGGTCTTCTCGAGCACGCCGCCCAGCAGTCCGCCCTGCAGCGGCGACCAGGGGATGACGCCGAGCCCGTAGTGCAGCGCGGCGGGCAGGACCTCGCGCTCGACGTCGCGGACGAGCAGGTTGTAGATCGACTGCTCGGAGGCGAGGCCGGTGAAGCGGCGGGCGCGCGCCGCCTCCTGCGCCTGGGCGAGGTGCCAGCCGGCGAAGTTGCTGGAGCCGACGTAGAGGACCTTGCCCTGCTGGACGGCGACCTCCATCGCCTGCCAGATCTCGTCCCAGGGCGTCGTCCGGTCGACGTGGTGGAACTGGTAGAGGTCGATGTGGTCCGTCTGCAGGCGGCGGAGGCTCTCGTCGAGCGCGCGGCGCAGGGTGAGCGCCGAGAGGCGGCCGCCGTTGGGCCAGGAGTCGCGGCCGCGCTCGGCTCCGGGAGCGGCGAACTCGCCCATGTCGCCGAAGACCTTGGTCGCGAGGACGGTGCGCTCGCGGCGCTCGCCGCCCTGCGCGAACCAGCGGCCCACGATCTCCTCGGTGGCACCGCGGCCGGCCTCGCCTCCGTACACGTTGGCCGTGTCGAAGAAGTTGACGCCGAGCTCGTGCGCGCGGTCCATGATCGCGAACGAGTCGGACTCCTCGGTCTGCATGCCGAAGTTCATGGTGCCGAGGACGGTGCGGGAGACGGACAGGCCGGTGCGGCCGAGGTGCGTGTACTGCATGGTCCCAGTCGACTCCGGTTCGGGCCGCGTGTCCAACAGGTGCTCGGCATGGGTGCGATCGACGGGGGAGGTCAATCGGGGGCGCGCCGTCCAGGGGCCACCCCGCGCCCCGCCTCGGGCCTGCGCGTCGGCCGGGTCCAGCGGCCTCGACCGGATCGCCCGCAGCCCGCTGGGCGCGGTGGCGCCCGGCCGCCCGGGTGCCGGGTTAGAGTCGCGGAATGGTCCGGACGACGCAGCGCCTCGTGATCGCCCTCTCCGCCGTGGTCCTGCTCGCCGGCTGCACGGCGGAGGCGACGAGCCCCGCCGCCCCACCCGCCGAGCCGACCGCCTCCACCGCACCGCCCGCCGCCGGAGCCGAGTCCACGCCGCGGCCGGTGCCGAGCGTCTCGACCACTCCCGCACCCGTCGAGGACGTCTCGGGCGAGTGCGTCGTCCAGGCGCTCGACGAGGGGACGCTCGACGGCGTCGACCTCGAGCGCGTGCGCGACCGCGGCACCCGCGTCGGCGCGACCGGGACGGCGAGCACCGCCTCCGACGGCGCCCCGGCCTCCTACCTGGTGGCAGCGGGCGACATCAGCGAGCGGATCGCGGACCGGTTCTGCATCAGCTCCGACTACCTCTCCGCGCTGAACTCGGTGCGCCGCGACGGCGTCGACATCGACAGCCTCTACGGCGGCGACACCCTCAACCTCCGCCCGGCGACCGTCCTGAGCGTCGGCGACCAGAACGGCCGCGTCCTCGACAACGCCGAGCCCGACGACCTCCCCGCGCAGACCGGCTGACGCCGCTTCCGCCGCCGCCACTCCTCCCGCCTCGCAGCAGCACGCGACCACCGCGGAAGGCGCGGATCCGACGGCACGTGCGCGGCGCTCAGCCCAGGACGCCGATCAGGACCGCCGACACGGCGACGGTCGCCGCGAGCCCGGTCGTCCGCGAGCGGCGGCGCGCCGGGTCCTCGAACCACGGCAGCCCGCCCCAGCGCAGCACGGCGCCGGCCGCCCCGGCCGCGGTGAGAGCCACCAGCGCGGCCCAGGGGAGCAGCGTCAGCGCCGACCAGTCGACGAGCGCCCGCCCGAGCAGCAGCACGGCGACGGCCTCGACGCCACGGGCGAGCGTCCGGACGCGGTCGCGGTCGAGGAGCCCGGCCGCCCGGCGCCGGGGGATGCTCCCCAGGGCGAAGCGGCCGACGGTGAACGCGACGACGAGCAGGACGAGGATCGAAGCGATCATCACGACTCCTCCCCGGCGCGCTCCAGCAGGCGCAGGCCGAGCTCGTCGACCGAGCTCGCCGTGTCCCCGTTGACGAACACGGCAACGCCGCGCTCCCGGTCCATCGCGAGCATCGTCGAGTAGCCGGAGGTCCCTCCGTTGTGCCAGGTGACGGATCCGCCGTCCTCCGACTCCGAGGTGAACCAGCCGAGGCCGATCCGCGCCCCGTCGGCGTCGAACCGGGGATCCAGGACGCTCGCGGCGGGCACGCCCAGCGCGGGGTCGTCGGTGAGGAGGGCCTGCGCGTAGCGGGCCATGTCCGCCGCCGTGGAGCGGACGCCGCCCGCCGGCGCGTAGCCCGCCATCGTCCACGCGTCGACGGACCGCCCGCTCGCCGAGAAGCCGGTCGGCGCGTCGGCGGGGAGGGCGTCAGCGGTCTCCGGGACGGAGGTCGCGGTCATCCCGAGCGGATCGAGGACGCGCTCGCGGAGGAGGTCGGCGTAGTCGCGGCCCTCGGCGCGGGCGAGCGTCTGGCCCAGCACCGCCGCACCGAGGTTCGAGTAGGCGTGCACGTGCTCGCCCTGGTCCGCCTCGGCGGCCTGCCGGAGGACGTCGTCGGCCGACCAGCCCGCGTAGGGGTCCGTGCCGCGCAGCTGGGCGAACAGCGTCGAGGCGAGGTCGCCGACACCGGTGGGGAGGCGCGGCAGGCCGGAGCGGTGGGTCGCCAGCTCCTCGAGCGTCCCGGTGAAGCCGCCGACGTCGGCGTGCTCGGCGGCGGGGTCCTCGAGCCCGACGGTCCCGTCGGCGACGCTCCGGGCGAGGAGGAGCGCGGTCATCGTCTTGGTGACCGATCCGATCTCGACCTCGGTCCGCTCGTCGGCTCCGAGTCCGCCGTAGCGCACGCCGTCGGGCGTGATCACGGCGGCGACGAGGTGGTTCCGCGCCCCGTCTCCGACGTCGGTCCGGAGCCACTCGGCGATCTCGGCGTCGCCCGTCGCCTCGGTCGAGAGGGTGGGAGCGGAGGGGCGGAGCAGCACTCCGCCGAGCAGGACGACGGCCGCGGCGGAGGCGGCGGCGAGGGCGAGGCGGCGGCGGGTCATCGGGGTCCTCCGGAGGCGAGCAGGATCACGAGCAGGGGGACGAGCCGCTCCGGCGGAACGCCGTAGCGGCCGCGGCCGCGCGCCTCCAGCCAGCCGGCGGCGACCAGCTGGTTGACGTGGTGGTAGATCTGTCCGGTGGTACCCGCGCCCTCGCTCTCGGCGAGCTGCGCGACGGTCTCGACTCCGCCGGCCACCGCCTGCAGGAACCGCAGGCGCACGGGGCTGCCCAGCGCGGCGAGCGCGGTCGGCCCAGGGCTCGCTCCCCAGTCGCGCTCGAAGAACGCGTCGGTGCTGAGGCCGTACTGCCACTCGACGGGGCCGGCCGGAGTGGCGACCGAGCCGGCGAAGACGACTCCGCCGGGAGAGGGCAGGCGCTCGCGGAGAGCGGTCAGGGCCCAGAGCGGATCGTCGGCGGCGGGCGCGGCGGGGGTGTCGGCGCGCTCGAGGCGGTCCAGCCGCGCTCGGAGCTCGTCGACCTCGCCGGCGAGGTCTCGGGAGGAGGTCATGCCTCCACTATTGCAAAGATTCCGTAATCACGTAACTCCGGAGCGGAGCCGGTACCGCAGAAGTCGCGGTGGTCCAGCTCGACCACCGCGACTCCTGCGGACTCGGATCGCCCGGAGGCTCAGCCGAAGTGGCGCGGCAGTACAGCGCCGTTCACCGAGCGCAGCTCGTCCAGCGGCAGCGTGAAGAGACCCTGCACCTCGACCGCGGGGGTCGCCGCGTCGGTCACGCCGATGCGCAGCACCGGGTAGCCCCGGCCCTCGCAGAGCCCGCGGAACTTCACGTCGTCCTCGCGCGGCACCGACACGAGCACGCGGCCGGTCGACTCCGAGAACAGCGCGGCCGTCGCGTCGACGCCGTCGCGCTCCATCAGCTCGTCGAGCCAGATGCGCGCCCCGACGCCGAAGCGCAGCGCCGACTCGGCCAGCGCCACCACGAGCCCGCCGTCGGCGAGGTCGTGGGCGGAGGCGATGAGCGACTCCTTCGCGCCCGCCGAGATCAGCTCGGCCAGCGCGCGCTCGGCGGCCAGGTCGAGCTGCGGGGGCAGCCCGCCGAGGTGGTCGTGGATGGTGCCGGCCCACGCGGAGCCGTCGAGCTCGTCGCGGGTGGTGCCGAGGAGGTAGAGGTTGTCGCCCTCGTCCTGCCAGCCGGAGGGGATGCGGCGCGCGACGTCGTCGATCACGCCGAGGACGCCGACGACCGGGGTCGGGAAGATCGGCACGTCGCCGGTCTGGTTGTAGAACGAGACGTTGCCGCCGGTGACGGGGATCTCGAGCTCGAGGCAGGCGTCGGCGAGCGCGCCCACGGCCTCGCGGAACTGCCACATCACCTCGGGGTTCTCGGGGCTGCCGAAGTTGAGGCAGTCCGAGACGGCGACCGGGGTCGCTCCAGTGACGGCGACGTTGCGGAACGCCTCGGCCAGCGCCAGGCGGGCGCCCTGCGCCGGGTCGAGCTGGCACCAGCGCCCGTTCGCGTCGGTCGCGACCGCGAAGCCGAGGCCCGACTCCTCGTCGACGCGGACCATGCCGCCGTCGTCGGGGTAGCTGAGCGCGGTGTTGCCGAGCACGTAGCGGTCGTACTGCGAGGTGATCCAGCTCTTGTCGGCGAGGTTCGCCGAGCCCAGCAGCGCCAGGGTCTCGGCTCGCAGCGCGTCGCCGCCGGTCGAGCGGGGCAGGCGGGAGGAGGAGTCGGCCTGCAGCGCGTCGAGCCAGGAGGGGTACTCGATCGGGCGCTCGTAGACCGGGCCGTCGACCGCGACGGTGCGCGGGTCGACGTTGACGATCTCCTCGCCGTGCCAGTTGATGATGAGGCGGCCGGAGTCGGTGACCTCGCCGAGCACGCTGGTCTCGACGTCCCACTTGCCGACGACCTCGAGGAACGCGTCGAGCTTCTCGGGCGTGACGACGGCCATCATCCGCTCCTGCGACTCCGACATGAGGATCTCCTCCGCCGTGAGCGACGGGTCGCGCAGCAGCACCGAGTCGAGCTCGATGAACATGCCGCCGTCGCCGTTGGAGGCCAGCTCCGACGTGGCGCACGAGATGCCCGCGGCGCCCAGGTCCTGGATGCCCTCGACGAGGTCCTTGCGGAACAGCTCGAGGCAGCACTCGATGAGCACCTTCTCGGCGAACGGGTCGCCGACCTGCACCGCGGGGCGCTTGGTCGGTCCGCCGTCGGCGAAGGTGTCGGAGGCGAGGATCGACGCGCCGCCGATGCCGTCGCCTCCGGTGCGCGCCCCGAACAGCACGACCTTGTTGCCGACGCCGCGGGCGTTCGCGAGGTGCAGGTCCTCGTGGCGGAGGACGCCGACGCCCAGCGCGTTGACGAGCGGGTTGCCCTGGTAGACCGAGTCGAAGTAGGTCTCGCCGCCGATGTTCGGCAGGCCGAGGCAGTTGCCGTAGAAGGAGATGCCGGCCACGACGCCGTGCACCACGCGCGCGGTGTCGGGGTCGTCGATCGCCCCGAAGCGCAGCGCGTCCATGACCGCGACCGGCCGGGCGCCCATCGAGATGATGTCGCGGACGATGCCGCCGACCCCCGTCGCCGCACCCTGGAAGGGCTCGATGTAGCTCGGGTGGTTGTGGCTCTCGATCTTGAAGGTGACGGCCCAGCCCTCGCCGACGTCGACCACTCCGGCGTTCTCGCCCATGCCGACCATGAGGTTCTTCTTCATGGCGGGGGAGACCTTCTGCCCGAACTGGCGGAGGTACATCTTCGACGACTTGTAGGAGCAGTGCTCGCTCCACATCACCGAGTACATCGCGAGCTCGCCGCTCGTGGGGCGGCGGCCGAGGATCTCGCGGATGCCCGCGTACTCGTCGGGCTTGAGTCCGAGGGCCGCGTAGGGCTGCTCCCGCTCGGGCGTCGCCTCCGCGTTCGCAGTGGTGTCGGGAACGGCGGTGCGGCTGTCTGCCATGTGCTGGAGGCTCCAGGGGAGGGGGACGGGATGCGCGTCGATCCTACCCGCCGCGGTCGCCGCGGCCCGGGCCCTCCGGTGGAGCGGTGCGGGCACCGGCGCCTAGGATCGGGCGGGTGAAGCGGGCGGCTCTGATCGGGACCGTGCTGTGGGGGCTCTACCAGTGCTTCGGGAACCTCGGAGCGGCGAACATCTCGTCGGACGAGCCCGTGTACCTCGCCGCGGGGTGGGACTACCTGCACGGCGACGTGAGCGCGAACCTCGAGCATCCGCCGACGGCGAAGTACCTGATCGGGCTCGCGCAGGTGCTGCTCGGCGAGGGGCTGCTCGCGGGCAGGATCGCCGCCGGCGCGGCCGCGTTCCTCACCGGGGTGGCGCTCTGGCTCTGGTTCCGGCGCGAGCTCGGCCCGACGCTCGCGCTCGTCCCGGCCGGCCTGTTCCTCCTCCTCCCGCGCACCGCCGTGGGCGCCGGCACCCGGATCGACCGCCTCGCGCTCCTGGAGCCGTTCATGGTGCTCTTCGCCGTCGCGGCGATGGCGGCGGCGTGGACCTGGTCGCGCGCCTCGCCGGGTAGGCGGAGCGGCTGGCTGATCGCACTGGCCGGTGCGCTGCTGGCGCTGTCGGTCACCTCGAAGCTGACCACCGCGGTCCTCGCGCCCGTGCTCCTGCTGCCGCTGCTGTGGTCGGGGAGCAGGGCCCGGGCTCTGCGGGGCGGCCTCGCCCTCTCCGTCGCGTTCGTCGTCACCGGGGTGCTCGCCTACCTGCCGGTGCACCCGGTCGAGGCGGTCCGGTACCTGCTCGAGTTCCAGTCCGAGCACAACGCCGACGGCCATCTGATCGAGGTCGCCGGGACCGCGTACGTCTTCCCTCCGTGGTGGGCGAACCTCTGGTTCATGCTCGTCGGCATCGGGCCGGCGGCGCTCGCCGTGCTGCTCCTCGGGACCCTGCTGGCCCTGCTCGCTCCGCGGCGCCGCGCGCTGGTGCTCTACCTGGGCGCCGCGACGCTGCTCCTCCTCGTGTTCCACCTGGCGATCAGCTCGGTCGCGCTGCCGCACTACTACGCGGCGTGGGCGTGGCTCCTCTGCGCGCTGGCGGGCATCGGCATCGCGGAGGCGCTGCGCGGCGGGATCGTGCTGCCCGCACCCCTCGCCCGCGGCGCCGGCGCGGTGCTGCTGGCCGCCTCCCTCGTGATCGCGATCGCCACCACGGCGGGGATCGCCCAGGAGCGGCCGACCGGGATCGCGCGGGTGGCCGACGTGCTGCGCGAGCGCGGCCTCGACGGCGGCCTGGTCCTCGCGCAGGGCATGTCCTCGGGCGTCTACGTGCCCTACATCGGCGACCGGGTGACGACCGATCCGTCGTCCGCCGGGATCGTCGCCATCGCGATCGAGCGGTCGGCGCGCTTCCCCGTCGATCCGCGCGTGTCCGCCTACCTCGAGACGGCGCGGCCCGAGACGGTGCGGCTCGACGACCTCACCCTCGTGCTGGTCGACGGACCGCTGCCGTGACCGCTCACTTCGAGCGGCAGGCCCCCGGATCCACGGCGTCCGTCAGCGAGGCGGCCTGCTCGACCACGGGAGTGAGGACCGAGAGCGGGATGGCGTAGCCGACGTTGTCGACGGAGGCGGCCTTGCCGAAGACGACGCCCGACACGGTGCCCTCGAGAGAGAGCAGCGGGCCGCCCGAGTTGCCCTGATTGACGACGGCGGCGAGGGTCAGCACCTCCCGTGAGGTCGGTGCTCCGTCGACCATCAGCGAGACCGTGGCGTCGGAGGAGATCTCGGCCGAGCCGAGGGTCAGCGGGCCGCCGAAGGGGTAGCCCGCGACCACCGCGTCGTCCCCGGCGGCGACGGCGTCGTCGAGCGGGAGCGGAGAGGCGTCGAGCCCGTCGACGGCGATCACGGCGAGGTCGGCGGCCGGGTCCAGGTAGACGACCCGGCCGGTGCGCGGGGCCTCGCCCGGCGCCTCGACGACCGGCTGCGAGACTCCGCCGACCACGTGCGCGTTGGTGATCACGCGGTCGTCCGAGACGACGAAGCCGCTGCCCGTCACTCCGACGTCACAGGCCCAGGCCGTGCCGGAGACGCGCACGACCGAGCGGGTGGCGGCGGCGACCTCCGGGTCGTCGGTCGAGACTTCCGGGATCGCGGGCGCCTGGGTGGGAGCGTCGAGCGCCTCGACGACCCACGACGTGCCCTCGTCGACCACGGTCGACTGCAGCTGGGCGAGGAAGGCGCGGACGGGGGAGGGGGTGAGGTCGTCGATCGTGCGGATGACCGTCGATCCGGCGACCGAGGTCGTGACGAGGGGGACGCCGAGGAGGGAGACGGCCGAGGTGACGGCGATCCAGACCAGGCCGGAGATCGCGACGCCGGCGACGCCGCCCGCGAGCCGGTCGAGCAGGCCGAGCTTCACGCGGTCGGCTCCGCGGCCGATGACCGCGCCGAGCGTCGCTCCGATCGCGTAGCCGACGCCCAGCAGCAGCACGGCGGTGCCGATCACGGCGAGCAGGCGCCACTCGCTGCCGGCCGTCCACGACGAGACGGCGGGCACGGCGAACGAGGCGCCGATCGCGCCCGCGACGATCCCGGCGAGACCGCCGAGGGTCCGGAGCAGGCCGCGCCGCAGACCGTCGACGAGCGCGCCGATGAGGCTCAGCACGACGATGACGTCGACGATCACGGATACACCCACGCGGAACTCCTGCCGGTGTCGGGGACGGGTCCTCCAGCATGACCGACGCGGGATGCGCGGACGCCCGGAGGCGGCTGGCAGTCCGCGGCGGCTGAGGTGCGCGGGACGGCGGCGGCGCGGGAGCCGGACGCCTCCGGGCGGGCGCTGCAGCCGAGCGGGCGGTGCCCCCTAGAAGAACGAGATGCAGTACGGCGTCGCGATCGGCGCGAACAGGCGGTCCATCCGCCCCGCCTCGCCCGTGACGCGCGCCAGCCCGGCCTTCGCCAGGATCGACGGCCGCACCGAGCCCAGCAGCAGCGAGCCCAGGTCGGCCACGTCCAGCGCGAGCTCGGCCTCGTCCCCGGTGCGCTCCACGGTGGCGGAGCCGCCCGAGGCGGTGAGGCGGTAGCGGCCGTCGGCGAGCCCGAGCCCGTCGGCCACCTCGACCACGACCGAGCCGTCAGCGGTCCACGGCCGGGCCGAGAACGCGGCGGCGACGTCGAGGATCCGCAACCAGATCAGGTCGCCCACGTGGCTCACCTGCACCACGCGCGCGTCGCGGAGCGCCCAGGTCAGCGGATCGTCCACCGGCGCCATGTCCCAGGTCACCGCGGAGGCGAGGTCGACCGCGCCGAGGTAGCCCCAGAGCGCGAGATAGGCGTCGGCGCCGGGGGCGACGAGGTCGACGATCTCGAGGGTCTTGTCGTCCTCGGGCCCGACCGCGCGGTAGGTCACGAAGCCGTCGAGCGTCCCCTCCTCGTCGAGGTGGACGGCCGAGCGGACGTCGAGGCCGGGCGTGGTCTCGCCGGACGCGGTGCCGACGGAGTTCGCCTCGTAGCGCGACTGGCGGGTCAGCGAGCCGGGGGTCGACGCCTGGAACGCGGCGAACACCGCGGGGATGCGCGGCTGCAGCCAGCTCGTCGCGACCACCTCGACGCGGCCGGCGGGCTCGGTCTGCAGGCCGAAGCGCGGCCCGGTGTCGACGCGGATCGAGCGGGTGAAGGCCGAGCGGCCGAAGCCGAACCGGCGGTAGATGGAGGCCTCGCTCGCCGTGAGCGCGGCGACCGGGGTGCCGGCCTCCTTCGCCAGGCGCAGGTCCTCGGTGATCATCGCGCGCAGGATGCCGCGGCGCCGGTGCGTGGGCCGCACGGTCACCTGCGAGACGAGGTGCGCCGGCAGCTCGCGTCCGCCGCCGACCTGCAGGGCCCCGGGGAACGCCGCGTAGGTGCCGACCGGCACGCCCGCGCCGTCGAGCCCCTCGGGGGCGGAGGAGTCGACGACCGCGGTGAGCACGCGCTGGTCGGCGACCATGTGCTCGGCCCAGTCGCGCAGCTTCTCCGGCGTGAACTCCTTCTCGTGGAAGCCCGCGTTGATCGCGGTGGCCCACGCGGTGGTGGCGGCATCGGGACCGCCCTCGTCGTTCAGGGCGGCGGGGAAGCGGCGGAGGTCGAGACCGGTGAGAGGCATCCGTCCAGCCTATTCACCCGGGGTGCGCGGGGGCTGAACCGGTGCGCGAACGGTCACCGCGACGGGCGCGCCCGTAACGCGGACCGCCGTCAGAGCACGGTCCACCGCTTCTCGAGCGCCGCGTCCACCGCCTCCGCGAGCTCGTCCAGCCGCCGGGAGTCGAGGCGCCCCGGGTCCGCGGCCGCCCTGATCCGCCCGCTCATCGCCGCGATCGCCGAGCGCCGCCGCGGCAGGGTCGCGGTGAACGCGCAGTCGCGCAGCAGAACCAGCAGCTCGCCCGCCCGGCCCTGCGCCTCCGCGAGGACCTCGAGCCGCCGCTCGAACGGCGACTCCGGGACCGTCACGCGCAGGAACCCGTCCGGATCCTGGAACGCCGCCGGCGGATCCGGGATCCGGGCGAGCAGCGCCAGCGCGGCGCCCAGCTCGTCCAGACCGCCCTCGTGCGCCAGCTCCCCCAGCCGCGAGTCCACGTCCTCGGCCGGCCCCGCCCCGAGCTCCACCGTCCGCAGCACGAGCGCGTCGAGCCGGCGCTCCTCCTCCTCGCCCGGGACCGACGGAGTCGCCGACCACCACGAGAGCACCGGAGTCGCGGCCACCGCGTGCTCGCCGATCCGCCGCTCCAGCGCGATCAGCAGGTCCTCCCGCGCGGCGAGCGCCACCAGCGCGTCCACGTCGACGTGGAGCAGGGTGCCCGAGGCGGGCGGCGCCACCAGCCGGCGTCCGGAGGGAGGGACGGTCTCCGCCCGCGTCCTCGCCCCGGGTCCGCGCTCGCTCGCCCGCAGGATCTCCTCCTCGAGGGTCCGCCGGGGTCGTCGTCGTCCGCTTCCGCGCGCCATGCCGTCACGCTACCGTCGGCCGCATGACCCGGTTCCTCGCCCTCCTCCGCGGAGTGAACGTCAACGGCCGCACCGTCCGCAGCGCCGAGCTCGCCGAGACGGTCGCCGGGATCGGCGTGGACCGGGTGCGGACGGTCCTCGCGAGCGGCAACGCGGCCTTCGACTCCGACCGCCCGGCCGCCGAGCTGAAGCCCGCGCTCGAGGCGGCGCTCGCCGAGCGGTTCGGCTACGACGCCTGGATCGTGCTCGTGACGCAGGAGGCGCTCGCCGCGGTGCTCGCCGCCTACCCGTTCCCGCGGATCGACGAGGAGGCGCATCCGTACGTCGTCTTCGGCTCGGACGAGGAGGCGCTCGACGCCGCGCAGGCCGCGATCGGCGAGCCGGATCCGGCGGTCGAGCTCGTCGCCCGGGGCGCCGGTGTCCTCTACTGGCGCTGCCCGCGCGGCTCCTCGACGGACACGCCGGTCGCACGGATCCTCGCCCGATCCGCCTACCGCTCCACCACGACGACCCGGAACCTGCGCACCGTCGAGAGGCTCGCGACGGCGTGACGTCCGCGGCCGTGGCGGGGCCGCCTCCGGGCTCCGCGAGCGGCACCTCGGGGCGCCTCCGACCTCGGGAGGCGAGGAATCGGGGCTGAGAGCACGCACATTCTTTGGTTAGGCTGTCCTTAGTGCCGGTCCACTCGGACCCTGCGCCGCCTCCCGCACAGCCTCTCGAAAGGGACCCATGCTCCGCGCCACCACGCCCCTCGCCCTGCTCGCCGCCACCGCGCTGACGATCGGCCTCGCCGGCTGCAGCGGCTCGGCCGCCGGAGACGACGCCGCCGCAGACAGCGGCTTCACGCCGATCACGATCGAGCACGCTCTCGGCACCACCACCATCGAGTCGGCGCCCGAGCGCGTGGCGACCGTCAACTGGGCCAACCACGAGGTCCCGCTCGCGCTGGGCGTGGTCCCCGTGGGCATGGCCGCCGCCAACTTCGGCGACGACGACGGCGACGGGCTCCTCCCCTGGGTGAGCGAGAAGCTCGACGAGCTCGGCGCCGAGACCCCCGTCCTCTTCGATGAGACCGACGGCATCGACTTCGAGGCCGTCTCGGACACCGACCCGGACGTCATCCTCGCCGCCTACTCCGGCCTCACGCAGGAGGACTACGACACCCTGAGCGAGATCGCCCCCGTCGTCGCCTACCCCGAGACCGCCTGGGGCACCTCCTGGCGCGACATGATCACGCTGAACAGCGAGGCGATGGGCAGGGCCGACGAGGGCGCCGCCCTGATCACCGAGCTCGAGGGCGAGATCGAGGAGAAGGTCGCCGCGCACCCGCAGCTGGCCGGCACCTCGGCGATGTTCCTCACCCACGTCGACCCGACGGACCTCAGCCAGGTCAGCTTCTACACCTCGCACGACACCCGCCCCGCGTTCTTCGAGGATCTCGGCATGGCCACCCCGGGCAGCATCGCCACCGCCTCCGCCGCGACCGACAAGTTCTCGCTCACGCAGAGCGCCGAGCAGGCCGACGCCTTCAGCGACGTCGACGTGATCGTCACCTACGGCGACGACGAGCTCGTGAGCACCCTCAAGGCCGACCCGCTGCTCTCGCAGATCCCCGCGGTCGCCGACGACGCCATCGTGCGCCTGCCCTCCACCCCGCTCGGCACCGCCGCCAACCCGACGCCGCTCTCGATCTCGTGGGTCCTCGACGACTACCTGGACCTGCTCGACGAGGCCGCCGCCAAGGCCGCGCAGAGCACTCCGGCCGCCTGAGCCGGGACCCGACCCGCGTGACCCTCGCCGCTCCTCCCGCCGCCTCGGGCGTCGCCGCCGTGCGCCGCCCGAGGCGGCTGCGCGCCCTCTGGCTGGTCGCGGCCGTGGCCGTGCTGCTCGCCGCCGCCGTGGTCTCGGTGCTGGTGGGGTCGCGGGAGGTGGCGTGGAGCGACGTGGTCGCCGCGTTCGGCGGGTCCACGGACGGATTCGCGCAGGCCGCGGTCGCCAAGCGCATCCCGCGCACCGTGCTCGCCGCGATCGCGGGCGCGGCCCTCGGCGTCGCCGGCGTGCTGATGCAGGGGGTGACCCGCAATCCGCTGGCCGACCCCGGCATCCTCGGGGTGAACACCGGAGCCTCGCTCGCGGTCGTGACGGGCATCGTCTTCTTCGGGCTGACGAGCTCCGCCGCCTACGTCTGGGTCGCGATCGGCGGGGCCGCGGTCGCCGCGGTCTTCGTCTACACGGTCGGTTCGCTCGGGCGCGGCGGCGCGACTCCGCTCAAGCTCGCCCTGGCCGGCGCCGCCACCTCGGCCGCGCTCGTCTCGGTCATCAGCGCGATCGTCCTGCCGCGCGCCGACATCGCGGGCGGCATCCGCTCCTGGCAGATCGGCGGAGTGGGCGGCGCCACGTCCGCGAGCATCGCGCAGGTGCTCCCCTTCCTCCTGGCCGGCCTCGTCCTCTGCGTTCTCTCGGCCAAGAGCCTCAACACCCTCGCGCTCGGCGACGAGCTCGCCGCGGGCCTGGGGGAGCGGGTCGCCCTCGCGCGCGGCGGGGCCGCCCTGGGCGCGGTCGTGCTCTGCGGAGCGACGACCGCGGTCACCGGGCCCATCGGCTTCGTCGGCCTGGTCGTCCCGCACGCCTGCCGCCTCCTCGTCGGCGTGGACCACCGCTGGCTGCTGCCGTTCTCGGCGGTGACCGGCGCCGTGCTCCTGATCGCGGCGGACATCGTCGGCCGCGTCGTCGCGCGCCCGAGCGAGATCGACGTGGGCATCGTCACCGCGCTGGTCGGAGCCCCGGTGTTCATCGCGATCGTCCGCCGCCAGAAGGTGCGCGAGCTGTGACCGCGCTGCTCGAGGCGCCCTCCGCCACCGCCCGCGCCGTCGCGGCCGGCCGCCGCCGCCGCGGGGCCCGCCGCCGGGTCGTCGTCGCCGTGCTCGCTGTCCTGATCGCGGCCGTCCTCGCCGTCTCCCTGCTGGTCGGCCAGACCGTCTACTCGCCCGACGAGGTGCTGCGCGTGATCCTCGGCGAGCAGGTGCCGGGCGCGAGCTTCACCGTCGGGCGCCTCCGCCTCCCGCGCGCCGTCCTCGCCCTGCTGGTGGGCCTGTGCTTCGGGCTCGGCGGAGTGAGCTTCCAGACCATGCTCCGCAACCCGCTCGCCAGCCCCGACATCATCGGGATCAGCGCCGGGGCGAGCGCCGCCGCGGCCTTCGCGATCGTGACGCTCTCGCTCGGGGCCGCGCAGGTCTCGGCCCTCGCGATCGTCTCTGGACTCGTGGTCGCCCTGCTCGTCTACGCCCTGTCCTACCGCAGCGGAGTCGCCGGCACCCGGCTGATCCTGATCGGCATCGGGGTCGCCGCGATGCTCGACTCCCTCACCGCCTACGTGCTCTCGCAGGCCGCCGCGTGGGACCTGCAGGAGGCGTCCCGCTGGCTCACCGGGAGCCTCAACGGCGCGAGCTGGAGCGAGGTCGTGCCGGTCCTCGCCGCGGTCGTCGTCCTCACTCCCGTCCTGCTCTCGCGCTCGCGCGATCTCTCCGCCACGCAGCTCGGCGACGACACCGCCTCCGCGCTCGGCATCCGCGTGAACGCCACCCGCCTCGTCGTGATCGTCGCGGCGGTCGGGCTGATCGCCTTCGCGACCGCCGCCGCCGGCCCGATCGCGTTCGTGGCCTTCCTCTCCGGCCCGATCGCCGCCCGCCTGATCGGGCCCGGCGCGTCGCTCCTCATCCCCTCGGCCCTCGTCGGCGCGCTGCTCGTGCTCGTCGCCGACTTCGTCGGGCAGTTCGGGCTGGGCCTGCGCTATCCGGTCGGAGTGGTCACCGGCGTCCTCGGGGCGCCGTACCTCGTCTACCTCATCGTCCGCAGCAACAGAGCGGGAGGCTCACTGTGACCACCGCGCACACCCTGACGGCCGAGGGGGTCACCCTCGGCTACGGCGACCGGACGGTCGTCGACGGCCTCGACCTCGTCGTCCCGCCCGGCCGCATCACCGCGATCGTCGGAGCGAACGCCTGCGGCAAGTCGACGCTCCTGCGCTCGATGTCGCGCCTGCTCGCGCCCCGCTCCGGCGCCGTGCTGCTCGACGGCAGGGCCGTGCACCGGACGCCGGCGAAGCAGCTCGCCCGCACGCTCGGCCTCCTCCCGCAGTCGCCGATCGCCCCGGAGGGCATCACCGTCGCGGATCTCGTCGGCCGAGGCCGCCATCCGCACCAGGGGATGCTGAGCCGCTGGAGCGCGCACGACGACGAGGCCGTCGCGACCGCGCTCGACGCGACCGACACCGCCGCCCTGGCCGACCGCTCCGTCGACGAGCTCAGCGGCGGGCAGCGCCAGCGCGTCTGGATCGCGATGGCCCTCGCGCAGGAGACCGACGTGCTGCTGCTGGACGAGCCGACCACCTTCCTCGACGTCAGCCACCAGATCGAGGTGCTCGACCTGCTTGTCGACCTCAACCGCACCCGCGGGACGACGGTGGTGATGGTGCTGCACGACCTCAACATGGCCGCCCGCTACGCCGACCACCTCGTGGCGATCGCGCACGGCGCGGTGCACGCCTCCGGCAGCCCGGCCGCGGTGCTCACCGAGGAGACGGTGCTCGCCGTGTTCGGCCTCGACAGCCGCATCATCACCGACCCGACCTCGGGCACTCCGCTCATGCTCCCCCTCGGGCGGCACCGCCTCGCCCCCGAGCGGATCGACGCCCCCGGCGGCGCGCAGATGACGGACGTGTAAACGGTTCCACACGGCGGCCGGGGGGCGTATACGATACCTGCAGTCCGCGGCGGACGACCGTCATCGGCGGAACCGCCGAACGCCTGCCCCCGATCAGAGGTCCTCCCCGCCGTGACTGCATCCCCGACGCGCCCCGACGCCTCCGCCCTCCGCGGCGTCCGCGCGCTCCTGTTCGACCTCGACGGCGTGCTCACGCCGACCGCCGACGTCCACATGCAGGCCTGGTCGCGGCTGTTCACGGAGTACCTCTCCTCGCGCGGGATCGCCGAGGGCTACACCGACGCCGACTACTTCCGGTACATCGACGGACGCCCGCGGTACGACGGCGTCCGGGCGCTCCTCGCCTCGCGCGGCATCACCCTCCCCGAGGGCGCGCCCGAGGACGACCCGTCGCTCGAGACCGTCTGCGGGCTCGGCAACCGCAAGAACGACGCCTTCAACCGCACCCTCGCCGAGACCGGCGTCGCTCCCTACCCGGGCTCGCTCCGCTTCGTCGACGCCGCGATCGCCGCGGGCGTGCAGGTCGCCGTCGTCACCTCCTCCCGCAACGGCGTGCCGGTGCTCGAGGCGGCCGGCCTCCGCGACCGCTTCGAGGTCGTCGTGGACGGGCTCCTCGCCGCCGAGCGCTCGATCGCCGGCAAGCCCGCGCCCGACACCTACCTCTACGCGGCCGAGCTCCTCGGCCTCCCGGCCGCCGAGTGCGCCGTCCTCGAGGACGCGCACTCCGGAGTCGCGGCAGGCCGCGCGGGCGGATTCGGCCTCGTCGTCGGCGTCGACCGCGGAGTCGGGGCCGACACCCTGCTCGAGCACGGCGCCGACCTGGTCGTGGACGACCTGGCCGAGCTGCTCCCCTTCCTCCCCACCGCTCCCGCCCCCGAGGACGCCGCATGAACCCCATCACCTCCGACCCGCTCGACCGGAACCGCTTCCCGATCGACGAGTGGGCCCTCGTCGAGACCGAGTTCGCCTCCGAGCTGCAGGGCCGCACCGAGACGCTCTTCGCCACCGGCAACGGCTACCTCGGCCTCCGCGGCAACGTGGAGGAGGGGCGTGACGGCTACGCCTACGGCACCTTCATCAACGGGTTCCACGAGACCTGGCCCATCCGCCACGCGGAGGAGGCGTTCGGCTTCGCCCGCGTCGGCCAGACCATCGTCAACGTGCCGGATGCCAAGATCATCCGCCTCTACGTCGACGACGAGCCCTTCGTGCTGAGCGAGGCCGACGTCCTCGCCTACTCGCGCCGCCTCGACTTCGCGAACGGCGTGCTCACCCGCGAGCTGGAGTGGCGCACCCCCTCCGGCAAGCGCGTCCTGATCCGCTCGCGCCGCCTCGTCTCCTTCACCGACCGGCACCTCGCGATCCTCGACTACGAGGTCGAGATGCTCGACCACGACGCGTCCGTGCTGATCTCGAGCCAGATCCTCAACCGCCAGGACGGCGTCGACGAGTACCACGCCCCCTCCGGCAGCGAGGGGGCCGGCTTCGACCCGCGCAAGGCGGAGTCGTTCGAGGACCGCGTGCTCCAGCCGCGCCTCAAGCGCGTCAGCGGCACCCGCTACCTCCTCGGCTACCGGACCACCAACTCCCAGATGACCGTCGCCTGCGGCGCCGAGCACCAGCTCGAGACCGAGAACGAGTGGGACCAGACCTCCCAGATCGACGACGACCTCGCCAAGCACGTCTACCGCGTGAAGGCCAAGGCCGGCCGGCCGGTCCGCCTGGTCAAGACGCTGACCTACCACACCTCCCGCGGCGTGCCCGTGCGCGAGCTCGCCGACCGCTGCGACCGCACGCTCGACCGCGCCCGCGAGACGCCGGTCGAGGAGCAGTTCGTCAAGCAGCGCGAGTGGCTCGACGACTTCTGGACCCGCTCCGACGTGCAGCTGGACGGCCAGCCCGCGATCCAGCAGGCCACCCGCTGGAACCTCTTCCAGCTCGCCCAGTCCACCGCCCGCACCGACGGCGGCGGAGTCGCGGCCAAGGGCGTCTCGGGCTCCGGCTACGGCGGCCACTACTTCTGGGACACCGAGGTCTACGTCCTCCCGTTCCTCAGCTACACGGCGCCCCTCGTCGCCCGGAACGCCCTGCGCTTCCGGCAGAACATGCTCGAGGCGGCCCGCGCGCGCGCCTCCGAGCTCAACCAGCGCGGCGCGCTGTTCCCCTGGCGCACCATCAACGGGCAGGAGTCGTCGGCGTACTACGCCGCCGGCACCGCTCAGTACCACATCGACGCCGACATCTCCTACGCGCTCATGCAGTACGTGGGTGCCACGGGCGACGACGACTTCCTCGCCCGCGGAGCGATCGACATCCTCGTCGAGACCGCGCGGATGTGGGCCGATCTGGGCTTCTGGCGCAGCAACGGCGACGACCACTTCCACATCCACGGAGTGACGGGGCCGGACGAGTACACGACCGTCGTCAACGACAACCTGTACACGAACGTCATGGCCCGGGCGAACCTCCGCTCGGCCGCCCGCGCCGTCGAGCTGCTGAAGGCCGTCGAGCCCGCCGCGTACGAGCGGATGGCCGACCGCCTCGCTCTCGACGAGGGCGAGGTGCTCGAGTGGGCGCGCGCCGCCGAGAAGATGCACATCCCCTTCGACGCGCGGGCGGGCATCCACCCGCAGGACGCGGCCTTCCTCGAGAAGGAGCTGTGGGACCTCGAGAACACCCCCGCGAGCAAGCGCCCGCTGCTGCTGCACTTCCACCCGCTGGTGATCTACCGCTTCCAGGTGCTCAAGCAGGCCGACGTCGTGCTCGCGCTGCTGCTGCAGGGCAACGAGTTCACCGCCGAGCAGAAGCGCGCCGACTTCGAGTACTACGACGCGCTGACCACCGGTGACTCGACCCTCTCGGCCGTCGTGCAGTCGATCATCGCCGCCGAGGTCGGCTACAGCGACCTGGCCCGCCACTACTTCCTGTCGGCGCTCTTCGTCGACCTCGCCGACCTGCACCGCAACACCGCGGACGGCATCCACGTCGCCTCGACGGGCGGCGTCTGGAGCGCCCTCGTCTACGGCTTCGGCGGGATGCGCGACCACGGTGGGCGGATCACGCTCGACCCGCGCCTGCCCGACGACTGGGACCGCCTCGCCTTCCGCATCACCCTCCACGGCACGCGCGTGCGCGTCGAGGTGACGCAGACCGAGGTCCTGTTGACGGTCGAGACCGGCGACTCCGCCGCGATCACCGTCCGCGACGAGCGCGTGCACGTCGCTGCCGGCAGCCCCGTGCGCGTCCCGCTCACGCACCAGGGCCGCCGCCTGCACGGCGCGCCGACCACGTCCGACATCGAGGGCACCCGCCGCTCCGACGGCACCGTGATCACCGCCTCGATCCCCACCATCTCGATGACCCCCGAGCCCGAGGTCCTGACCGGTCCCTGAGCGGCCCCGCGAACATCGCCCATCACGCACGAGACCCCCGGCCGGAACCGGGGGTCTCGTGCGTCGCGGGCGGGCGGAGCCGGCCGGACCGGATGCGTCAGGCGGAGGCGAGCAGCGACTTCAGCGCCGACGTGAAGAAGGTCAGCCCGTCCACACCCGAGCGCATCGCGGCGGCCGTGTCGGGCCCGAAGCCCTCCTCGACGGCGTGCTCCGGGTGCGGCATGAGCCCCACCACATTGCCGCGGCGGTTGCTGATGCCGGCGATGTCGTTCATGGAGCCGTTCGGGTTGTGGCCGAGGTAGCGGACGACGACGCGTCCCTCCGCCTCGAGCTCGAGCAGCGTGTCGGCCGAGGCGATGTAGCCGCCCTCGCCGTTCTTCAGCGGGATCGTGATCTCCTGGCCGGGCTCGAAGCCGTTCGTCCAGGCGGTCTCGGTGCTCGCGACCATCAGGCGCTGGTCGCGGCAGACGAAGGATCCGATGTCGTTCGCGATCAGGCCGCCGGGCAGCAGGTGCGCCTCGGTGAGCATCTGGAAGCCGTTGCAGATGCCGAGGACCGGGGTCCCGGCGTTCGCCGCGTCGACGACCTCGCGCATGATCGGGGAGTGGGAGGCGATGGCGCCGCAGCGCAGGTAGTCGCCGTAGGAGAAGCCGCCGGGCAGGACGATCGCGTCGACGCCGTCGAGGTCGTGGTCGCCGTGCCACAGCGCGACCGGCTCCGCACCCGCGAACCGGACGGCGCGCTGGGCGTCGCGGTCGTCGAGCGAGCCGGGGAAGGTGATGACGCCGATCCTCATCGGGCGGCCTCCGCCGGGTAGTGGATCCCGACGACGTCCTCGATCACCGAGTTCGAGAGCATCTCGTCGGCGATGCGCTGCACCGAGGCGCGCACCTCGTCGGTCACCTCGTCGACGGTGATCTCGAAGCGCTTGCCCACCCGCACGCCGTGGATGGCGGAGTGGCCCAGCCGCGCGAGCGCGCCGGCGACGGCCTTCCCCTGCGGGTCGAGCAGCTCGGCCTTGGGCATGACTTCAACGACGATCGTGGGCACCGTGTTCTCCGGAGTCTCGGGGGAGTGCGGTCTTCCGCGCGACCATCGTACCCGCGGGGGTCCCCCGCGATCGGCGGCGCTCAGGAGGTCGTGACGCGGATCGCGTTCGCCCAGGGGTCCTCGAAGGCGAGGGTGCGGCCGTCGTCGCGGGTGGCGACTCCGGAGCGGGTCAGCCGCTCGCCGAGCGCGCCGAGATCGTCGGCGCCGGGAACCACGATCTCGACCTGTCCGAGGCCGAGGGCCTGCTGCCGGCGTCCGGCGCCCGCAGAGTTCCAGGTGTTCATCGCCATGTGGTGGTGGTAGCCGCCCGCCGAGACGAAGAGCGCCTGCCCGCCGTACGCGATCGTCGTCTCGAAGCCGAGCCGGTCGACGTAGAACTCCTTCGCGGTGGCGACGTCGCCCACGCTCAGGTGCACGTGGCCGACGGAGGCGCCGCCGAGGCGCGGCTGCGCGATCGACTCCTCGGTGAGGTGCTCCTGCAGGAACGCGTTCGGGTCGAGGAAGAGCGTGCTCATCTCGATCCGCCCGTGCGTCCACGACCACTGCGTGCGGTCGCGGTCCCAGTAGAGCTCGACGCCGTTGTGCTCGGGGTCGTCGAAGTAGAAGGCCTTGCTGACCAGGTGGTCGGAGCTGCCGGTGAACGAGCCGGGGTGCCGGGTCGCGACGCTGTACACGGCCGCGGCGAGCGCCGCCTCCGATTCGAAGAGGATCGCCGTGTGGAAGAGGCCGGCGCTGCGCGGCGAGGCGTGCACCAGCTCGGGCGCGTGCTGGAGGATCACGGCCGGCACTCCGCCGCGGCCGAGCACCGCGACCGGTCCGTCGTGCGAGAGCAGCTCGAGCGTCACGGCGTCGCGGTAGTAGGCGATCATCCCGTCGAGGTCGGCGACGCGGAGGGTCACCGCGCCCATCGCGGTGTCGGGAGCGAGCAGGTCGGGGGAGGAGGTGGTCACGGCGGAGACGCTACCCGCTTTTGGTTGAAGCTACAACCATTCAGAGGGGCGAGCGCTCATAGGAACCGCATAAGCAGCGTCCAGGCTGCGCGGGGAGGCCGGGCGTGGAATGGGAACCGGTCGCCGTCAGGGGCGGCCCCGGCACGAGGACGACACCATGAACGAGCGACACGAATCCGACGAGCGAGAGCTCACCGACCAGCCCGCCATCACCGAGGCGACGGGCGCCGACGAGGTGCGCGCGCTGCGCGCGGACGACCGTCGTCGTCGTCGTCGGGCGCTGATCGCCGGCGGCCTCGGCCTCGCCGTGCTGATCGGAGTGACAGCAGGCGGAGTCGCCACCGCCGGCCGCACCGAGGCGGCCTCCTCCGCCTCGGCCGGCGCCGCCACGATCGTCTACCCCGGCGGCTCGCGGGGATCCTTCGGCGGCGGGTACGTGATCGTCCCCTCCTGGGGCGGATCGACGCAGGGCGGCTCGACGCAGGGCGGCTCCTCCCCGTACGGCTCGACGCAGGGCGGCTCCTCCGCCGCCGAGCCGGCCACCGGCGCGACCGACGCCGTGGCCGCGAGCACCGCGCAGACCGCCGGCGTCGTCACGATCACCTCCGAGCTCACCTACCAGGGCGCCCGCTCGGCCGGCACCGGCATGATCCTCACCTCGGACGGCATGATCCTCACCAACAACCACGTCGTCGAGGGCGCCACCGCGATCTCGGTCACGGTGGAGTCGACGGGCCGCAGCTACACCGCCCGCGTCGTCGGCACTGACGCGACGAACGACGTCGCCGTCCTGCAGCTGGAGGACGCCTCCGGCCTCACCCCCGCCTCGCTCGACACGGACGGGGTCGCTGTGGGCGACACCGTGACCGCCGTCGGCAACGCGGGAGGGACGGGCGACCTGGTCGCCGCCACCGGCACGGTCACCGGTCTCGATCAGCAGATCACCACCCGCTCCGAGTCGGGGATCTCCGCCGAGACGCTGACCGGGCTGATCCAGACGGACGCAGACATCGTCTCCGGCGACTCCGGCGGCCCGCTCGTCGACTCCGCCGGCCGCGTCGTGGGGATGGACACCGCCGCCTCCAGCGGAACGGCCGACATCACCGGCTTCGCGATCCCGATCTCGAAGGCCCTGGACATCGTGGCCACCATCGAGGCGGGCGCCGACACGGCCACCGTCGAGATCGGCTATCCGGCCTTCCTCGGCGTCTCCCTCTCCTCCGGCACCGCGTCGCCGACCTCGCGCGCGCTCGCGACCACCGAGTCCGGCGCCGTGATCGGCGGAGTCGTCGAGGGCGGGCCGGCCGCGCAGGCGGGCCTCGAGGCGGGGGACGTCGTCACCGCGGTCGACGGGGTCGCCGTCGCCTCGGCCGACCAGCTGTCCGCCTCGCTCGCGCAGCGCGAGCCCGGGGAGTCGGTGACGATCTCGTGGACCGACTCCGCGGGCGCCGCCCGCTCCGCCCAGGTCGTGCTGGTCGAGGGTCCGGTCGCCTGATCGGAGCCTCCGCGTGGCCGCCGGAGCGTTCCCGGCCGTTCACCCGGACGAGCGCGCCACGCCGCCCGTTGTTTTGATCCGCTCAAGACAACTCGGGTAGTGTCCTCGGCATGACGACAGTGGACGAGCGGCTCCGAGCCTCCGGGCTCAAGGTCACCGCCACCCGGCGCGCGGTGCTCCTCGCTCTCGAGGAGCACCCGCACTCCGGGGTCGACGCGGTCCTGGCCCGAGTGCGCGAGGGCCTCCCCGAGGCCTCGGCCCAGGCCGTCTACGGAGTGCTCTCGGCGTTCACCGACGCCGGGATCGTCCGCCGCATCGAGCCGGAGGGCCACCCCCGCCGGTTCGAGCTGCGGGTCGGCGACAACCACCACCACGTGGTGTGCCGGCGCTGCGGGGCCGTGGCCGACGTCGACTGCGTCGTCGGGGAGGCGCCGTGCCTGCATCCGCAGACCGCGAGCGGCTTCGCCGTGGACACCGCCGACGTCACGTTCTGGGGCACCTGCCCCGACTGCCTGGCCCTGGCCCACTGACCGACATCCGCTACACCGCAGCGGCGGGCTCCGTGCCCCTCGCCGACAGGAGGAACATGACCGAGGAACGATTCACCACCACGAACTCCGGAGCACCGGTCGCGAGTGACGACCACTCGCTGAGCGTCGGAGCCGACGGACCCCTCGCGCTCCACGACCACTACCTCGTCGAGAAGCTGGCCCAGTTCAACCGCGAGCGCATCCCGGAGCGGGTCGTCCACGCCAAGGGCGGCGGAGCCTTCGGACGCTTCACCACCACCGCCGACGTCAGCGCCTACACGCGTGCCGCGCTCTTCCAGCCCGGAGTCGAGACCGAGATGCTCGCGCGGTTCTCCACGGTCGCCGGCGAGCAGGGCTCGCCCGACACCTGGCGCGACCCCCGCGGCTTCGCGCTGAAGTTCTACACGAGCGAGGGCAACTACGACCTCGTCGGCAATAACACCCCCGTCTTCTTCATCCGCGACGGCATCAAGTTCCCCGACTTCATCCGCTCGCAGAAGCGCCTGCCCGGCAACCACCTGCGCGACCACGACATGCAGTGGGACTTCTGGACCCTCTCGCCCGAGTCGGCCCACCAGGTCACATGGCTCATGGGCGACCGCGGCCTCCCCTCCTCGTGGCGGCACATGGACGGCTTCGGCTCGCACACCTACCAGTGGATCAACGCCGCCGGCGAGCGCTTCTGGGTCAAGTACCACTTCAAGACCGATCAGGGCGTCGAGATCCTGAGCCAGGAGCAGGCCGACCAGATCGCCGGTGAGGACGCGGACTTCCACCTCCGCGACCTGTCCTCCGCCATCGACCGCGGCGACTTCCCCTCGTGGACGCTGTCCGTGCAGGTCATGCCGTACGAGGACGCGAAGAGCTACCGGTTCAACCCGTTCGACCTCACCAAGGTCTGGCCGCACGCGGACTACCCGCTGATCGAGGTCGGCACCATGACGCTCGACAGGAACCCCGAGAACTACTTCGCGCAGATCGAGCAGGCGGCGTTCGCCCCCTCGAACTTCGTGCCCGGGATCGCGGCCAGCCCCGACAAGATGCTCCTCGCGCGCATCTTCAGCTACGCCGACGCGCACCGCTACCGCGTGGGGACCAACCACGCGCAGCTGCCGGTGAACGCGCCGAAGTCGCCGGTGCACTCGTACTCGAAGGACGGCCCCATGCGGTTCGACTTCCAGAAGTCCGAGGTGCCCGTCTACGCGCCGAACACGATGGGCGGCGCCCACGCCGATCCCGCCCGGGCGGCGGAGTCGGCCGGCTGGGAGACCGACGGCGAGCTGACGCGCGCCGTGGCGACCCTCCACCCGGAGGACGACGACTTCGGTCAGGCGGGGACGCTCTACCGCGAGGTCCTCGACGACGACGCGCGCGCCCGCCTGGTCGCGAACATCGCCGGCCACGTGTCGAAGGTCACCCGTCCGGAGCTACGGCAGCGCGTGCTCCAGTACTGGGCGAACGTCGACTCGTCGCTCTCGCAGCGCGTCGCCGAGGCGCTCGAGCCCTCGGCTCCCGGTGCGGACGTCTCCCCCGAGGCGGTCGGCATCGGGGCGTAGTCCCGGCATCCCCTCGAGGAGCGCGCGGTACCGGAGCGATCCCGGTCGCGCGCTCCTCGTCGTTTCCAGGGAGGGTCCTTCCACTCGGTGGAGTCGGATCCCGCGCGCGCGGGTGCCCGCGTCGGTCCGATGCAGCCGGCTCGGCGCCCGGATCCGCCCGCGGAACCGGGCGCCGACGGGGAGGACCCCTGATCCCGACACGCCCGGGATGTGCGATTTCGGCCCGTCGTTTGACAGCACCGCGATCGCTGCGTAACTTATTCCGAGTCGCCACAAAGGCCGCAGGGAAACGGAAAGAGCAGCAGCTCCTACGTCCCGGCCTCAATCGGGACCATCCACTCGGCAAGACAGCTTTTCGGAGCAGGTCTGCCGCACGGATGTAAAGCCTTCGCAGGATCCCTCGGATCCAGCAACTTCGCCGCCCGGCGCAGGACTCAGGTCCTGAACCGAGCAACGTCGGAGCGCCTATGAGCGTGACGGCATCGCGAAGAAGCCGGACTTGACACGGCCTGCGGATGTGCTAAGTTATACAAGTTGCCACGGCGACAGGGAGAAAGAAACTTCTCCTAGTCTACCGAGAAGACGCGTATGACGCAAGCAACAAATTCTTCGATCACTTCCGTTGTGAAGCACCGTTCTGGTGTGGAGGCGGGATGTGTCCGATTCTTGAGAACTCAACAGCGTGCACTATGTTCAATGCCAATTTTATACCCCGGCCT
>NZ_PSVN01000002.1:0-309607 GCF_002932235.1 Rathayibacter sp. AY1E3
GTCTCCGCCCCGCTCCCCGCCCCCCGGTCACCGCCTCCGCGAGTGCGCGGAAGTCGTCGCACTCGAGCTCGAGTGCGACGACTTCTGCACACTCGCGGGAGCCGGCGAGGACCGCGCGCACCCGCGAGTGGCCGCGCGTCCGCGAAAGCCAGCACACATTGCCCGCGGCAGAATGTGGACATGCGCAGCCTCGAAGTCCTCCTCGATCCGGAGTCGGAGGCTCGCGTCCGCAGCCAGTGGGAGGCGCTCGAGGCGGCCGGCATCCCGAGCCTCGCGCTGCACACGTCCGCCAGCAACCGCCCGCACCTCACCCTGGTCGCCGGGCCCGAGCTGACCGCCCCGGAGCCGGGCGCGCTCGGTCCGCTTCCGGCGACGGCCGACCTGGGTGCCGTCCTCCTCTTCCCGCACGCCGGGCGCTTCGTCCTCGCCTGGGGAGTGGTCCGCTCGCCCGCCCTCGACGCTCTGCACGACCGGGCCACGCGCCTCGTGCCGGGCGGCGTCGACACCTCGCTGCCGGACGCCTGGACGCCGCACATCAGCGTCTCGCGCCGCCTCCGCGCCGAGCAGCTCGGCGACGCCGTCCCCCTCCTCGGCGAGCCGTTCACCGTCGGCCTCGCGGGCGTCCGCTTCTGGGACGGCGACACCCGCACCCTCACCGACCTCTGATCCGGGCGCCGCAGAAGACCCCCGACCACCCCGCAGCCGCCTCCCCAGCTCCCTCCCTGCAGCCCTTCTCCACAGTTCCCCGCACCCCCGGGGCGGCGTCGGAGGCGGCGGGTAGAGTTCCCCGGGTGACAGAGCCCACCGCGACAGCCCTCCCCGCCCCGCCGCTCGCCGACCCCTCGGCGGAGTCCCGCGGCGGCGTCCGGAGCGACGCGGCGAGCGGCGCTGCGGGCTCCGGATCCTCCGAGGCGCAGGCGATCCTCGAGAAGGTCTTCGGCTACGGCTCCTTCCGCGGCGAGCAGCAGGCCATCGTCGAGCAGGTCATCGGAGGCGGCGACGCCGTCGTCCTGATGCCCACCGGCGGCGGCAAGTCGCTCTGCTACCAGATCCCCGCCATCGTGCGCCCCGGCACCGGCGTGGTCGTGTCCCCGCTCATCGCGCTGATGCAGGACCAGGTCGACGCCCTCCGCGCGAACGGCGTCCGCGCCGAGTTCCTCAACTCCACCCAGGACGCGGGCGAGCGCAGCCGCGTCGAGCGCGCCTACCTCGACGGCGAGCTCGACCTGCTCTACGTCGCTCCGGAGCGCCTGGGCAACGAGGGCATGAAGCAGTTCCTCGCCCGCGGCCGGATCGCCCTCTTCGCGATCGACGAGGCCCACTGCGTCAGCCAGTGGGGCCACGACTTCCGCCCCGACTACCTCGCACTGGGTGAGCTCGCCGAGCGCTGGCCCGACGTCCCGCGCATCGCCCTCACCGCGACCGCCACCGAGGCGACGCACCGCGAGATCACCTCGCGCCTGCACCTCGGCGCCGCCCGCCACTTCGTCTCGAGCTTCGACCGCCCGAACATCCAGTACCGGATCGTCAACAAGGTCGAGCCGCGCAAGCAGCTGATCGACTTCCTGCGGCGCGAGCACGCGCACGACGCGGGCATCGTCTACGCCCTCTCCCGCAAGAGCGTCGAGGCGACGGCCGAGGCGCTGCGATCGGCGGGCTTCGACGCCGTCGCGTACCACGCGGGACTCGACGCGCGGGTGCGCGCCGCCGCCCAGTCGCGGTTTCTCCGCGAGGAGGGCGTCATCGTCTGCGCGACCATCGCCTTCGGCATGGGGATCGACAAGCCGGACGTGCGGTTCGTCGCGCACATCGACCTGCCCAAGTCGGTCGAGGGCTACTACCAGGAGACGGGTCGCGCCGGCCGTGACGGACTGCCGTCCACCGCCTGGCTCGCCTACGGCCTGCAGGACGTGGTGCAGCAGCGCCGGATGATCGACGAGTCGCCGGGAGACCTGGCGCACCGTCGGCGGATGTCCGCGCACCTGGACGCGATGCTCGCGCTCTCCGAGACGGTCCAGTGCCGCCGGGTGAACCTGCTCGCCTACTTCGGCCAGGAGAGCACCGCCTGCGGCAACTGCGACACCTGCCTCGAGCCGCCCGCCTCCTGGGACGGCACGGTCGCGGCGCAGAAGTTCCTGTCGACGGTCGTCCGCCTCAAGCGGGAGCGCAACCAGCAGTTCGGCGCCGGTCACATCATCGACGTCCTCCGCGGCAAGACCACGCCGCGCACCACCCAGCACCAGCACGACGGCCTCGCCACCTGGGGCATCGGCGCCGAGCTCAGCGACACCCAGTGGCGCGGAGTCGCCCGCCAGCTCCTCGCGCAGGGCCTTCTCGGCGTGAACGACGACGGCTTCGGCACGCTCGTGCTCACGCCCGCGTCCGGCTCCGTCCTCAGCGGCGAGCGGAAGGTCGAGCTGCGGCAGGAGCCGGAGAAGCCGGCCCGCTCCAGCGGATCCTCCCGTTCCGGGCGGTCCACCGTCGCCGAGCTGTCGGGCGAGGCTCAGCCGCTGTTCGAGCGGCTCCGGGAGTGGCGCGCCGCGCAGGCCCGCGCGCAGGCGGTCCCGGCCTACATCGTCTTCAACGACGCGACCCTCCGCGAGATCGCGACCGCCGAGCCGGCGACGATGGACGCGCTCAGCATCATCGGCGGCGTCGGCCAGAAGAAGCTGCTCACCTACGGCGAGGCCGTTCTCGCCGTCGTCGCGGGGGAGAGCCCCGAGATCGCCGTCCCGGAACCCGGTGAGGAGGCTCCCGCTCCCCGCCGCGCGCCGGCCGCCCGTGGCGGGTCGTCCCGCTCGCAAGGGGCGAAGCCCTCGTTCGGCCGCGAGTCGTCCGGTCCGCCGGTGTCCGCCACTCAGCCGCCGGAGGACGACTGGGTGCCGCCGGACGAGCCCGACTGGGAGCCCGGCTGGGACAGCTACTGATCCGTCGCTGAGGCGCGCGGTTCACCGCCCGCGACGGAGGCGGGCGCCGGCGCGGGCGATCGTGTTCCGGCGTCCGCGTCGACGATCGTGCCCACCTCGTCACCGACGCGAGCGTCCTCGGCCCGACGCACCGACGAGCGCCCTCAGCCGTTCGCGCCCGTCGACGCCATCCACCCGCCGAGCAGCGTGCAGCAGAACGACACCGCGAGACCCGCCACCGGCACCCAGAACGCGATGCGCCGCCGCACCAGCAGCACGATCGAGACGACCAGCGCCGCGAGGAACGGCACCCACACTCCTCCTGCGGCGAGGACCACCCCGCCCTCGATCAGGCCGATGTCGCAGGCGTTCGATCCGCCGCACGAGTCGCTGGCCATCGCGAAGAACAGCCCGAAGAACGACAGCAGCAGCGTCACCGCGGAGGCCACGAGGATCAGCACGATCGTCAGCACCAGGTCCCAGACGCGGACCGGGCGCCGATGCGGCACCCCGGATCCCGGCGCGGCCGGAGGCGCGGGAGGCGCGGCCGCGACGTCCACGGGCGGCGCACCCGGAGTCCGGGGAGGCGCTGCCGCGACGTCCGCGGGCGGCCCGGCCGCCGGGTGTCGGGCGGGCGGAGGGGGAGGCAGCGGCGGCTCGCTCATGCCGAGAGACTAGCGAGGCGGCCTCCGGTGCGGCGTCCCTCCTCCGCAGAAGCAGCCCGTAGGGACAGCCCGTTCAGCACACGGACGGGCCGTCCCCTCCTCCGCTCCCGTCGGCAGGGACAGCCCGTCCAGCGCACAGACGAGGCGCCCCGTCTCCGCCTGGTCGGTTCCGACAACGCGCTTCCGCCTCCGCCCGGCGCCGTTTGTGCCCGGGCGACGGAACGTTTCCGCCGCGCCGCCGCGCGACCTACCGTGCGAGGACCGCCTCCGCTGCCGCGCCCGTCGGCGCACGACGCACCGGGAGCGGCCCGAACCGCAGACGGTCGAAGGGACATGAACACCATGGTCAGCACCGCTCCCCACCCCCGCTCCGCCGCCGACGCCGCCGACCGGGCGGCCACCGGACGCACGCGGGCCCGGCGCTCCCGCTCGGGCTCCATCGCGCCCACGCCGCCGGTGGACTCCCTCGGCTCCGAGGTCGACGCGCGCCTGGACGAGGACGGCGCCCCCGCCGTCGACGTCGCCGCCCTCGGCGAGATCCTCCTCGGCGCCTGGCGCGAGCAGCGCCTCGCCAGCCGCGCCCTGACCGCCCGCCCCGAGCTGCACCGCACCGACGGCCTCCCGATGAAGGAGCACCGCCTCCGCGTCTCGGAGCAGATGCGCGTGCTCGCGGCCGAGGGCGGCGTGCACCGCGCCTTCCCGGTCGACCTCGGCGGCGAGGCCGACCACGGCGGCAACATCGCCGGCTTCGAGGAGCTGGTCACCGCCGACCCGTCGCTGCAGATCAAGTCCGGCGTGCAGTGGGGGCTCTTCGGCGCCGCGGTCCTGCACCTGGGCACTCGCCCGCACCACGAGAAGTGGCTGCCGGGGATCATGAGCCTCGAGATCCCGGGCGCCTTCGCGATGACCGAGACCGGGCACGGCTCCGACGTCGCATCGATCGCCACGACCGCCACCTACGAGGACGGCGAGTTCGTGCTGCGGACGCCGTTCCGCGCGGCCTGGAAGGACTACCTCGGCAACGCGGCGGTGGACGGGCGCGCGGCGGTCGTCTTCGCGCAGCTGGTCACCCGGGGCGTGAACCACGGCGTCCACGCCTTCTTCGTCCCGATCCGTGACGAGCAGGGCGCGTTCCTGCCCGGCGTCGGCGGGGAGGACGACGGCCTCAAGGGCGGTCTGAACGGGATCGACAACGGCCGCCTCCACTTCGACGGGGTCCGCGTCCCGCGCGAGAACCTGCTGAACCGCTACGGCGACGTCGCCGCCGACGGCACCTACTCCTCGCCGATCGCGAGCCCGGGCCGCCGCTTCTTCACCATGCTCGGCACGCTGGTGCAGGGCCGCGTCTCGCTCGACGGAGCCTCGGTCGCCGCGGCGAAGATCGCGCTGACGGTCGCCGTCACCTACGGCGACCAGCGCCGCCAGTTCACCGGCGGCGGCGAGCGGGAGGAGGTGCTGCTCGACTACCAGCGGCACCAGCGCCGCCTCCTGCCGCGCCTGGCCACCACCTACGCCGCCGCCTTCGCGCACGAGAAGCTGCTGACGGCATTCGACGAGGTCTTCTCCGGCGCGAACGACACCGAGCAGTCGCGGCAGGACCTCGAGACCCTCGCCGCGGGGCTGAAGGCGCTCTCGACCTGGCACGCTCTCGACACGCTGCAGGAGGCGCGCGAGGCCTGCGGAGGCGCGGGCTTCCTCGCGGAGAACCGGCTCACGCAGCTGCGCGCCGACCTCGACGTGTATGCGACCTTCGAGGGCGACAACACCGTGCTCCTCCAGCTGGTCGCCAAGCGCCTGCTGACCGACGTCGGACGCCGCTTCAAGGGCGCCCAGCCCGCGGAGCTCGCGCGGTACGCCGCCTCGCAGGTCGCGGGGGCGACCGTCGACAACTCGGGTCTGCGCCGTCTGGCCCAGGTCGTCGCCGATCGCGGATCGACGGCCCGCTCGGTCGGCCAGCTGCGGGAGGACCAGCGCGAGCTGCTCACCGGCCGCGTCGAGAGCATGGTCGCGGGGATCGCCTCACGGCTGCGCCCGGCGTCGAAGCTGCCCTCCGACGAGGCGGCCCGCCTGTTCAACGCACACCAGAGCGAGCTCATCGAGGCGGCGCGCGCGCACGCCGAGCTGCTGCAGTGGGAGGCGTTCACGGAGGCGCTCGCCGGCGTCGAGGACGCGGGCACGCGCACCGTCCTCACCTGGCTCCGCGACCTGTTCGGCCTGGGCCTGATCGAGAAGCACCTCGACTGGTACCTCATCCACGGGCGCCTGTCGTCGCAGCGAGCGGTCGCGGTGACGTCCTACATCGACCGGCTGCTCGCCCGCATCCGCCCGCACGCCGCCGACCTGGTCGCGTCGTTCGGCTACGGGCCCGAGCACGTGCGCGCGGCGATCGCGACCGGCGCCGAGGCGGAGCGCCAGGAGGAGGCGCACGCCTGGTACGAGGCCGCCCGCGCCTCCGGCACCCTCCCCACTCCGGAGAAGCGCCGCTGAGCCCCTCCTCGAGATGCCGCTCCGGTACGCGACACGTCGCGCGAGGCGCACCGGAGTGGCATCCCGTGGCGACAGGACGGGGAGGGGCGCGTCAGGACGCGAGGAACGCCAGCGCCTGGTCGCGCTCGGCGCGCAGCTCGAGCACGGACTCGTCGATCCGCGCGCGGGAGTGCGCGTCGATCTCGAGCCCCTCGATGATCCGCCACTCGCCGTCGACGGAGCGGACCGGGAACGAGGAGATCAGCCCCTCCTCCACCCCGTAGGAGCCGTCCGACTCGACGGCGGCCGAGGTCCACGACGTGCCGTCGACCCAGTCGCGCACGTGATCGATCGCGGCGGAGGCGGCGGACGCGGCCGAGGAGGCTCCGCGGACCTCGATGATCTCGGCGCCGCGCTTGGCGACCCGCGGCTCGAACTCCGTGTGCAGCCACTCCGCGTCGACCAGCTCGGGCACCGGCCGTCCGCCGACGGTGGCGTGCGTCGCGTCGGGGTACTGCGAGGCGGAGTGGTTGCCCCAGATCGCGACGCCCTCGATCGCGTCGACGGGGGCGTCGAGCTTCGCGGCGAGCTGCGCGACCGCCCGGTTGTGGTCGAGGCGCGTCATCGCGGTGAAGCGGCCGGCGGGGATGTCCGGGGCGCTGCGCCGCGCGATCCAGGCGTTGGTGTTCGCCGGGTTGCCGACGACCAGCACGCGGATGTCGGAGGCGGCGTGCGCGTTCAACGCGGCGCCCTGGGGCCCGAAGATGCCCGCGTTCGCGGCGAGCAGGTCGGCGCGCTCCATGCCCGCGCTGCGCGGCCGGGCGCCCACGAGGAGGGCGACGCTCGCGCCGTCGAACGCCGCGGCCGGGTCGTCCGTCGCCTCGATCCCGCGGAGGAGGGGGAAGGCGCCGTCCTGCAGCTCGAGCGCCGTGCCCGCGGCCGCGCGGAGGCCGGAGGGGATCTCGAGCAGGTTCAGGCGGACGGGGACGTCCGGCCCGAGGAGCTGACCCGAGGCGATGCGGAACAGGAGCGCGTAGCCGATGGCGCCTCCCGCTCCCGTGACCGTGACCGTGACCGGAGTGCGCTGCTGGTTCATGCGCCGAGCGTATTCCCGCCGGCTGGGGGAGGGGGAGGAGTCAGCCGGACGGCGGGCCCTCGGCGGGAGGCGCCGTCGACCCGCGGAGCACGAGCTTATTGCGCAGCCGCACGTGCTGCTCGGCCACGCTCCCGCCGTCGATCAGCGTCAGGAGCGCCCGGGCGGCCGCGCGCCCCACGCGGTGCAGCGGCTGCCTCACCGTCGTGAGCGCGGGGACCACCCGGGAGGCGTCGGGCACGTCGTCGTAGCCCACGACCGACAGCTGCCCCGGCACCGAGAGGCCCAGCGCCCGGGCCGCCTCGATCACGGCGATGGCGGAGGCGTCGTTCGCGGCGAGGACCGCCGTCGGGCGGTCGGGCAGCAGCAGCAGCTCGTGGGCGGCGGCGAGGGAGGGGTCGTGCCGGTAGTAGCCGACCCGTACGAGCGCGGGGTCGTAGGGGAGGCCGGCGTCCGCGAGTGCCCGCTGGTAGCCCGCGCCGCGCCGGTGCGACGACTCCAGGTCGGGGCGGCCCGCGACGAAGCCGATGCGGCGGTGGCCGAGCCCGATCAGGTGGCTCGTCGCCAGCTGCGCTCCGCCGAAGTCGTCGGTCGCCACCGAGTGCAGCTCGGTCTGCGCGGTCAGCGGGTCCACGACGACGAGCGGCAGGTCCGACGAGGGGATCACGCCGGAGGGAGTCACCAGGATCGCTCCCGCTACGTGCGCCTCGGTGAGGCGCCGCAGGGACTCCTGCTCCCAGCCCGCTCGGCCCCGGCGGCTCGCCCCGCTGCCGGCGAGGAGGTCGAACCGGGTCCCCCGGAGCGCCGTCGCCACTCCCTGCAGCACCTCCGTGCCGAACGGCTCGAAGTCGCCCAGGAGCACGCCGATGACGCCCGAGCGCTCCGCGCACTCCGTCGTCACGACCTCCTGCTCGGCCTCCGCCGTCGCCGCCCCTGCGGACATCCTCGTCCCCTCCCGCCGTCCCCGCCCGGCCGCGGCGGAACGCGGTGATCGCCTCGCTGCGCTGCTCCGGACGGTTGAGAACACGTCCTTGCAATCGGGAATGTTCCCGGTAACATTGCCCTCAAGACTAGCTGAGGGAAAGCTCAGCAGTCGAGAGAGACGAGTGTCGGGCAGCCTTTCTCCCCTCAGTGCTGAGGGGGTCGAGAGCTGGAGCTCGCGTGGCCACGCTGTGGAAGCCGCCGCGCACGAGCCGTCCGCCGCTCTCCGCGCGTCCTGCGCTCCAGGCGCGGCCGAACGCCCCTCGGGCTGCGCCGCGCTCCGTCCTCTCGCGGCCTCGGGCCGCGCCACCACTCCGCGCCGTCCGGCGCTCGACCTGATCGGCGACGATGCCGATCGAGTGAGGAACACCATGTCCACGCGACGCACCCCCCGACCCCTCTGGCTCGTCCGCTCGGGCGCCGCTCTCGCCGGCTGCCTGCTCCTGTCCGGCGTCGCCGCCGCGGCTGCGGCCGCCGACACCGAGTACGGCTCCGACGACGTCGACGTGAACGTCAGCATCGAGGAGCTGGAGCAGCCCGGCGCCCTCTCGATGTCGATCGACGGCACCTCCGCCACGCTCGCCGAGGAGGGCTCCACCCCGACCGTGCGCGCCTTCACGGGGCAGCTGCCCGACGTGACCGTGACGGACACCCGGACCGTCGACGAGATCCCGGCCGGAGCCGGCTGGTACGTCCTCGGCTCGGCGAGCGCCTTCACCGGCGACGCGGACCAGGAGGACATCTCCTCCGACCACCTCGGCTGGACGCCGGTCCTCGTGGACGGCGGCGAGTCGGGCCTCGTGTCCGAGGGCGACCCGGTCGACACGATCCTCGACGAGGGTGCCGACGCCGTGGGCCTGTTCGACCAGGAGCTGCTCGCGCTGTCGCTCGACTCGCAGGAGACCGCGACGGACGGGTCCTGGACCGTGTCCGCGGGCCTCACCCTGAAGACCGAGGCCGACGTCGCCCCCGGCGACTACTCCTCCGTCCTGACGCTGTCGCTGTTCGAATGACCCCGATGCGCGCAGTCGCCTCCACGGCGATCGGCGCCCTCCTCGCGGCGGGCCTGCTCGCCTCCGGCGCGGCTCCGGCGACCGCGGCCGGCGCCTGGTCGCCGAAGGCCTCCTACACGTCGACGGACCGCGGCGACGGCACCTACTCCGTGCCGCTGCTGAACGCCGACGTGCCCGACGTCAGCGTCGAGCGCGTGCCCGCGTCCGAGAACGACGAGGGCCGCGACATCTACTACATGATCAGCACCACGATGCACCTCAGCCCGGGCGCCCCGATCATGAAGTCCTACGACCTCGTCAACTGGGAGATCGTCAACTACGTCTTCGACCGGCTCGAGATCGGCGACCGCTTCTCGCTCCGGAACGGGCAGAACTCCTACGGCAACGGCCAGTGGGCCTCGTCGCTCCGGTACCACGACGGCCGCTACTACGCGGTCTTCAACACCAACAACCTCGGCGGCTCCTACCTCTACTCGACCGACGACATCGAGGACGGAGCCTGGACCCGCACGGCCCTCGGCCGCGCCTTCCACGACCCGTCGCTCTTCTTCGACGACGCGGACGGCGGCACGCCGTACATCTTCTACGGCTCCGGATCCACCAGCGCCGTGAAGCTGAGCGAGGACCTGACGACCGTCGTCGCCGAGTACCCGAACATCCTCCGCACCTCGGACTACCCGGGAGCCGGCTACCTCGGCGGCCTGTTCGAGGGCGCGCAGGTGCAGTACATCGACGGGCAGTACTACATCGTCATCATCACCTGGCCCTCGGGCCAGGGCCGCCAGGTGGCGCTGTTCCGCTCGTCCGAGCTGCTGGGCCGCTACGCGACCGCCGACGGCAGCAACCCCTACGAGGGCAAGGGCGTGCTGAACTCCAGCGGGTTCGCCCAGGGGAGCCTCGTGCCGATCGCGAAGGAGGACGGCTCGACCGCCTGGCACGGCATGTTCTTCCGCGACAGCTTCCCGACCGGCCGCATCCCCGGGCTCATCCCGGCGACGTGGAAGGACGGCTGGCCGACGTTCGGGACGAACGGCTCGGTGCCGGTGGGCGGGAGCTTCCCAAAGCCGATCCGCCTCAGCCCCGAGGAGGAGCTGTTCGAGCGGCAGAAGAGCATCGTCGTCTCGGACGACTTCGACAACGACGCCCCGGCGAAGGCCTACCAGGACGAGTCGTGGACGATCCCGCCCGCGCCCGCCTACGACGCGTCGCTGCTCGGCGTGCAGCTGCTCCAGAACCCGGGAGCGGAGTCGGGGACGGCGCCGTGGGCCGGCCAGTTCGGCGCGACGCTGTCGGCCGACACGACCGACCCGGCGTCCGGCACCGCCGCGCTCCGCGTGGGCACCCGCACGCTCAACGGCTCAGGCCCGAGCCAGGTGCTCGCGAACAAGCTGCAGCGCGGCGTGACCTACACCGTGTCCGCGAAGGTGAAGTACACGACCGGCCCCGCGTCGGTCCGCTTCAACCTCTGCGCCGACTTCGGCGCGGGACCCGTGACGATGGCCTCCGCCGCCGTCACGCAGGGGCAGTGGACGACGATCACGGGGACCTACACGGTGCCCGAGACCGCGAACGTCGGCAGCGTGAAGTTCGCCGTCGAGACGCCGTGGGGCAATCCGCAGCCGGCGTCCTCGAGCACCGAGTACCTGCTCGACGACGTCTCGCTCGTCGGCGCCGCTCCCACCCTCGAGCGCCCGACGGCCGCCGAGATCGAGCCGAACGGCTCGACCCTCGCCCTCCCCTGGCAGTGGAACCACGCCCCCGACAACCGCTACTGGTCGCTGACCGAGCGCGAGGGCTGGCTCCGCCTCACCAACGGGAAGGTGCTCAGCGGAACGGCCGCGCACACGCGTCTCTCGGGCTCGCCCGAGATGACGTACCTGGAGGAGGCGCGCAACACGCTCTCCCAGCGCATCGTGGCTCCGAAGCAGTCGGCGGAGGCGGCGTTCGACGTCTCCGGGATGAAGGACGGCGACGTCGCCGGCCTCGCGGCCTACAACCGCGGCTTCTCCTACGTCGCGGTCAAGCGCGTGGACGGCGTCACCACCGTCGGCGTCGTGAACCGCAGCCAGCCGTTCGCGACCACGTTCGACCAGGCGGCCGTGGAGTCCTTCCTCCCCGGCACCACCGCCGCCCTCGGCGACGCCTCGCAGGTGCGCCTGAAGGCCGACCTCGAGCTCTCGGCCCCGGCCGGACAGCTCTGGACGACCTTCTCGTACAGCCTCGACGGGACGAGCTGGACGAAGCTCGGCAGCCGCGTCGGCCCGCAGACCCTCGACGGTCAGCTCACGCACTTCATGGGCCACCGCCTCGGGCTGTTCAGCTACGCGACGAAGACCGCCGGCGGCCACGTCGACGTCGACGAGTTCCTCCTGAGCGACACCCTCTCCTCGGAGGGGAAGGCGCTCGACCGCTCGCAGCTCGACGCGGCCGTCGCTCACGCGGCGACGCTCCGCTCCGACGACTACCCGGCCGACGCCTGGTCCGACCTCCAGTCGGTCCTCGCGAAGGCGCAGGCGGTCGGCACCGCGGGAACGCAGAACCAGATCGACGCCCCGGAGCGCGCGCTCAGCTACCAGCTGGCCCGCCTCGGGACGCTGAAGGAGGCGTCGCTCGACGTGACCGCCGCCGCCGCGACCCGCTGCATCGCGGGGAAGGTCGTCGTGACCGTGCGGGCGACCAACGCCGACGACGTGCCCGTCGTTCTCCGGATGGAGAGCGCCTCCGGCACGAAGACGGTCGCCGCGCTCGCACCCGGCGCCACGACGAGCCACGCCTTCACCACGCGGGCGGCCTCGGTCCCCGCCGCCGAGGTGGTCGTGACCGCGACCGCCACCCTCGACGGCGAGCCGGTGACGACCACGGTGAGAGCGCCCCACCCGGCCGCGTCCTGCGGCTGAGCACTCCGGGGGCGGCCCGCGCGGCCGCCCCCGCCCCCGAACGCGTCAGCGGCACCCGTCGCCGACGATCTCCTGCACGACACGATCAAGGAGGATCCGTGAGATCACCACAACGAGAAGCCGCTCCGAAGGGGCGGTTGCGGCTGAGGCTGCTGGCCACGGCCGCGCTGACCGCGCTCCTGGTGGCACCCTTCGCCGCCCAGACCTCGTCCGCCGCTGAGGCGGAGCTCATCGTCAACGGCGGCTTCGAGAGCGGCATCAGCAGCTGGTTCGTCAACAACGGCAACGCCGCCGACGCCGGCGCCATCGCGACGACCACGGACGCGCGCACCGGCACCGCCGCAGCGCTCGTCACCGGCCGCACGACCACCGGCGCGGGCGCCATGCAGGACCTCAGCGGCAAGGTCGTCGCCGGCCAGACCTACCAGGTCAAGGCGCAGATCAAGTACGAGAACGCCGCGAGCCCCGCGACCAAGCAGTTCTTCGCCACCATGCACTACGGCGGAGGCACCTACACGAACCTCGCGAGCGTCACCGCCACGAAGGGGCAGTGGGCGACGATCAACGGATCGTTCACCATCCCCGCCGGGCAGAGCGTCGCGACCGCGCGCCTCTTCTTCGAGACGCCGTGGACCGCGACTCCCTCGGCCGCGCCCGAGACGCACCTCATGGACTACAAGCTCGACGACGTCTCGCTGGTCGGAGCGGCGCCGCCCGCGCCCGCCTCGCGCACCATCGAGGTCGTGGGCAAGATCCCGGGCGACCACAACCCGCTCATGGGCTGGAAGTTCGGCGCCGACGGCTTCGGCTTCGTCGAGAACGGCCGCGTGTACATGTACATGACGAACGACACCCAGGGCTACGCTCCGAACCCCGCCACGGGCGTCTCGGCGGGCATCGACTACGGCAAGATCAACCAGATCACCGTGATCTCCTCGGACGACCTCGTCAACTGGACCGACCACGGCGAGATCCAGGTCGCCGGCTCCACCGGAGTCGCGCCCTACACCGGCAACTCGTGGGCTCCCGGCATGGCGAAGAAGACCGTGAACGGCGTCGACAAGTACTTCCTCTACTACGCCAACGGCGGCGGCTCCAGCAACGTGATCACCGGCGACTCGCCGGTGGGTCCGTGGACCAGCCAGCGCACCTCCACGCTCATCAACGCGTCCACCCCGGGCGCCGAGGCGGTCGCGTGGAAGTTCGACCCGGCACCGCTCGTCGACGACGACGGCCAGGGCTACCTGTTCTTCGGAGGCGGACCCGCCTCGACCGCGCTCCCCGCGGCCGAGCGCTTCAACAACCCGAAGAACATCCGCGTGATCGAGCTCGGCGACGACATGATCTCGACCCAGGGCACCTCCGCCGTCGTGGACGCGCCCGTCGCGTTCGAGGCGGCCCAGGTGTTCAAGCGCCAGGACAAGTACTACCTCTCGTACTCGTCCCACTTCGGCGGCAACGACTTCGGCGGCAACCAGACCCGCGAGCCCGGCTACCCGGGCGGCGGCGAGATCGGCTACATGATCTCGGACGACCCGATGTCCTGGCCCAAGGAGAACTACGCCGGCGTGATGTTCCCGAACCAGAGCCGCTTCTTCGGAGCCGGCACCGGCGGCAACAATCACCAGTCGGTCTTCGAGCTGGGCGGCAAGTACTACTTCACCTACCACGCGCCGACGCTCAACAAGCGGATCAACGGCGACACCACCCAGGGGTACCGCAGCCCGCACATCCAGGAGCTGCAGTTCAACGCCGACGGCACGGTGCAGCAGGTGGTCGGCGACTACAAGGGCGTCGACCAGGTGAAGGACTTCGATCCGTACCGCTCCTTCCCGGCCGAGACCATCGGCTGGAGCAAGGGCATCGCGACGGCGCCGCTCGGCACCCCCGCCGCGGGCGCGACGCAGAACCTCGTGCTGAAGGACCTCGACAACGGCGACTGGACCGCGCTGTCGGCCGTCGACTTCGGGGACACCGGAGCCGCGACGTTCACCGCGAAGGCCAAGGCGCTGCAGGCCGGCGGCACCGTCACCGTCCGCCTCGACTCCGAGACCGGGCCCGTCGCGGGCACCGTCGCGGTGAACGGGACGACCGGCGAGTGGACCGACGTCAGCGCAGCGCTGACCGGAGCGACGGGAGTGCACGACGTGTACTTCAGCTACTCCGGACCCTCCGGCGACCTGTTCGAGCTCGACACCTTCGCCTTCACCGAGGGCGAGGCTGCTCCGGCGCTCGACATCACGGCGAGCGCTGCGACCCGCTGCATCGCGGGCAAGGCGATCGTCACCGTCCAGGCGAGCAACGGCTCCGACGTCCCCGTCGGCGTGACCTTCACGTCGACGTCCGGCACGAAGTCGTTCACCTCGGTGGCGCCCGGCAAGACCGTGTCGCACGCCTTCACCACCCGTCAGGCGAACCTGCCCGCCGGTGCGGTGACCGTCGAGGCCACGGCCACGATGAACGGCGCCCCCGTCGAGACGGAGGTGAGCGCTCCGTACGCGGCGCGCCCGTGCTCGTAGCGCACGGCTGAACCACCGGGGAGCGCCCCCGGCCCTGCGGGGCCGGGGGCGCTCCTGCGCGTGCGGGGGAGATCTCGATACGCCTCCGGGGCTGCTCGATCAGCATGTTCGCCGTACTGCTGGTCGAGCAGCGGCGCCTCGAGACCCCAGCTCGGTCAGCGGGCGTCGGCCAGGCGCATCGTTCCGCCGGCCTGGGCGGCGAAGGCGCGGGCGGTCGCCGCGATGGTGCGCTGCATGACCCGCGCCGCGGCGGTCGGCGCGAGGTCCGCCGGGCGCGCAAGGCTGATCGTCCGGGTCAGGGTGGGCTTCTCGAGCGTCGGCTCCTCGAGGCGGATCGAGCGCAGCCCCGGGCGCCCCTGCAGCACCATCGCCGGGACGACCGCGACCCCGATGCCCCGCTCGGCGAAGCGCAGAACCGCGTCCATCTCGGCGCCCTCCAGCACCACGTCCGGCTCCAGGCCCGCGGCGGCGAACGCGGCGTCGGTCGTGCGGCGCAGGTCGTAGCTGGAGTTGAAGACGATCTGCGGGAGGCGGGCGACCGCCGCCAGGTCGAGCGCGCCGGTCGCGGCGAGGGGAGGCTCCGCGGCGGAGGAGACCACGACGAGCTCCTCGACGAGCAGCGGCGTCACCGTGAAGGCGCCGGGAGCGGCCGCGGTCGAGGTCGTCACCAGCGCCAGGTCGAGCTCGCCCCGTGCCAGCCGGTCGAAGAGGCTCCGCGACCCGTCCTCGGCGAGGTGCAGCTCCACGGCGGGATGCGCGGAGTGGAACGCGTGCAGCACCTCCGCGACGAGGCTGATGCAGAGCGTCGGCGTCGCGCCGAACCGCACCCGGCCGCGCTCGAGTCCGGCCAGCTCGGCCAGCTCGCGGCGCACCGATCCGGCGTCGGCGAGCATGCGCCGGGCGAGCGGCAGCAGCAGCTCCCCGGCCGGTGTGAGGGTGCTGCCGGAACGCGCCCGGTGGAAGAGCTCGGAGCCGAGGTCCTGCTCCAGCGCGGCGATCCGGCGGCTCAGCGAGGGCTGCGCGAGATGCAGCTCCTCGGCGGCGCGGGTGAAGCTGCCGAGGCGGGCGACCTCGACGAATCCGGTGAGCTGCTCGAGATCCACATGCATACCCTATGCGCATGGCCGTGCCCAGCATTATGCATTGGAGTAATCGAAGTGCCGTGCCTAGCGTGGAGGCATGACCACTTCAGAGACCACCGCACCGGAGCGCCGGATCTCCACCTCCGTCCTCGTCATCGGCACCGGCGGATCGGGCCTGCGCGCCGCGATCGAGCTCGCCGAGGCGGGCGTCGACGTCCTCGCGCTCGGCAAGCGCTCGAAGTCGGACGCGCACACCTCCCTCGCCGCCGGCGGCATCAACGCCGCCCTCGCCACGATGGACCCCGACGACAGCTGGCAGCAGCACGCGGCCGACACCATCACCGAGTCCTACCAGCTCGCCAACCCGCACACGGTCGAGATCGTCACCTCCAACGCCGCCCGCGGCATCCAGGACCTCGAGCGCTACGGCATGCCGTTCGCCCGCGAGGACGACGGCCGCATCTCGCAGCGCTTCTTCGGCGCGCACACCTACCGCCGGACCGCCTTCGCGGGCGACTACACCGGCCTCGAGATCCAGCGCACGCTCGTCAACCGGGCCGCCCAGCTCGAGATCCCGATCCTGGACACCGTGTACGTCACGCGCATCCTCGTCAACGAGGACGGAGCCGTGTTCGGCGCCTACGGCTTCGACCTCGTCGACGGCACCCGCTACCTGATCCACGCGGATGCGGTGATCCTCGCCGCGGGCGGGCACAACCGCATCTGGCGCCGCACCTCCTCCCGTCGGGACGAGAACACGGGCGACTCGTTCCGCCTGGCCGTCGAGGCCGGCGGGCGCCTGCGCGACCCCGAGCTCGTCCAGTTCCACCCGTCGGGCATCATCGAGCCCGAGAACGCGGCGGGCACGCTGATCTCCGAGGCCGCGCGCGGCGAGGGCGGCATCCTCCGCAACGGCCTCGGCGAGCGTTTCATGGGCAAGTACGACGCCGAGCGCCTCGAGCTCTCGACCCGCGACCGCGTCGCCCTCGCCTGCTACACCGAGATCAAGGAGGGTCGCGGCACGCCCAACGGCGGGGTCTGGCTCGACGTCTCGCATCTGCCGCGCGAGACGATCATGACCCGGCTGCCGCGGGTGTACCAGACGATGCTCGAGCTGCAGATGCTCGACATCACGAAGGACCCGATCGAGATCGCGCCCACGGCGCACTACTCGATGGGCGGGGTCTGGGTGCGCTCGGACGACCACAGCACCGACGTCCCCGGGCTCTACGCGATCGGAGAGGCCTCCAGTGGACTGCACGGCGCCAACCGCCTCGGCGGCAACTCGCTGATCGAGCTGCTGGTGTTCGGCCGCATCGTCGGTCAGGCGGCGGCGGAGTACTCCGCCTCACTGACCGCCCAGACGCGCTCGGCCGCGTCCGTCCAGGTCGCCCGCGACGAGATCGCCGGCCTGCTCGCGGCCGACGGCACCGAGAACGTCCGCGCCCTGCAGCGCGCGATCCGCAACACGATGACCGAGCACGCCGGAGTCGTCCGCGACGAGGAGGGCCTGCTCGCCGGGCTCGCCGAGCTGGACGCGATCGAGGCGCGCATCGCCGACATCGGCGTGCACCCGGACATCGCCGGCTTCCAGGACCTCGCCCACGCCTTCGACCTCAAGTCGGCCGCGATGGCCGCGCGGGCCACCCTCGAGGCCGCCCTCGAGCGCCGGGAGAGCCGCGGCTGCCACAACCGCAGCGACTACCCGGACATCGACCCGGCCCTCCAGGTGAACCTCGTCTGGTCGCCCTCCACGGGGATCACCCGCGAGGAGATCCCCGCGGTGCCGGAGGAGATCCAGGCGCTGATCAGCGGCGAGGTCGCCACTGCGGGCAAGCTGCTCGAGTAGCCGGAACCGCGACGGCACGACGCCGGTCGCCCTCACCGCCTGCTCGCCGGGCACCACCGGCGCCCAGGCGCCCCCGGGATCCTCCTGGGGACCACGGACAAGGTCACCGCCCTGGATCCCGCCGGCTCCTGGGATCTCGGCTCGGCGACGCTGCAGAACCAGGTCTTCTCCTGGCTGCTGACCTCCGCCCCCGGATCGACGGATCCCGTGCCGGACCTCGCGGCCTCGGCCGAGTTCACCGACCCCACCCACTACCGCGTCGCCCTGCGCGAGGACGCCGCCTTCGCCAACGGCAATCCGCTCACCGCCTCGGACGTGGTCTTCACCTTCGAGAGCCAGGTGGCGATCACCGCTCCGAACGGCCCCTCGTCGCTGCTCTCCGACATGGTCTCGGTCGAGGCGGAGGACGACTCCACCGTCGTCTTCACGCTGGCCACCCCGGACAACGCCCTCTGGCCCCAGATCCTCACCAGCCCCGCCGCCGCGATCGTCGACGAGGACGTCTTCTCGGCCGACTCCCTCACCACCGACGACGACATCGTCGCCGGCGACGCCTTCAGCGGGCAGTACTCCATCACGAGCTACACGCTGAACTCGCTCGTGCAGCTCACCCGCAGCGACTCCTATGACGGCCTCCTCGGCGCCGCCGCCAACGAGTCCATGATCATCCGCTACTACGCGGACGAGAGCAACCTCAAGCTCGACATCCAGCGCGGCGAGATCGCGGTCGCCTACCGCACGCTGAACGCGACCGACACCGAGGACCTCCGCGGCGAGGAGGGCCTGACGGTGCACTCCGGTCCCGGCGCCGAGATGCGCTTCCTCGTCTTCAACCCCGAGACCATGCCCTACGGCTCCGCGACCCCCGAGGCCGACGCCGACAAGGCGCTCGCCGTCCGCACCGCCGTCGCCGACCTGATCGACCGCGACGAGCTGTCGGACCAGGTCTACAAGGGCACCTACGCGCCGGTCTACTCGATCGTCCCCAGCGCCCTGACCGGATCGACGCCGGCGTACGAGCAGGCCTTCGGCGACGGGAGCGGCGGTCCCAGCGCGGACGAGGCCGCCGCCGCGCTCCAGGCCGCCGGGATCACCTGTCCCGTCGATCTCAAGCTGCAGTACAACACCGACCACTACGGCTCCAGCACCTCGGACGAGTACGCGCTCATCAAGAACCAGCTCGAGCGCAGCGGGCTGTTCACGGTCGACCTGCAGTCGACGGAGTGGACGCAGTACGTGAAGGAGAAGTCGACGTCCTACCCGCTCTACCAGCAGGGCTGGTTCGCGGACTACCCGGACTCGGACAACTACCTGAACCTGCTCTACGGCACCGACGAGGCCCCCTCCATCCTCGGCGCCGCCGTGAAGGACGACGCCTACAACGAGGTCGTGCTGCGCGAGCGGAGCCTGGCGCCCGGCGACGAGCGCACCGCGGCGATCGAGGAGGCGCAGCGCCTCGCGGCGGAGAAGGCGATCACCGTGCCGCTCCTCGAGGGCACGGAGACCGTCATCGCCTCCTCCACGATCTCGGGCATCGACGACACGCTCGACGGCTCCGGCCGATTCCGCTTCGGGCTGCTCCGGAGCGAGTGATCGGGGCGCGCTGATCGGCCGGACGGGCCGCGGCGCCGCAGGAGGGGGAGACCCTCGGCGGCCGCCGCGGCCCGTCCGTGCGTCCGGGGGCGGCACTGCGAGGCCGGCTCTGCCAGGACGGGGGCACCCGGATCGATCAGCGCGCCAGCGCCGCCAGCTCCGCCCGGGTGCGGGCCCCGGCCTTGCGCAGCAGGTTCGACACGTGGAACTTCACGGTGTTGCCGCTGATGCCGAGGTCGTCCGCGATCCGCTGGTTCGAGGCGCCGAGCGTGATCAGGTTCAGCACCTCCCGCTCGCGGGCGCTGAGCTCGGCGAGGTCGAGCCCGTCGGGCTGCGCCGGCGGATCGAGGGGGAGGCGGATCGACAGGGTCGACCCCCAGCCCGCGGTCGACGCGACCGAGAGCCCCCCGTCGAGCCCGCGCACGCGCTCGGCGATCGGGCGCAGGGCGTCGTCGCGGGTCGTCAGCTCGCCCTGGCCGTCGTCGCGGATCTCGATGAGCAGGTTGAGCCCGTCGCAGTCCCACTGGATCCGCACCCGGCGCGTCTGCTCCGACTCCACGAAGGCCAGCACGGCGCTCCGCACGATCGCGCGGGCCGCGTGCGCCACCTCGCCGGGGAGGGCGCGCCCGGTGGCGGGCGGCTCGACGAACTGCACGTCGAGGTCGCCGAAGCGCACGAGCGGACGCAGGTCGCTCCGGAGTCGCGCGAACGCGCCCACGACGGGCTCCAGCATCGCGCTGCGCTGCTCGTCCGAGGCGGTGCGCAGCTCGACCAGGGCGTTCGCGGCGATGTCGATCGCGACGGTGCGGGCCGCACGGTCGTCGAGGCGCTCGGCGCGCAGGGCGGCGAGCACCGACTCCAGCGCCACCGCGTGCCGGTCGGCCTGCTCGGCCACCGTACGGGCGTGCTGCTGCAGCAGGGTGCGGGAGGCGGGGGACTCGGCGGGATCCATCCCCCGAACCTACCCGTCCTACCCGCGAGCGGCACCGCCCACCCGATCGGGTAGGTAGGCCTCCTCGATCTGGTGGCGCGCGGATCCGGTCGCCGGGCGCACTGTGGACCCATGCCCGCTGACGACCGCACCACCGATCCCGCAGAGGCGCTCGCCGTGATCGCCGCCGAGGTGTCCGCCGCGACCGCCTCGCTGACGACCGACCGGCTCGAGCCCGTCCTCGAGCTGCTCGCCGGCGCCGACCGCGTCTTCGTCCACGGCGCCGGCCGCTCCGGCCTCGCCCTGCGGATGACCGCCATGCGCCTCATGCACCTCGGACTCGTCGTGCACGTGGTCGGCGACGTGACGACCCCGGCGATCCGCGGCGGCGACGTGCTGCTCACCGCGAGCGGCTCCGGCACCACCGGGGGCATCGTCCGCGCCGCGCAGGCCGCCGTCGACGCCGGAGCGCGGGTCGCGGCGATCACGACCGCCGCCGACTCCCCGCTGGCCGGGCTCGCCTCCGCCGTGGTGGTCGTGCCCGCCGCCGACAAGCTCGACCGCTCCGGGGCCGCCTCGGCGCAGTACTCCGGCGGGCTCTTCGAGCAGGTCGTCGTGCTCACCGGCGACGCCCTGTTCCACGCGCTCTGGCAGCGCCGCGGCGACAGCGCCGACGAGCTCTGGCCGCGCCACGCGAACCTCGAATGACCCGACTCCCCACCTCGACAGGAAGAAGAACCCCGTGAAGCTCCAGTTCGCCATGGACACCCTCAGCACCGACGCCGCCCTCGAGCTCGCCGCTGCCGCCGCCCCGCACGTCGACATCCTCGAGCTGGGCACCCCGCTCATCAAGAGCGCCGGCCTCTCCGCCATCACCGCCATCAAGGAGGCGCACCCCGACAAGACGGTCTTCGCCGACCTCAAGACGATGGACGCGGGCGAGCTCGAGGCCGACATGGCCTTCGCGGCCGGCGCCGACCTCGTGACGGTCCTCGGCGTCGCCGGCGACAGCACCATCGCCGGCGCGATCGCCGCCGGGAGGAAGCACGGCAAGGGCGTCGTCGTCGACCTCATCGGCGTGCCCGACAAGGCCGCCCGCGCCCGCGAGGTCGTCGCCCTCGGCGCCGAGTTCGTCGAGATGCACGCCGGTCTGGACGAGCAGGCGGAGGAGGGCTTCACCTTCGAGACCCTGCTGCGCGACGGCGAGTCCTCCGGCGTGCCGTTCTCGGTCGCGGGCGGCGTGAGCACCGCCACCATCGAGTCGGTGCAGCGCGCCGGCGCCCTCGTGGCCGTCGCGGGCGGGGCCATCTACGGCGCCCCGGACGTCGGCGAGGCCGCCGCGGCCCTCCGCGCCGCCATCGTCTGACCCGTCGGCGCCGCCGCCCCCGAGGCCCGCTGATCCGGGTCGCGAGGGCGGCGGCGCCCTCGTTCCGCGCGGGAGGCGGCAGCGCATCCCCGCCGGACGCCCGGCCCCTCTCGACTCGCCGACGGCGCGGTCCTACAGTGGCTGCGACGACCCTCGACTCCCGCCGCGGGACCGACGGCGCCGTCGCGAGCGGAGGGAAGCCGTGTCCTCGACCGCCCCCGTGCCCGGACCCGCCGTCGACGCCTCGACGAGGCTCCGCGACTTCCACCAGATCCTCCTCAACACCGCCGTCGCGAACGTGACGACGAGCTTCCTCTGGTTCGCGCTCACGTTCTGGGTGTACCTCGAGACGCGCTCCGTCCTGGCGACAGGGATCATCGGCGGCGCCTACATGCTGCTCGTCGCGGTCCTCGCGATGGCCTTCGGCACGATCGTGGACCGGCACCGCAAGTTCCGCGTCATGGTCTTCGCCGGCGCGGTCACGCTCGTGTCGTTCGGCGTCGCGGGCGGTCTCTTCCTCGCGCTGCCCGAGGCGGCGCTCCTGGACTTCCGCGCCCCCTGGTTCTGGGTGTTCTCGGGCACGATCCTCTTCGGCGCCGTCATCGAGAACATGCGCAACATCGCCCTGTCCACGACGGTGACCCTGCTGGTCCCGGTGGAGGGGCACGCCCGCGCAAACGGCCTCGTCGGGACGGTCCAGGGCCTCGCCTTCGTGGTGACGAGCGTCTTCAGCGGGCTCGCCATCGGCCTGCTCGGCATGGGGTGGACGCTGGTGATCGCGATCGGCCTCTCCGCCGCCGCGCTCCTGCACCTCCTCTTCCTGCGCATCCCGGAGGACCGGCCCGCGCCGACGGGGGAGAGGGCGCCGCTGATCGATCTCCGCGGCAGCATCACCGCGGTGCGGGCGGCGACCGGGCTGTTCGCGCTCATCGTCTTCTCGACGTTCAACAACCTGATCGGCGGCGTCTACATGGCGCTGATGGACCCGTACGGCCTCGAGCTGTTCCCGGTCGAGCTGTGGGGCGTGGTGCTCGGAGTGACGGCGACCGGTTTCGTCATCGGCGGTCTGCTCGTCGCGAGGTTCGGTCTCGGGAGGAACCCGATCCGGACGATGCTGCTGCTCGTGATGGCGATGGGCCTGATCGGCGCGGTCTTCACCCTCCGCGACTGGTGGTGGCTCTACGCCGGCGGCATCTGGATCTACATGACCCTGATCCCGGCGGTCGAGGCCGCCGAGCAGACGGTGATCCAGAAGGTCGTCCCCTTCGAGACCCAGGGGCGCGTCTTCGGCTTCGCGGCGGCGTTCGAGTCGGCCGCCGCTCCGATCACGTCGTTCCTCATCGCCCCGATCGCCGAGTTCGCGCTCATCCCGTACATGGAGTCGCCGGCCGGGCGCTCGGCGTTCGGCGGGCTGCTGGGCGACGGCATCGGCCGGGGGATCGCGCTGGTGTTCCTGGTCGGCGGAGTCGTCATGATCATCGCGGCCGGCGCGGCGATGCTCACCCGCTCTTACCGCGTCATGTCGGCGCAGTACCTGCGGGAGGCCGCGGCGAGCGGGGAGGCGGAGCCCGTCGGCACGGAGGCGCCGGAGACGCACCGGACCGCGCCGAGCACCGTCGAGCAGAACCGCTAGCGCCCGCAGACGCCGCCCGTCATGCGCCTCCGGGGGGTCCGGCGGACCGGACGGCGCCGACACGAGGAAGACGTGCCGGACGCCCCCTCCCCAGGGTGCGGCGTCCGGCACGTCGGCTGCGACCACCCGGTCGAGGGGCCCTCCTCGACTCCCGAGCGCTCCGCTGCCCCGCGCCTCCGGAGGGAGACATCGGGGCATGCGGCGCCGGCGGGGGGGGGGAAGGCTCTGGTTCCCCGCCCCGCCGGCGCCGGCCGCCCGCGAGGGGCGGCGAGGATGCTCGTTCGGGCGTGCCTCGAGTGACGGCTACATGCCGTCACTGAGCATGGACTGCACCAGCTTCACGTGGCGCTCGAGGTTCAGCTGGCTGAACTCGCTGTTGTAGTTGAGGCCGTAGTTCAAGATGTGACCCGGGGTGCACTGGATTGTCGCGTCCGGTCCGTCCCAGGTGCGCAGCAGTGCCAGGGCCGAGTCCCAGCTGCTGTTCTCGCAGTTCGTGTTGAAGGTGGTCGACGTGCCCAAGCCCACGGTGTGCGAGATCTCGTGCATGGCGGTGCCCTCCACCATGTAGACGCGCTCCTTGCCGAAGCGGATCTGGCCGTAGATGTTCGCATCGGCCGTCGGGGTTCCGGGGCTGTACGAGACGGTCAGGGAGCGGGAGATGTTGCTGAGGCGGTTGTAGCGGGCCACGGCGCGGTCCATCGCGTCGGTGATGCGGGCGTAGGCGTCGGCCTCGTCAGCGGTCGGGCTCGCGACGCGGTTCAGCGTCCAGGTGATCTTCTGCACGGTCGGATCGGTCAGTGCCCAGCGCTGGGCCTTGGAGCCGGTGCAGGTCCACTGCTGAATGGGGGAGCCGTCGAGCTGGCGGAAGTCCTTGTTGTCGAGGCAGAGGTCGCTGTGCCGATTGGCGATCTCGGCGTAGCCTCCGCCGACGGAGGTGATCCGCCACTGCTGGGCGGTGCTGCCGTTGCAGCTCCACTGCCGCACGTCCGAGCCCGGGGTGGTGCCGAAGTCGAAGTTGTCGAGGCAGAGGTTGCTGAAGGTGTTCTTGATCTCGGCGTAGCCGGTGCCGAGGTCGGTGACCTGCCAGCGCTGGTTGCTCCCCTCGGTGCAGCTCCACTGCCGCACCTCGGCTCCGGGCTGAGTGCCGAAGTCGAAGTCGTCGAGACACATGCTGCTGTGCTGGTTGCGGATCTCCTGCGCCGATCCGAGGCCGACCGGGGCGGTGGCTGCAGAGGCGGGCGAGCTGATGCCGAAGGTCGTGATCCCGACGACGGCCGCGATCAGGGCGCCGATCAGGCGCTTGGAGGGGTGGGACTTCGTTGTCCGGGACATGGGTGCCTTTCACAGACATCCGGCGTCCCCGAAGGGACGCGGATGAGGGTCGCAGGAAGGAGCCGTGTCCGAAGGGATCGGAGCACGGCAGAGGATGCGCCGGAGCGACCGGGATGGTGATCCGGTCGTCCCGCCGCGGGACGCGTCAGCGCCGACGCTCCGAGTGGGATGGGAAGCTGATCACGACCTGCATGTTGACGTGGACAACCATCGACCGGTCGCGGAGCCGGTGTCAAGTGCCGGTCTCGAGCGGATCCGGTCCGAGCCCCGCCGGGCGAGGGTGATCCGTCCACGCGGATCCCCGTGCTCGCAGGGAGAGAGCGCTCACACCCGCCGTCACTGCGGCATCGCCCGGGAATCCGCCATTGTTACCGTTAACAAAAGTCGGTACGGTGTCACCTGAAGTGGGCAAGCGCGTCCTCGCGCCTCGCGTCCCACTCCGACCGGTTCGAAGGCGAACCTGAGAGGAACGTCGATGATGACGACAGCACCACCCTCCCGCCGCACCCTCCCGCCGCAGGCCCACGCCCGGCGCCGATGACTGTCGGCCCCGCCGACACCTCCCACGCGGTGACCGCGGTCGGCGCCCGCAGCGCGCGACGTCCCGTCCTCGCACGCACGTCGACCTCCGCCTCCCGATCACGGGTCGCCAGGCCCGCGTCCCGGGCCGCCTCCCGGCGATTCCCTCCCCGCCAGACGGACGCCGGACTCACCACTCCGCCGGCCGATCGCGCGGGCTCCGTCCTCCCCCTCCGACCCCTCACCTGAAGGACCCCCCATGTCACGAACCCCCCGGCAGGAGCGCACCCGGCGCTCACGCCTCCCCCGAGCGGGCGCCGCGCTGACGCTCGCCATCGCCTGCCTCGGCGGCGTCCTCGGACCGATCGGCGCCGCCGGCGCCGCAGAGACCGTCCCCGCTCCCGCGCTGCAGTACTCGTTCGACGGCATCGGTGCGACGCTCGCCAACGGAGCCGTCGTCGCCGACTCCGCTCCGGGCAACCACCCCGGCACCCTGATCAACTCCGGCGCGACCAGCGTCGCGGGTCCCTCCGGCGCCTCCACCGACCGCGCTCTCTCGCTCCCGGGCGGATCGAGCACGTCGGCCGCGCCGCACGTCCGGATCGCGCCGGGCCTGATCCCCGCCGGCACGCAGGACGTCACGATGTCCGCCTGGCTGCGCTGGAGCGGTGCTCCGGACTGCACCTGGCCCTTCACGCTCGGCTCCAGCGTCGACTCCCACGTCCTCTCCACCACGAAGTGCGGACCGGCCGGCTTCGGCGCGATCAAGAGCGGCTCCGAGGTGCGGGCCGCAGGCAACACTCCGGTCGCCGCGAACCGCTGGGTGCACATGGCGGTCGTCGTCAAGGGCGGCCAGTCGGTCTCGACCTACTTCGACGGAGCTCTCGTCGGCCAGGGCAGCACGACCTTCACCGCCGCGTCCGCGATCGGCACGTCCACGTTCTCCGGCTTCCTCGGCAAATCGTTCTACGGCGCGGACGCCTACTGGGCCGGTGCCATCGACGACATGCAGGTCTGGACCTCCGCGCTCACCGCCGGCCAGGTGCAGCAGAGCGCCGCATCCGTGCACTCGGTTCTCGCGAACCAGGACGCCGCCGTCTCGCTCGGCGACACCTCGAACGTGACCTCGAACCTCGCCCTCCCCACGACCGGCGCCAACGGCTCCACGATCACCTGGACGTCGAGCGCCCCCGGCGTCGTCAGCACCAGCGGCGTCGTCACCCGGCCCGCCGCGGGCAGCCCGGACGCCACCGTCACGCTGACCCCGACCGCCGTCCACGGCGGCATCACCGTCGTCGGCCGTGCCACCACCGTGTTCGTCCCGGCGTACGCCGCCGGTGACAGCGCCGAGGCCGAGCTCGCCCGGGCCGTCGCCGACGGCATCAGCAACGATCCCGCTCTCGCCGGACCGGTGCGCGGCAGCCTGAACCTGCCCTCGACCGGAGCCGACGTCGCCGCCACCGCCGCGCGCGCGAACAGCTCCAGCGCCGTGGTCAGCTGGACCTCGTCGAACGAGGCCGTCATCACCTCCGCCGACAAGGGCACCGCGCCGAACGTCGTCGCGAAGGGCTCGCTCACGCGCCCGTCCGCCGACACCACCGTCACCCTCACCGCGACGGTCACGGTGCCCGGCACCACGCCCCTCGTGCGGACGCTCACGCGCACCGTTCCGGCCGCGGCTCCCGTGGCCGCGAGCGACCTCGACGCGTACCTGTTCGCGTACTTCACCGGCGACAGCATCGAAGGCGAGAAGATCCGCTTCGCGACCTCCGACGGCAACGACTCGCTCACGTGGAAGACCCTGAACGACGCCCAGCCGATCCTCACCTCCACCATGGGCACGAAGGGGCTGCGCGACCCGTTCGTCTTCCGCTCGAAGGAGGGCGACCGCTTCTTCCTGATGGCCACCGACCTCTCCGTCGGCACCACCGGCTTCGGCGGATCGACCAACCGCGGCAGCCGCTACCTCGAGATCTGGGAGTCCACGGACCTCGTCAACTGGGGCCAGCAGCGCCACGTCGAGGTCAACCTGCCCAACGCGGGCATGACCTGGGCACCGGAGGCCACCTACGACCCCACCATCGACGCCTACGTCGTCTACTGGACCTCGGCCCTCTTCACCGACAGCACGCGCAACGTCGAGGACGGCAACGGACCGCAGATCCTCACGTCCACCACCCGCGACTTCCGCGACTTCACCACCCCCGAGGTCTGGTTCAAGGCCGCTGACGTCCCCTCGCTCAACAAGAGCAACGGACTGATCGACGCCACGATGCTCAAGGACGGCGACACCTACTACCGCTTCACGAAGGCGACCCAGACCAGCGGCTGCCCCTCGCCCGACATCATCGGACAGAAGTCGACGAACCTCCGCGCCACCACCGCCTCCGGTGCGTGGAGCCTCATCGACACCTGCATCGGCCGCACCGCCGGAACGCCGGAGGTCGAGGGTCCCGAGATCTTCAAGACCAACGAGGGCGACCGGGCGGGGTACAAGTACTTCCTCTGGACCGACAACTACGGCGGACGCGGCTACATCCCGCTCGGCACGAACTCGCTCGAGGGCGACATCCAGTGGACGATCCCCAGCAGCTTCTCGCTGCCGACGTCGCCCCGCCACGGATCCGTCGTCTCCATCACTGCGAAGGAGCGCGACGGGCTCGCCGCGAAGTGGAACCCGTCGCTCCTGGTGACCTCGATCGACGCCGTGGCGCGGACCGTTCAGGCCGGATCGACCACCGTCGACCTGCCCGCCACGGTGGGCGCGACGTTCAAGGACGGCCACCGTGAGACGGTCGCCGTGACGTGGGCGACCGCCGATCTCAGCTCGCTGAAGAAGGCGGGCGACACCGTGCAGGTGCGCGGACAGCTCGCCAACTCGGCAGCGACGCCGGCCATCGCCACCATCACCGCCACGGCTCCTCCCGGACCGTCGCTGACGGCCTCGGCCGCGAGCCGCTGCGTCGCCGGCAAGGTGACGGTCACCGCGACCGGCACCAACACGAGCGGCTCCACGGTCGAGATGACCGTCGGCTCGCAGTGGGGGAGCAGGACCTTCGCCGGGGTCGCTCCCGGCAAGTCCGTGTCCGCCGCCTTCACCACCCGGGCGACCTCGGTCACCGCGGGCGAGGTGAGCGTCGCCTCGAAGGACGCGAACGGCACCAGGACGGCCACCGCGCCGTACTCGGCGCTCACCTGCCGCTAGGCCGGTGACAGGGGAGGGGCGGCGTCCAGCCGCCCCTCCCCTGACCTCCTCCGTTCCGGGGCCTCCGGCCACCGGAGCAGGGGAGCATGGACCCTGGGTCCGTGCTCCCCGCATCCACCTCTCCCACGGAAGTAGACGAACAATGCGGTTCCGACGCACGACGGCCCTCCTGGTCGCCGCGAGCCTGACAGCGGGAGGGGCTGCGCTCGGCGCGGCACCCGCACAGGCCGCGGTGCCCAGCCCGGTCCTCTCCTACGACTTCTCCTCGTCCGCCGCCGTCGGCTCCGCCGTGGGCGCGGGCACGACCCTGACCGACTCCGCTGCGGGCCGCTCCGCCACCGTACGCGGGACCGGAGCGACGACCGTCGCCGGTCCGCGCGGCGGCACCGACCGCGCACTCCGCCTCCCCGGCGGCGCCGCAGGCAGCTCCGCCGCCTACGCCGAGATCGCGCCGGGACTGACCACGGCGGCCACCACCGACGTGACCATGTCGGCCTGGCTGCGCTGGGAGGGGAACCAGAACTGCAGCTGGGCGTACGCGCTCGGGCAGTCGACCGAGCGGTACCTCTTCACCACGCCCCAGTGTGGAAGCAGCCTGATCGGTGCCGTGAAGAACGGCTCGGAGCAGCGCGCGGCCGACTCCGGTCCCGCCGCCACCGGCCGCTGGAGCCACGTCGCCGTGGTCCTGCGCAGCGGCGTCAGCGTCTCGACCTACGTCGACGGCCGGCTCGCCCAGACCACCCCGACCTCCGCGACCGGAGCGGCGACTGTCGGCACCTCCGCCTTCTCCGGCCTCCTCGGCAAGTCGTTCTACGGCCCCGACCCTCTCTTCGCCGGGGCGATGGACGACGTGCACGTCTACTCCTCCGCACTGACCCAGGACCAGGTGCGCGAGGACGCGGCTCCGGCCGCTGCCGCGATCGCTGCATCGGACGCCGCCGCGGCGACCATCGCCGTGACCGGACCCGTCACCAGCGACCTCTCCCTCCCGACCCGCGGCGCGGGCGGCTCCGTCCTCACCTGGGCGAGCAGCGACCCCGCGGTGATCGGCACCGACGGCTCCGTGCGCCGCCCGGCACCCGGCTCGGCGAACGCCACCGTGACCCTGACCCCGACCGCGACGTTCGCCGGATCCGCCGCCACCGGCACCGCGCGAACCGTCACCGTCGCCGCCGACACCGAGGCCGACGCCACGGCGCGCCTGCGCACCGCCCTCGTCGTCCCGCCGACCGTCGCCTCCGGAACCGCTCTTCCCACGGTCGCCGGCTACACCGTGTCGTGGAGCGCGGACGGTGCCGGCCTGTCCGGCAGCCGCCTCGTGAACGACTCGGCGACCGACCGGGCACTCGCGCTCACCGCCTCCGTGAAGGTCGGCGCCACCACGCTGACGAAGACCTTCCGCACCACCGTCCTCAGCGCCTCCACGGCGAAGACCGTGGTGTCGTACACCCGGACGCCGACCGGCGAGGACAAGGCGAACCAGGACACGATCGCCCGCGGCCTCCACCTGGCACTCGGCTCGTCCGTCGCCGACGCAGCACCGCTCTCGGGCAACTCGGGAGTCCTCTTCGCCGACGGGGTCTTCCTCGGAACCGACAAGGCCGACAACCGCGGCCTCGCGAACCCCTCGCTGTTCACCTTCGCCGACGGCACCGTCGGCGTGATCGCCACGCGCGTCCTGCAGTCGGGCGCGTCCGACGGCACCGGGGCCTCGAGCGCTCTGGTCTTCAAGGCCACGGACGCCACCGCGTCCGACTTCGCCGAGCTCGGCCTCATCGACCTCGGCACCACCGGCGGCGTCGTCGCGCCGAAGGCCGTCTTCGACACGGACCAGAACCGCTACCTCGTCTCCTGGACGGACTCCTCCGGGGCGGCGAAGTACACGACCGTCACGGACCTCGCCCGCACCGAGCTCCGCGCGCAGGCGTTCTGGCCGAAGGACGGCGGCCGTCGCAGCGTCGTCGTGACCGACGGGAACCGCGGTGCGGTCCTCGGAGGAAGCCCCGCCACCGTCGCCGCTCCCGACCTCTCCGGAGTCCCGGGCCGCGTCGCCGACGCTCTGCCGGGCGGCGCGCTGACGGTCTCCGGCTCCGTCGCCGACTCGCTCGTGAAGAGGTTCGGCCGCACGGTCAACACCGGATCCTCGGTCGCACCGCAGACGATCGATCAGGGCGACACCTCCGCCCTGTCCGGAGTGAAGGCGCAGCTCTCCTACAACGACGGCTCGACCGGCAGCCTCGGCATCGACTGGAACCAGCAGCAGCTCGCCGACCTCGCCGCGAAGGGCCCGGGAACGTACGACCTCTCCGGGACCGTCCGCCAGCGGCAGTACAACGAGCCGTTCGCCTACAACCGCGCGGATCCGACGATCTACCGCTACGAGCGCAACGGGAAGACGCAGTACCTCTTCACCGCCACGGACGACACGAACAACAACAACGTCGCCTCGCAGCACCTGCCGATCCGGGTCGCCGACAGCATCGACCAGCTCAGCGACGACAACGGCGGACGGGCCCGTGAGGTGGACCTCCTCAACCGCACCACGCGGATGGACCGCACCGCCGAGGGCAAGGTGATCGCGGGCTGCTACTGGGCCCCCGAGATCCACGAGATCGGCGGCAAGCTCTCCATCCTGTTCGCCCCGTGCTTCAACCCGGACAACGACCAGTCGAACCAGAACGGTCAGTGGTTCACGGTGCAGGCGCACATCATGCAGCTGCGCGACGGCGGAGACCCCGCGAACCCCTCCGACTGGAGCGCGCCGCGCGCCGTCGTGAAGAGCGATGGGAGCGCCCTCGGACGCCCCGGCACGGGACGCAACATCAGCCTCGACATGACCTACTTCGAGTCCGGTGGAACTGCGTACTACGCCTGGTCCCAGCGCTACGTCGACAACGGAGTGAGCGACCCGGCGACCTGGATCGCCAAGGTCGATCCCGCGAACCCCACCCGCGTCATCGGCGAGCCGACCCCGATCATCGTGCCCTCGCTGACGTTCGAGGACCACCTGTCCGAGGGAGCGTTCGCGATCCAGCGCGACGGGAAGATCACGCTCGTCTACTCCAGCAGCGGCGTCAGCCCGAAGTACATCGTGGGCGGCGCCTGGGCGAAGGAGGGCAGTGACCTGACCGACATCGCGAGCTGGACCAAGTACGACGCCCCGCTCCTGCAGAGCGTTCCCCTGCCCGACGGCGTCCTCGACTACCGCACCTACGAGCAGGGTCCCGGCCACGGAGCCGTCACCCAGGACGAGGACGGCAACGACGTGTACGTCTACCACACCTGGGGCAACGGAGTCGGGGGTGACGGCCGCGACACCCGTCTCGCCCGCATCCACTACGCCGCCGACGGCCGGCCGGTCTTCGACCTGACGCCGACGGAGGAGGTCGCACCCGCGAACCGGACTGTGACCGCCAAGGTCACCGTCACGTCGCCCCTGACCGTGACCGCCACGGCGTCGACCCGCTGCGTCAGCGGGAAGGTCGTCCTGACCACTGTGGTCAAGAACGACAGCCGCTCGATCATGGACATCACGACCGTCACCGCCTTCGGCTCGAAGACCGTGACCGGAGTCGCTCCGGGATCGTCCGCGTCGAGCGCCGTCACCACCCGAGCGGTCTCGATCCCCGCGGGGTCGGTGGCCGCGACAGGAAAGGCCGTCGTCGACGGGAAGACGGTCAGCACGCAGACGAGCGTCGACTACCCGGCGCGCAGCTGCCGCTGAGACGGTGAGGGAGCGGGCGCCACGATCGCCCGCTCCCTCGTCGTCCCGCCCCCGACCGGCACTGCGCCGCCCTGCAGTGCCGCCACCTCAGAAGGACGACCGACGAGATGCACCACAGCAGGAGGGCCGGGACGGTCCCGACGATCGGGCCCGTGCTGACGAAGGTCGCGCAGTCGCACACCCTCACCGAGGAGAAGGACGACGGAGCGGCCGGCAGCGCAGCTGCGGTCGGAGGACACGACCTCCTGCTGATCAACGGCAACGCCCTCCCTCTCTCCTGAGCCCCCCCTGCGCCGTTGGGACGGGTCCTCGACCCTGATCGCCCGACGATTCCGCCGCGGCGGCATCACCACCGGCTGCGGACCGGGGCGGCGATCGGGCCGTATCCTGCTGTCCGGACCGATCGCTGATGTGCGAACCTCTCCTGAGCGGACTCCCGGATGCGGGCCGACCGTGACCGGTCCGGCCCGTTCCTCTCGTTGCAGCAGGAGACCGCCGTTCCCCAGGAGACACCCGTGATGCGCCTCGATCGATTCCTCGTGTCCCTGGCGCGCTCTGCGCGGTGCACGAACCGCTGCGGAGCCTGCGGGCTCGACTGCAGCACCGACGTCTTCATCCTGATCGCGCTCGCGACCGGCGAGAACCGCGGCGAGTCCCGCCTCCGAGAGGTTCTCGACCACCGCTCCGGTGACCGTGTCGATGTCGTCGAGGTGCGCAAGCGCCTCCTGCGGCTCTCCCGCCGGGGTCTGGTGCTCCTCGAGAGAGGCAGGAGGACCCCGCTGCAGCGCATCGAGCGCTTCTCGATCACGCGCGACGGCCGGGCCTTCCTGGCGTCCCACGCCAGAGCACTGGACCTCCTCGCCGAGGAGATCCACGTCGCGCTGCTGTCCCGCTGACGAGCCGAGTGCCTGTGCGGGCGCACGCGGGACGTCTCCTGGTCGGCCGTCGTCGGATCGGTCGTGTCGGTGACGCTCCACGTGGCGCGACTTCGACATGGACGTCGCCTCCGGCTGCGTCCTGGGCGCTCCGGGGCAGCACGAGGCGTCGCCGACCATCCTGGGCGCCGCGTTCGCGACCGTGCTGCCGTGGCGCGACGCGATGGCGGCGCTCCTCGAGGAGGCCGTCCCTGCTGCATCCTCAGCAGTGCGAGGCCGGCCTGGGGCTCGCCTCGACCCAGGAGCCGGGTCCGGGGACAGGCCTGTCCTGATCCTCGACCGCAGAAGGAAGAGTCTCGGTCCCGGTCGAGCTCCTCCGACCGGGATCCGCCTCGCGCCGGAAAGTGCCCTTCGTGCATCACCCCGGGCTGGAGAGCTGGATGATCTCGGAGATCACCGCGGCTCGAGTGTCGTCCGGTATCCGATCGCCTCCGAGGGAGTGGTGCGACCACAGGCCGTCAGCCGCAAGGCAGGCGATGAACTGGCGGAGAGCGATCGGATCGGTCGCGGTCTCCTCTGCGGAGGGCGTCCACCTTCGGCGCACCTCCGCTACCGGCGCTCGGAGAGCGGTGTCGCTGCCCGTGGCCTGGAGGAGTCCGACCTGCATGTGCGTCGACGGCGTCAGGGCGACGGTGACGTAGGCACTCACGCGCTCCGTCAAGGTGGCCTCGTCCGCGGTCTTCCCCGCGACGTCGATCAGCTGGGCTTCCCAGCCGGCCGCGACGTGCTCCTGGAGAGCATGGGCGAGATCGGCTCGATCGCGGAAGTGGTACATCATTCCACCGCGTGTCAGCCCAGCCTCTTCGGCAGTCGCTTCGAGCGTGACGCGAACAGAACCTTCCCTCGCCGCGACACGGACCGCTGCGTCGAGGATCCGAGTCCGGTTGTTGGGTCGCGTCGCGCGAGGAGACGTCCGAGGAGAAGGCAGGACCCCCTCACCGCTGGGCGGGTTCGGTTCCATGTCGTGATCGATTCCGCCGCTCCCTCGGTCCGAGTGAGCGGCTAGGGACGGCGGGTGCTGAGGCGCCCGGAGGGTGTCGACGCGTCACCGCACGAGCGGGTGCGACAGCGTCGGCCGCCAGTCTGCCATCCTCTCCTGCCGACGTCGGAAGGTGAGGCTCGACCCCCTCGGTGTCGAGCCGTCCTGACGACGGACTGCAGCCGGAGGGACGGCTGTCACGGACGACGAAACAGGATGCAACTGTACATTCATGATTGTACAGTTGTGGTACGGTATCGGCCTGCCCAGCTTCGGAGCTGCGGGCGGTCAGATGCACTGCCGGTGCGGGATCCGAGGCTGAAAACCTCCAGCGACTTCATTCCTCAGAAGCCTGGAGGTTTCTTCATGTCCAGAATCGCGGACAAGCCGAACGCCCGCTGGTGGGCGCTCGCCGTCCTCGCCATGACCCAGCTCGTCGTCGTCCTCGACACGATGATCGTCACCATCGCCCTGCCTCAGGCCCAACTGGATCTCGGGATGAGCGACAGCCTGCGCCAGTGGGTCGTCACCGCCTACGCCCTCGCTTTCGGAGCACTTCTCCTTCTGGGCGGTCGGATCGCCGATTACTGGGGCCGCAAGCGCACCTTCATGGTCGGAATGATCGGCTTCGGAGCGGCCTCGCTCTGGGCCGGACTGTCGCAGAGCGGCATGGAACTCGTCATCGCTCGCGGCGTCCAGGGCGCCTTCGCTTCACTGCTCGCCCCCGCCGCACTCGCCATGCTCACCGTGACGTTCGCCCACGGCAAGGAGCGCAATCTCGCCTTCGCCGTCTTCGGCACGGTCGCCGGATCCGGAGCCGCCATCGGCCTGGTCCTGGGCGGCGTGCTCACCGAATTCACCGACTGGCGCTGGTGCCTCTTCGTCAACCTCATCTTCGTCGCCTTCGGCCTCGTCGGCGGGGCTCTCGTGCTCCGCGAGAGCAAGGCGGAAGGAGACAACCGCTACGACGTCTCGGGAACCGTCACCGTGACCCTGGGACTGGGCGCGATCGTCTACGGGTTCACCCGAGCCGAGCACGGATGGGGCGCGATCGACACCGTCGCCTTCCTCGCACTCGGCATCGTCCTGCTGACCGTCTTCGTGCTCATCGAACGCACGGTCGACCAGCCGTTGCTGCCCCTGCGCGTCATCCTGCGTCGTGTGCGAGGCGGCGCGATCCTGATCCAGGCCGCCAATGGCGCCGTGATGATCGGGGCCATCCTCTATCTCGCGTTCTACTTCCAGATCGTGCTCGGAATGGGACCGCTGATGGCAGGACTCGCGAACCTCGCCATGACCGTCGCGATCATGGCGTTCTCGCCCGTCACCACGAAGATCCTCAACACGTTCGGCCCCCGACCCCTGATGATCGTCGGGCCGCTCGTCTCGGCAGCAGGGCTCTTCCTGCTCCTCGGCATCACCCCGGACGGGAACTACTTCCTCCAGGTCCTGCCCGCCCTGGTCGTGCTCGGAATCGGACTCTCCATGCTCTTCGTGCCCGTCCAGAACCTCGCCCTTCTCGGGGTCGAGAACGAGGACGCCGGAGTGGCCTCCGCCGTCGTCAACTCCGTCTTCCACATCGGCGGGTCCATCGGTCTCGCGGTGTTCACCGTGTTCTACGCGAGCACCGCGGACTCCGCCATCGCGTCCGGAACGGCCGAGCTCACCGCATTCACCGACGGCTACAAGGCCGTGTTCCTGGCCGCAGCAGTGACCATGGTCGCGGCCTCTCTCACCGGATTCCTCCTCATCCGAGGGAAGAAGGAAGTCCTGAACCCCGCCTGGGACGAGGCGGAGGCCGCCCTCGTCCACTGAGACGATGCCGAAGGGGCGGGCCGGTTCGTGCAGCAGCGGCAGACCGGCTCGCCTCTTCCCGTCCGACTCACGACACCCCGTACGTCGCCGACCGACGACCTCCCCTCGATGGGGAGTCGTTCGTGGATCGCAACGGTCCGGTCGTCCGACGCGGCCGCGTCATCCGGTGGGTCTTCTCCCGCGATGCCGGCTGCACCGCCGAGATCATCGAGGGTCGCGACCCGGTCGCCCGGCACATCACCGCAGACCGGAACGACGACGCCCGGCCGCCCTCAGGTGAGAGGCGGCCGGGCGTCGTCGGTCGGAGGACCCGGTCAGGTCAGCCGCAGCGGAGCGCCGGGTAGGCGGCGCTCACGGGAGCGGAGGCGCTGCCGACGGTGGCGACCCCCTGGACGGTGCCGGCGGCGACCGAGGCGGCCCGCGTGGTCACGGCCAGCGAGGCGGTCCGGCCCGCATCGATCTGCTGCGTCTTCGCGCCCCACAGGGTGTTCCAGCGGAGGTCGGCGGTCGACGCGGCCTTGTTGACAGTGGTCAGCGTGACCACCACCTTGCCCGCGACGCAGCGAGCCGCTGCAGTGGCGGTGACGGGCACAGCCGGCGCCTTCACGGTGATCGTCGCCGTGACGGTGCGGTTGGCCGAGGCCACCTCCTGCTCCTTCGAGAGCGAGAGGTCGAGCCGGCCGCTCGCGCGGATGTTCACGCCCTTGAACCAGGTGTTGCGGTCCGAATCGAACAGGCCGCCCGCGTTCTGCGGATCGGTCGCCGTGTGCGGGTCCGGGTAGGGGCGGGCGTGGTAGGCGAGGAGCAGGTTGCCCGACTCGTCCTCGACGAACGAGTTGTGCCCGGTGCCGGCCTGCTGGCGCGAGAAGTACTGCGTCTCGTCCGCGCCGAGGCGGCCCAGGTAGGTGTCCTCGGTGTCCAGCACGGGGAACGCGGTCTGCGTCCACGTCGCGGGGTTGAGGAGGTCGGCACTCGCGTCGGCCGTGAGCAGGCCGAGCGAGTAGTACTTGTCGACCGTTCCGCCCGAGTAGGTGAGGTACATGCGTCCTCCCTTGGACACGATGAACGGCGCCTCGACGACGCCCTGGTCGTTGCCCTCGGTGGTGTCGGACGGGGTCGGCGAGCGCTTGCCCGACTCCCACGGCTGGCTCTCGCCGTAGATGCGGCTGACCGCACCGGTCACCAGCGGGACGGTGCCCTTGGGCCCCATCGTCGCCTTGGCGAGGGAGAGCGTGTTGCCGTTGGGCAGAACCCAGTAGCCCTGGGTGGCGCCGTTCTCCTGGCGGTCGATGTAGCTGACGTCGAAGGCCGCGCCCTCGAGGACGACCGGCTCGCCCCACTTCGTCTGGTCGAGGAATCCGCCCTCGGCGATCGAGGCGTCGGTCCCGGTGTAGGGGATCAGGACGGTGTTGTCGCACCAGCCGCCCACGGGCGCGTAGCCCTTGTTCATGCCGGCGACGATCCACCAGGTGCCGTTGATCTTGTGGAACTCCTGCGCCCAGATGTATCCGCCCCAGCCGTAGAAGGTGTTCGGGTACTGGCTCTGGCGGCCGGGCGTGCCGGCGTCGGGGTCGATCACGATCTGCTCGGGAGCGGAGTCGAGACCGGCGATGGTCTTCGAGCGCTTGAGGCCGATCTTGCGGTAGCTGGAGCTCTCCTCGATCGGGCCGAGCGAGTCCTGGCCGTAGTGCGAGCCCGTGAGGTAGTAGTAGCCGTCGTCCTCGTTGAAGAAGACGTGCGGATCCGCGCGGGCCTCGTTGACCATCGCCTCGGGGTCCTGCTGGACGGAGCCGGTGACCCGGTAGGTCCCGGGACGCGAGGTGTCGACGGCGGTGGTCAGATCGTCCTGCCAGTCGACGTTGAGCGACTTGGTCGAGCCGTCGTTGTACTCCATCACGGCCTGCCCCGGGAGCGCTGCGGCGATCGCAGCGGCTCCGGCGCCGGAGTCGACGGAGCCGCTGAGCGACTTCACACCGGTGTTCTTCAGGTCGACGTATTCGCGGTAGAACGTGCTGAACTCGGTCGAGGTCAGCGCCGTCTCGCCGGCCTGGCCCTGGGTGAACCCGGCGGGGAGACCCGAGCCCTGGACACCGGGGACGCGGGCGTCGGCGCGGGTGGTCGCTCCGGGAGCGGTGCCGGAGGCGAGGTCCGTGAACAGCGTCACGCGGCCCTCGGTGGTGAGCAGATCGGTCCAGAACAGCTTGTAGACGCCGAGGGCGGAGTCGAAGACGATCCGCGGGTCGGTCACGACCGAGCCCGGCGCGACCCGGAGGACGCGCTGGTCGCGGAACGTGCGGCCGTCGGCGGAGCTCCAGAGGTAGACGGAGTCCGTGGCGTTGTTCTGCGACGAGACCGCGCCGAGCGAGCCGTCCTTCGAGCGGAACAGCAGCGGCGAGCCCATCTGGGCGTTCGGGCGCTGCGCCTGATCGCCGTCCTTGAGGACGGAGAGGATCGACTGCGAGCGGTTCAGCGGCTCCCAGGTGGTCGCGCCGGCGGGCAGTGCGGCCGTGAAGAGCGAGTCCGCGCGGCGGTCGTCGTTGTACGCCAGCGGGTCGTCCTTCACTCCGTTCGTCGTGGTGACGGTCTTGACGGAGGTGGCGATGCGCCCGCCGGGCACGGCGAGGGTGCTGTCCCACGCGTAGGTCTGCCCGGCGACGGCTGCCTGGAGGCGGACGGCGACGGGAGCGGTGAGGCCCGAGAGGTTCACGGCGCCGGTGGAGGAGACGCGCGCGGCGCCGGCGCCGGAGGCGGTCCACGTCACGGTGTTCCCGAGCACCTGCGCGGGCAGGTCGCCGAGCACGGTCGTGGGGACGTCGAGTGCGGCGCGCAGGTCGGTCGCCACAGTGCTGCTCGTCGCGCCCAGCTCGGCCCCGGTCAGGGCGCGGTCGTAGACGCGCAGATTGTCGAGGAGTCCGGTGAAGTACTCCCCGCCACCCCAGTTGGCCTTGCCGACCTGAAGGACTCCGCCGGTCGATCCGAGGACCGTCGCGAGGGAGGGGCCGGCCGTCGTGACGGCCACGGGCTTCGCGTCGACGTAGAGGCGGGCGGTGCCGGCGCTCAGGACGAGATCGACGTGCTTCCACTCCGTGCTGCTCGGGCCGATGAGGTTGCCCGAGGAGTCGCGGGCGCCGCTGTTGGCGTACCGCTCGACGGTGATGCCGTTCGTCCTGTCGAGGACGCCGACGTACTTCTCCTGGGCGTAGTCCTGGGTCGCGGCCGAGCGAGCGGCGAAGACCGACCAGCCGACGTTGTCCGCGGCGGCGGGCTTGGAGTCGTACGACAGAGTGACGGAGTCGCGACCCTTCAGCAGCGGCTGCCCGTCGGTCGCAGTGAGGTCGAGCCAGAACGAGGACGACAGCGAGACGGCGCTGCCCTGCCCGGTGCGGCCGGCGACGAGGGTCGGCGTGCCCTTCACGGCGGCGCGGGTCGACCTGTCGGTGAAGGCGCCTCCGCTCGGGGCGGTGTCGAAGGTGAAGTCCGCGAGCAGGCTCTGCGCGGGAGTAGTCGCCGCTGTCGCGGCGACGGCGACCGGCACGGCGGCGCCGGCGGCGAGGGCGATCGTCGCGGATGCGGCGAGGGTGGCGGCGAGCAGGCGCGAGGGCCTGCCTCCGCCCGGGGGTCGTGACGTCATCGTCGACGTGTCCTCTCGGGTTCTGCAGCGAACCGGTGGGCGGACGGGGGATCCCGCCTGCGGTGTGGTCTCCGCACGCTACCGGCGATTGTTCACGGTAACAAGGGAGCACGACCATCGGTTGCGAAACTCCCACACCCGTCGGACATCCGGGCGAGCAGAACGCCGAAGCGGGAGGGCCGGCAGCCTCTGCGCCGGCCCCGCCCGGTCAGTGCCCGCGCGCGATCCACTCCTCGCGGTGCGGCGCCTCCGCCCCGATCGTCGTCGAGTCGCCGTGGCCGGTCCGGACCACCGTCTCGGCGGGCAGCGTCAGCAGGCGCTCCGTGATCGAGTCGATGATCGTCGGGAAGTCGCTGTACGAGCGGCCGGTGGCCCCCGGCCCGCCCTGGAAGAGGGTGTCGCCGGTGAACACCGTGCCGAGCGCCTCGGCGACGAAGCAGACGGCGCCGGGGGTGTGGCCCGGGGTGTGCCGCACCTCGAGCTCGACGCCGGCGACGGGCACGATCCGCCCGTTGACCAGACCGCCGCTCGGGGCCGTGCCGGGGTGCACGGCGTCCCACAGCATCCGGTCGGCCTCGTGGAGCAGCACCGGGGCGCCGGTCGCAGCGCGGACTCCCTCGACCGCGTCGAGGTGGTCGTCGTGCCCGTGGGTCAGCAGTACGGCGAGGAGCCGGCGCTCGCCGACGGCCGCGAGGATCGCGTCCGCGTCGTGGGCCGCGTCGATGACGACGCACTCGGAGTCGTCGCCGACGATCCACACGTTGTTGTCGACGTCCCAGGTGCCGCCGTCGAGGCTGAAGGTGCCGCTCGTGACGAGCTGCTCGATCCGCGCGCCCATCAGAGCACCACCACCGAGCGGAGCACGTCGCCGCCGGCCATCGTGGCGAAGGCCTCCTCGATGTCCTCGATCCCGATCCGCTCGCTCACGAACTCGTCCAGGGGCAGGCGGCCCTGGAGGTAGAGGCCGGTCAGCATCGGGAAGTCGCGCTCGGGCAGGCAGTCGCCGTACCAGCTCGACTTCAGCGATCCACCGCGGCCGAAGACGTCGAGCAGGGGGATCTCGAGGGTCATCTCGGGAGTCGGCACCCCGACCAGCACCACGGTCCCGGCGAGGTCGCGGGCGTAGAACGCCTGGCGCCAGGTCTCGGGGCGGCCCACAGCGTCGATGACGACGTCCGCTCCGAAGCCGTTCGTCAGGGCCTGCACCGCCGCGACGACGCCCGCCTCGTCGAGGCCGCTGGAGTCGATGACGTGCGTGGCGCCGAGCTTCTCGGCCGCAACCAGCTTCTTGGGGTCCCGGTCGATCGCGATGACCGTGCCGGCGCCCGCGAGAGCGGCGCCGACCACGGCGGCCGTGCCGACTCCTCCGCAGCCGATGACCGCGACGGAGTCGCCGCGCGTCACGTTCCCGGTGTTCATCGCCGCGCCGAGGCCGGCCATGATCCCGCAGCCGAGCAGGCCCACCGCGGCGGGGTCCGCCTCCGGATCGACCTTCGTGCACTGCTTCGCGTGCACGAGGGTCTTCTCGGCGAAGGCGCCGATCCCGAGGGCGGGGCTGAGCTCGGTGCCGTCCTCCAGGGTCATCCGCTGCGTCGCGTTGAAGGTGTCGAAGCAGTACCAGGGCTCGGCCCGGGTGCAGGCCCGGCACTCGCCGCAGACCGCGCGCCAGTTGAGGACCACGAAGTCGCCGACCGCGACATGGGTGACTCCCTCTCCGATCGCGCTGACCCGTCCGGCCGCCTCGTGACCGAGGAGGAAGGGGAAGTCGTCGCTGATCCCGCCCTCGCGGTAGTGGAAGTCGGTGTGGCAGACACCGCAGGTCTCGATGTCGACCACGGCCTCGCCCGGGCCCGGATCGGGGACGACGATGTCGACGAGCTCCACGGGAGCGCCCTTCGACCGGGCGATGACGCCGCGCACAATGGTGGGCATGGGGGCTCCTTCGACGGGGGCGTGCAGGTCCGCTCCACAGTAACGACCGCGGGAGGCGGGTGCGCCGGGAGGACGCGGGCGCTCGCCCTCTCCGGTGCCGGGCCGCCCGCCTCGCGGACCGCGACCCTGACAGTCGGTAGGGTGCGGGCCATGCGCACTCTGTACCCCGAGATCGAGCCCCACGACTCCGGCATGCTCGACGTCGGCGACGGCCACTCGCTCTACTGGGAGGTCTCGGGCAACCCCGAGGGCAAGCCCGTCGTGTTCCTGCACGGCGGCCCCGGAGCCGGCACCTCGCCCGCCCACCGCCGGCTGTTCGACCCCGAGAAGTACCGCATCGTGCTGTTCGACCAGCGCATGTGCGGCCGCTCGACCCCGCACGCCGGCGAGCCGGAGGCCGACCTCTCGACCAACACCACCTGGTACCTGGTCGCCGACATCGAGCGCCTCCGCGAGCACCTCGGCGTCGAGCGCTGGCTCGTGCTCGGCGGCTCCTGGGGCTCGACCCTCGCCCTCGCCTACGCCGAGACCCACCCCGAGCGGGTCAGCGAGATCGTCCTCCGCGGGATCTTCACCCTCCGCCGCGCCGAGCTCGAGTGGTTCTACGAGGGCGGCGCCGCCGCGGTCTACCCGGACCTCTGGGAGGGCTACACCTCCGTCGTCCCGGCCGGCGAGCGGGGCAGCCTCATCGAGGCGTACTACCGCCTGCTCCACGACGCGGACCCCGCCGTGCACGGCCCCGCCGGTGTCGCCTGGACCACCTGGGAGGCGTCGACCATCACCCTCCTGCAGAAGCCGGAGCTGATCGCGGACTGGTCCGATCCCGTCTTCGCGCTCGCCTTCGCCCGCATCGAGAACCACTTCTTCGTGCACAGGGGCTGGCTGGAGGAGGGGCAGCTGATCCGCGACGCCGGCGTCCTCCGCGACATCCCGGCCGTCATCGTGCAGGGCCGCTACGACATGTGCACCCCGGCCTTCACCGCCTGGGACCTGCACCGGGCCTGGCCCGAGGCCGACTTCCGGATGATCGCCGACGCGGGCCACGCCTTCGACGAGCCGGGGATCCTCGACGCGCTGATCGAGGCGACGGACCGCTTCGCGTCCTGACGCGCGGGGCGGTCCGCGCCTCGCGGCCGGGATGCCCGGGCGCCCGTGCCTGAGCGTCCCGCGCCCGGTGCCGTCGTGCCCCGGGAGCGGGTCTACCCTGATCAGATGCGCGCGGACGACGCCTCCGGGATGGAGGACTGGCCCACCGGCCGGCTGCTCTCCACCGCCTCCCGGATGGTCGAGCACGCCTGGCACGGCGCTCTCGCCGAGATCGGCCTCACCCACGCCGGCCTGATCGTGCTGCACCTCCTGCAGGCGGGTCCCGTCGCGCAGAAGGAGCTGGCCGCCGCGGCCCACGTCGAGGTGCAGACCATGTCGCGCACCATCGAGCGCCTCGAGCGCGAGGGCCACGTCTCGCGCACCACGGATCCGTCGGACCGCCGCCGGCAGCTCGTCGCGCTCACCGACGCGGGCGGCGAGGCCTGGCGCCGGGCGCACCGCCTCGAGGTCGACATGTTCCCGGGCTCGCTCGAGCACGGCCCCCTGCGCGAGGCGCTGCTCGAGATCATCCGCTCGGCCAGCGAGTCGCGCTGGGGCTGACCGCAAGCCCGAGCGGAGCCCGTCCGCGGAGCGCTAGCTTCGTCGGCATGACCTTCAACGACGACTCCCAGCTCAGCGGCGGCAAGGTCCGCCGCCGCGGCCGCACCACCGGCATCGCCGTCGGCGGGGGTGCGGTGGGCGTGGTCGTGCTCGCGCTGCTCTCGCAGCTGCTCGGCGTGAACCTCTCGGGCCTCGGCGAGGTGTTCGGCGGAGGCGGGTCCTCGCCGGAGGGCGTCACCTCCACCGCGGTGGCCTGCGACAGCGGCGCCGACGCGAACACGCAGGTCGACTGCCGCCTCGAGGGTGCGGCCGAGTCGCTCGACCGCTACTGGGGCGAGCAGACGCCGACCCTCGGAGTCGCCTACACGACCCCGACCGGCGTCGACCTGTTCGAGGACAGCACCACCACCGGCTGCGGGAGCGCGACCGCCGCGGTCGGCCCGTTCTACTGCCCGCCGGACCGGACGATCTACCTCGACACCGACTTCTTCGACGAGCTGCGCACCCGGTTCGACACCTCGGGCGGATCGCTCGCGCAGATGTACATCCTCGCCCACGAGTGGGGCCACCACATCCAGAACCTGACCGGCGCGATGGAGTCGGCGGACCGCTCCGGCACCGGCCCCGAGTCGGACTCGGTGCGCCTCGAGCTGCAGGCCGACTGCTTCGCCGGAGCCTGGGTGGGCGACGCCTCGACGGTGCCCGACGAGACCGGCACGCCCTACCTCAAGCCGGTGACGGCGCAGGAGTACCAGGACGCGCTCGGCGCCGCGGCCGCCGTCGGCGACGACCGCATCCAGGAGCAGGCCACCGGCACCGTCGATCCGGAGGGATGGACGCACGGCTCGGCCGAGCAGCGGCAGCGCTGGTTCCAGGCCGGCTTCGAGGGCGACGCCACCAGCTGCGACACCTTCGCGGCCGCGCAGCTCTGACCGGGCGCCGCTGAGGGCTCCTCGCCACTCCCTGGGGACCCGCGCGGGTCAGGACACGGAGTCGGCCGTCTCCTCCATGTACCACTCGGTGAACGAGCGCGCCCGCCCGTCGGGGGCGAAGCGGATGACCCAGAGGTTCAGGTAGGTGCGGTCGCCCGGATAGACGGTGCGCGCCTCCACCACGGCGGTCTCCTCCGTCAGCGCGACCAGGCCCCACGCGAAGGTCGGGTCGGCGGGCTCCTCCTCCGCCAGCCACCACTCCACGATCGCGTCGCGCGGAGTGATCGCGTCGCGGTGCGGCGCCGTGAAGTACTCGGCGTCCTCGGTGAACAGTGCGGCCACGTCTGCCGCGTCGTCCGTGGCCCAGGCCTTCTCGTAGCCGGTGATCCAGCTCTCGATGTCGATCATCCGCCCATCCTCGTCCTGCCCGACGCGCGCGGGAAGGAGGAGGAGGGAACAAAGCGGCGGCCCGAGCTGCTGAGCCCCGAGCCGGTCGAAAGCAGAGCCGAGCGATACGATCCCGCCGACGACGGCCCGCCCGCCGCCGCGGTCCGGGTGCGCGTCCGCCGCCGACACGAAGGACCGCCGTGCCCGACTCCGACAGACGCTCCCTGACCCGCTCGCCGGACCCGCGCCTCATCACCGCCGTCCTCGCCTTCGCGGGCATGAGCGCCTCCTTCATGCAGACGCTGGTCGTCCCGATCCAGTCCGAGCTGCCGACGCTGCTCGGCGCCGACCGCACCGAGACCGCGTGGGTGATCACCGCGACGCTGCTGAGCGCCTGCATCCTCACCCCGGTCTCGGGCCGCCTCGGCGACCTCTACGGCAAGCGGCGGATGGCTGTGGCCGCGCTGGTCGTGCTCGTGATCGGCTCGATCGTGTGCGCCTTCGCGGGGGACGTGTGGACGCTGGTCGTGGGCCGGGCCCTCCAGGGCGCGGTGATGGGCGTCATCCCGCTCGGCATCTCGATCCTCCGCGACACCCTCCACCGCGACCGGCTCCCCGGCGCGATCGCCCTGGTCAGCGCGACCCTCGGCATCGGCGGCGCGCTCGGCCTGCCGCTCAGCGCCCTCATCGCGCAGAACACCGACTGGCACGTCCTGTTCTGGATGTCCGCGGGCCTCGGCGTCCTCGACATCTTCCTCGTCCTCCTGGTCGTGCCGGTGTCGACGCTGCGCTCGCCCGGCACCTTCGACGTGGTCGGCACGATCGGCCTCGCCCTCGGACTGAGCGGCGTGCTGATCGCCGTCTCGCGCGGCAACGACTCCGGCTGGACGAGCCCCGCGATCCTCGGCTCCGGCCTCGGCGGCATCGCCGTCCTGCTCCTCTGGGGCTGGTACGAGTTGCGGCAGGAGAGCCCGCTCGTCGACCTCCGGGTGGCCGCCCGCCCCGCCGTGCTCTTCACCAACCTCGCCTCGGTGGCGGTCGGTTTCGCGTTCTTCGGCGCCCAGATCACGCTGCCGCAGCGCCTCGAGCTGCCGGCCGCGTCGGGCGTCGGCTTCGGCCTGAGCCTGATCGTGGCGAGCCTCGTGCTCGCGCCCTCGGGCCTGGCGATGATGGCCACGTCCCCGCTCGCCGCCCGCCTCTCGGCGCAGTCCGGGCCGCGGCTCGTGCTGATCGCCGGCTCCGGGCTGATCGCGGTCTCGTACCTGCTGATCCTCCCGTTCGGCGGCGAGGTGTGGCAGATCCTGGTGATCAACGCCCTCATCGGTGTCGGCCTGGGCCTCGCCTACGCCGCGATGCCGACGCTCATCATGCACGCCGTCCCCGCCTCGGAGACCGCCGCCGCGAACGGGCTGAACTCGCTGATGCGCACCCTCGGCACGACGCTCTCCTCCGCCGTGACCGCGGGCGTGCTCGCGCAGCTGACCGTGTCCGTCGGCGACGTGCAGCTGCCGAGCTCGCAGGGCTTCGAGACCACGTTCGTGATCGGCGCGATCGGAGCGCTGGTCGCCGTCGCCCTCGGCCTGCTCATCCCGCGGGCGCCCCGCACTGAGGCGCGACCCGCTCTGCCCTGACCGGACCGCGCGTCGTCGGCCGCGAGTGCTCCTCGCTGAGGAGACCTGGTCGCGGCCGGCGACGCGCGTCCGCTACTCGTCCTCGAGAAGCATCCGCTCGATCTGCAGCTCGCGCAGCCGCGTCGAGGCCTGCAGGTTCTCGCGCGCGGCGAGCACCAGGCGGCACAGCAGCACCAGCAGCACGATCGCGAGCACCGCGACGGCCGTCACGACGACTCCGTACAGCGCGGTCAGGACTCCCCAGGTCTGGATCATCCCTCGACGCTACGGAGCCGCGCCCGCCCTCGCGTCCCCCGCTCGGCGGAGAGCGCGGGGCGGGGCGGGCAGCCGGTGCAGGGGCAGTGGACGCGCAGAGCTCGGCCCGCGACGGCTCAGCCCGCGAACGCCCCGCGGTACGCCCGCGCCGGGTGCGTCGCCGGCAGCTCGTCCGTCCCGAACAGCTTGCGGCGCAGCGTCCCCTCGGCGTACTCGGTCTGCGCGAGGCCCCGCTCCTGGAGCACCGGCATCACCCGGTCGACGAACTCCTCGTAGCTGCCGGGCAGGATCCAGTTGACGACGTTGATCCCGTCGATCCCCGCGTCGCGCCAGCCCGCCAGGTGGTCGGCGATCTGCTCGGGAGTGCCGACGACCCGTCCGCGCAGCTTCGCCGAGAGCCGGGCCAGGTCACGGACGGTCGGCTCGCGGTCGGGGGAGGCGTCCCGGATCCACTGCAGGTGGCTCTGGCCGGCGTAGGTCTCGATCGCCGAGAGCGGCAGGTCGGGGTCGAGCTTCTCGCCCGTCGCCGGGTCGAAGCCGAGGTTCGAGTGCACGAGAAAGGCGTCGGAGGAGAGGTACTCGTCGATCTCGCGCTCAGCGCGTCGCGCCTCCTCCTCCGTGTCGCCGGTGATGAAGGAGAGCCCCAGGTAGAAGGAGGGTGCTCCCGCTCCGCGACCGGCCGCCGCGGCGAGGGCCCGCGTGTCCTCGATCAGCTCGCGGGTCTTCTCCGGCGACCCCGAGAACACGAACTGCGCCTCCGCGTTCCGCGCGGCGAAGCGCCGGCCCGCGGGGGAGGAGCCGGCCTGGAAGAGCACGGGCGTGCGCTGGGGCGACGGAGCCGAGAGATGCGGCCCCTGCACGCGGTAGCGCTTCCCGACGTGGTCGATGCGGTGGATGCGCGCCGGGTCGGCGAAGGAGCCGCTCTTGTCGCGCAGGAGCGCGCCGTCGTCCCACGAGCCCTCCCACAGCTTGTAGACCACGTCGAGGTACTCCTGCGCCCAGGCGTAGCGCTCGTCGTGCTCCTCGAGCCGGTCGTAGCCGAAGTTGCGGGCCGCGCCGTCGAGGGCGCTGGTGACGATGTTCCAGGCGATCCGCCCCTTCGAGAGGTGGTCGAGGGTCGAGACCTTCCGGGCGAAGTCGAACGGATGCGACTGCAGCACCGAGCTCGTGAACGCGAAGCCGAGGTGCTCGGTGCTCACCGCCAGGGCCGAGAGCAGCACCGACGGGTCGTTGCTGGGCAGCTGCAGCCCCTCGCGGGCGTTGACGTCCCAGTCGCCGTCCGCCGGACCGTAGAGCCCCGCCACGTCGGCGAAGAACATCGCGTCGAAGCGGCCGCGCTCCAGCGTCCGGGCGAGGTCGATCCAGAGCTGCACGTCGTCGAACTCGTGCTGCCGGGCGTCGGGGTGGCGCCAGAGGCCGTGCTGGATGTGGGAGGCGGTGTTCATGACGAACGCGCAGAAGCGCAGCGGGCGGGGCTCGGTGATCACGCTCCCAGGCTAGGCCGGGCGCCTCCCACCGGTCTCGAACGACTCCGCGCGTAGGGTGTCCGACTGTGGAATCCCGCATCCCCGAACCCGCGCACGCCGTCCCTCCGCTGACGGATGCCGTCGCCGAAGCGCTCGACGCCACCACCGTCGCCGAGATCCGCGCCCTGCGCGACGACTTCGCGCGCTTCATGCTCCAGTACAAGTTCGGGATGGACGAGATCGTCACGAAGGTGTCGATCCTGCAGGAGGAGTTCCGCGAGCTGCAGGAGTACAACCCGATCGAGCACGTCACGAGCCGGCTCAAGTCGGCCGACAGCCTGATCGAGAAGATCGAGCGCAAGGGCTGCGAGACGACCTTCGAGGGCATCGCCGACGCGATCACCGACATCGCCGGCGTGCGGATCACCTGCAGCTTCGTCTCGGACGTCTACCGCGTCTTCGACCTGCTCACCTCGCAGTCCGACGTGACGGTGCTCGAGGTGAAGGACTACATCGCCGAGCCGAAGGAGAACGGCTACAAGAGCCTGCACGCGATCGTCGAGGTGCCGGTGTTCCTCTCCGGCGGATCGGTCGACGTCTGCGTCGAGGTGCAGTTCCGCACCATCGCGATGGACTTCTGGGCGAGCCTGGAGCACAAGATCTACTACAAGTACGACCGCCAGGTCCCGCAGGAGCTCCTCGACGGCCTCGCCGACGCGGCCCGCACCGCCGCCACCCTCGACGCCGACATGGAGCGCCTCCACCGCCAGGTCCGCGGCCCGCTGCCCGGGGCGCGCACCTACGACGTCTGACGTCCAAGGTCGTGTCCGACCATGGCGACTTGCCCCGGAGGTCTGGAGAGGCACTGGTTCGGCCCGATGGATACCTTCATCGACTGCTAGTACGCGAGAGCTGTTTAGTCCAGATTCGCGCCTGATCCGCATCCGAACCCCTCTGAACCCCCTCCCGTGCGGTCCTTGCCCCATAATGGCCGGATGACCGACTCTTCTTCCGGTGACACCGCCGTCGAGCCGCGCAACGTGGATCTTGTTCTAACCTCTGTGCGTCCGCAACGCTTCAAGGCGTCATTCAAGCCTCCCGCAGTTGGGCTCGGACAGTTCAACGTCATCATCGGGCGTAATGGGAGCGGTAAGAGCACGCTACTCGAAGCCTTGCAGTGGCTCGACACCGCAATCCGCAGAGACGCGCGAGAGGCCTGTGATCGCTACTACGGAATCTCCGACTTAATCAATCTCAGGTCGCGATCAACTCCTAATTACTTCCAGATCGATCTAGAATGGTCTGAATCCGATGTAGATCTTCAAGAATTGCCTGACGGATCATTTGCGCCAAAAGCAGGTGCAACCTACTCCATCAAGGTCAAGGATGCAGACGGCGTTCCAGCCGTGCTATCTGAAAGTCTAGACGTAAGAAGTGACAATGAAGAGCGTCAGATAATACGAACGGCTGGGGGGGTCAGGTTTATCGGAAGCGGGGATTCGTCGATCCGCGTCGTCGATCCCGAGCGACTCGCCCTTGCCTTCATTGGTGACACGCAGCTCGACGACCCCGTTGTTCGGGCAATATCAAACTTTTGGTCTCGTGCCGTTTTCTTACGTCTAAGCCCGAACCGGCTAGCGCAGGGTTCGCAGGCGACGAGGAAATCCTTCGCGCCAATGCTCGACGAGGAGGGGCAGCAACTTCCGGCGCTTCTGTTCGAACTCTCTCCTTCTGAGAGAGAAGAGTTGGCGCTAGATATATCTGAGATGATCCGAGGCATACGAAGCGTCGAAGTGTTGGAGTCTGGAACTCGAAACGATACTCGAGTAAATTATAATCTAACAGAGGAGATGCCTTATCGTGGTAGGACTGGTCGATACAAGGTGCCGATTCCTGCTTGGATGCTCTCAGAGGGAACGCGAAGAGTAACCGCCCTTCTGGCCCTTATTCGTCGCAGTCCAACCCCGTCCATCCTCTGCGTAGAGGAAGTCGAGAACGGCCTAGACCCCTGGACAACGCAGCGGATTGTAGAGCATCTCGATGGCGGAGCGGCTGCAGGAATGCAGGTGCTGCTCACAACTCACTCACCCTGGCTCCTCGACCATGTCAGAAGGGACGACATAGTCATGGTCAGGCGCCTATCTGGAGACACGCAGTACGATCGTTTCAACGAGCTGGCAGACGTCAATACTTTCGATCCGAGTCTCCCTGCAGGCGTCGTCTACGCGAATCTCGAGTCGTAACATGAGTCCGTTGCGCGTCGCACTATTTGTTGAGGGGACTGACAGATCAAGCTCGTCAGAAAGCGCCACTGATCCGCTCGCTATTTTGTGGAATCGGGCGGTTTGCCGCCTTGCCGGTATTCCACAATTCGATCATGTCATCGGCTTCTCAAAAGGATCGTTGGTCGCCATGGATCCCGCCAACAGATCCCTCTCGAGTGTTGGTGAGTCGTTTGATCAGCTTTTCTTGCGCAAGCTCACGACCCTCGGCTTCGACGCGGCTGTCGTCGCTTGGGATTTGCATCCCGGATGGAACTCTCGTGCAACGTACTGCCGGTGGAGCGAGACGAAGTCGATTTATGAAGGAATTGCGAACTCACCAGCCGCAATTCCGTCAGCGTGGATGAAGAAGGCTGGTGCTCGATTTGCGGAGATGAATTCGCGAGCGAGTCCTGAAGATCGCGTCGGGCCGCCGCCGCTTGAAGTAAACTCGATTCAGGTCATTTGCATGGACAAGACTTTCGAAGATCTTCTTGTCTTCGATCGTGCAAATATCTTGAGGAGAGCCTTAGAAGTACAGGGTGAACGTGTCAAGGGATGGCCACGCAACTTTGTTGATGCCGAGTTAGGCGTCGGAGCGGCGATCGCCGCGGTGCGGCGGATAAGGCCGAAAAGGCAGGTCGCTAAACTTGTGCGGAACGACTTTCCCGCCGCAAAGCACGAATGGGCCACCTTGATCCTTGAGCGTGCGCTACAAAACGCGGAAGACGCTCAGATGCTTAGAAATCACCCGATTGTGACGAGGCTCAGAGAAGTTTCTGACCGCGATTCGTAAGCCCGTCAGCAGTTAAACCCGTCGTTGTAGCTTTGAGGACGACCCGCGGTAGGGGCGGCAGCGTGTCGGCGCAATCTATTCCGCGCGGGCTTGTCGGCTTCGAGTGAAATCTCGCTTCGTCTAGAGGCGCAGGCGGAGTTCCGATGAAGGAAGATCGATTCATTCGCACGGCAGGCCGCTGATGTGCCTGAGCCCTACGGAGTCAGCAGCGGCAGCAGTGCGAGCAGCAGCACCGCAGAGCCGTTCAGCGTCGCGTGCGAGACGATCGCCGCTCCGAGCCGCCCGGTGATCGTCGCGATCCAGCCGTGCGCGAGTCCCGCGGTGACCGTCGTCACGCCGAGCGTCACGATCGTCGCCGGGTTCACCATCTGGTGCCCGTGCAGCAGAGCGAACACAGCGGTCGACGCCAGCACGCTGAACACCATCGCCCAGATCCGCCGGCCCCGGGTGGGCGGCGCCCACTCCGAGCGCCCGCGCAGCATCCGGTTCCGCACCGCGCGCATCACCACGCCGCGGCAGAGCACCTCCTCGACCAGCGGCGCGACCACGACGGGGATGAGGACCGAGCTCAGCACGAACCACAGCGGGTCGGGGTCGATGTCGAGGTTCCCCTGCGCGTCCTGGAGGAGCGGAGCGAACGCGGCGAGCACGAACAGGATCACGACGCGCACCGCGATGCCGAGCCCGATCCCGATGGGCACGTCGATCCAGCGGAACCGCAGCCCGAAGTCGGCCGCCATCGTGCCCAGCCCCCGCAGCCGCGACGCGGCGAACGGCACGATCAGCGCGACGAGGTAGCTCGCGAGCGCGCCCGCGAAGGCGAGGCCGGCGGAGTAAGGGAGCACTCCGAAGCCGAACAGCAGGATGAGGACGGCCAGCGGCAGGACGATCCCGACGATCGTGAGCACGGCGGTCGGCAGGCCCCACCGCACGCGCGGGTCGGGCAGATAGAGGAGGGAGGAGTAGGGCGCGTGGACCGAGGGCCGAGGCTCGACCGGCCCGGGCGGCTCCGCCTGCCGCGCGGACCCCGGCTGTGGCGTGGGCGTCGGTCCCGAAGGCGCCGGCCACGAAGGCGCCGGCCAGGACGCCGCCGACCCGGAAGGCGCCCTCGCGGAGTCGGGCGCGAGCGTCGCGGGATCGGGCGGCGGGAAGGCGTCGGGTTCCATGGCCGGGCCAGCCTACGCAGACCGCCTGGATGCGATCCGGGCCGCTCGACGCCGGCCCGCCCACGGATCGGCGGCCACGGCGGAGCATCGCGCCGTTGGGCGTGACGACCCCCGGGTACGAAGAAACCCTCGCCATGTAGAAGCTAGACGAGGGTTTCCGTGGCTCCGACGGGCGTCGATCCCGTGACCTCACGATTTTCAGTCGTGCGCTCTACCAACTGAGCTACAGAGCCGTTGCGACGTGACGTCGCTGGAGAAGTGATCTCCTGAAAAAGGCCCTTCCTCTCGGAAGGGCCCCTTTGCGACCCTGACGGGACTTGAACCCGCGACCTCCGCCGTGACAGGGCGGCACGCTAACCAACTGCGCTACAGGGCCTCGTTGCGAAGACAAGCATACTGCCTTCGAGGCTGTTCTATTTTCACGCCCCGGCCCTCTCGAGCCGGTGCACTTGCCGGTGGTGCTGGTATTCCTGGTGGTGCTGGCAATACCGACCCATCCGTGACCCCAACGGGATTCGAACCCGTGCTGCCGCCGTGAAAGGGCGGTGTCCTAGGCCACTAAACGATGGGGCCGGAGACTCGCGGGGCGACCCTGCGGCCGACCCCCCATGACTACCGACACGCAAGCATAGGGGGCCGCGGCGCAGGATGCAAAATCGACGGTTCCGCAGGCGGCGTGCACCCCGTCCGGGGTTGACCCGGGTCTAGGAGATCGGGCAGGGCCGCGGTTAGGGTGGGGCGGAATCGCTCTTCCCACCCACCCGCGCGCCGGAGCCGCACCGCCGCGGAGGGAGGGTCCCCCTATCCCCGAGGTCCCATGCCCCACTCCCTGCGCCGTCCGCGTCCCGCCCGCCTCCCCGGCGCGCCGCGACTCGGGCGACTCCGAGGTGCTGCCCTGGCCTCCGCCGTCGTCGCGCTCGTCGCCGGCCTGCTCGTCGCCACTCCCGCCCAGGCGGTCGAGTACCCGTCCTGGGCCGACGTCGAGGCGGCGAAGGGCGACACGGCCGCCGCCGCCGCTCAGGTCGACCGGATCACGTCCCTGATCGGCGACCTCCAGAGCGAGGTCGCCTCCGCCCAGCAGCTCGCGCAGCAGCGCGGCGACGAGCACTTCGCCGCTCAGCAGGCGTTCGACGAGGCCTCGGACCAGTCGAAGAAGCTCGAGGACCGGGCTGCCGCCAGCGCCGAGGAGGCCGACAAGGCCTCGCAGCAGGCGGGCCTGCTCGCCGCGCAGCTCTACCGCAGCACCGGCACCGACCTGTCCGTCAACATCTTCCTCGACCAGAAGGCCGGCCAGGCCGACCAGCTGCTGTCGAAGATCGGGAGCATGACCAAGCTGGTCGAGCGCTCCTCCGCGATCTACGAGCAGGCCAGCACCGCCCGGAACACCGCGTCCTCCCTCGCCGACCAGGCCGAGGTCGCGCAGACGGAGCGCGAGCGCCTCCGCGTCGCCGCCGAGCAGAAGCTGGCCGAGGCGACCGCCGCCCAGGAGGCGTCCGAGGCCGCGCTCGCCGAGCAGCAGGAGCAGAGCGTCGTGCTCGAGCAGCAGCTCGCCGCGCTCCGCGACACCGAGTCGAAGACCGTGGCCGAGTACGAGGCCGGCGTCGCCGCCCGCGAGGCCGAGCGCCTCCGGAAGCTCGCCGAGGAGGAGGCCGCCCGTCAGGCCGCCGCCCAGGCCGAGGCCGCGCGCCGCGAGGCCGCCCAGGCCGCGGCCGCGTCCAGCGGCGGCAGCGGCGGCGGTGGCGGCGGGTACGTCGCCCCCTCGGGCGGCGGCGGCTCCAGCGCCGTCAGCGACTCCGGCTGGGTCCGCCCTGCCGGGGGCCGCATCACCGGCACCTTCGGCCCGCGCGACAGCATCTCGACCGGCGGAGGGTCCTCCGGCTCGTACCACCGCGGCACCGACCTCGCGGGCGGCTGCGGCATCCCGATCTTCGCGGCGCACAGCGGCACCGTCTCCTACGCGGGCCCCAACGGCACCTACGGCAACTGGGTTCTGATCGACCACGGCAGCGGCATCAGCACCGGCTACGCCCACATCATGTCCGGCGGGATCTACGTCCGCGTCGGCCAGCAGGTCCAGGCGGGCGAGCAGATCGCCGCCGTCGGCTCGACCGGCGCCTCCACCGGCTGCCACCTGCACTTCGAGACCCGCGTCAACGGCTCCGCCGTCGACGCCCAACCTTTCATGGCCCAACGAGGAGTCACCCTTGGCTGACGCACAGACGACCGCACGCACCTTCACCCCGGCACCCCGGGAGCGCGCCTGGAAGGGCCGCCTCCCGCTCGTCATCTCCGCCGCCTTCGCGGTCACGGCGGTCACCGCGTCCCTCGGCATCACCCCGGCCCTCGCCGACGACGCGAAGTACCCCTCGTGGGACGACGTGCAGAACGCCAAGAAGGACGAGGCGAGCAAGCAGGCCGAGATCGACTCGATCACCGGCCTCATCGCGAGCCTGCAGACCGCGGTCGACGAGAAGTCGATCACCGCGATGAAGAAGGCCGAGGCCTGGCGCCAGGCCAAGGAGGCGCTCGACGCCGCTGCGAAGGCCGTCGCCGACCTCGAGGAGAAGGCGACCACCGCCTCCGCCAAGGCCCAGACCTCGAAGATGCGCGCCGGCCTGCTGGCCGCGCACCTCTCTCGCGCCGCCGGCGGCGACCTCTCCGCCAGCCTCGTGGCCAAGGGCAAGGATGCGGGCGACCTGCTCTACCAGCTCGGCGCGATGTCGCAGCTCTCGGAGCAGTCGCAGAAGGTCTACGCCGACGCCCTCGCCGACAAGCAGAACGCGGAGTCGCTCGGCGACCAGGCCGACCTCGCCGTCACCGAGCACCAGGCGCTCTCGGACGAGGCGGACGCAGCCCGCAAGGACGCCGACGCCGCCGCCGAGTCGGCCCGCGCGTCGCTCTCGGCGCAGGAGGAGAAGTCGCAGGAGCTGGTCGCCCAGCTCGCGCTGCTGAAGGACTCCTCGGTCGAGGCCGAGACCCAGTACCTCGCGGGCGAGCAGAAGCGCCAGGCCGACGAGGCCGCCGCCCAGGCGCAGGCCGAGGCGGAGGCCGCCGCTCAGGCGCAGTCCACCGCCCGCTCCGCCCAGCAGCAGTCCTCGGCGCAGGCCGACACCGCCGCCCCGTCGCGTCAGACCGCGTCCCTCCCGCAGCCCGCCGCTCCGCAGCCCGCGCAGCAGCAGCCGGCTCCGGCTCCGGCTCCGGCCCAGCCCGCTGCTCAGCCGATCGCCGAGCCGGCGGCTCAGCCGCTCCCGCAGCCGGTCACCGCTCCGGTCCTGGTGCCGACCAGCGGCGCCGTCGAGAACGCGATCTCGTACGCGATGGCGCAGCTCGGCGAGGAGTACGTCCTCGGCGGCATGGGCCCGGACCAGTGGGACTGCTCGGGCCTCACCAAGGCCTCCTACGCGTCCTCGGGCATCTACATCGGCACCCACTCGGCGACGAACCAGTACAACACGATGGCTGGCGCCGGCAAGCTCGTCCCCTACAGCCAGCGCCAGCGCGGCGACCTGATCTTCTGGGGTGGCGGCGGGGACTACTACCACGTGGCCATCTACCTCGGGAACAACCAGATCATCGAGGCCGCCGACTACGGCAAGCCCGTGCGCATCTGGAACACCTGGGGCACGCCCGCCGGCATGGTCGGCCGCCCGGCCGCCTGAGCCGCGGCCGCACCGCGAAACGAGAGAACCCCCTCCTGTCGAGACGACGGGAGGGGGTTCCTTCGTTGATGCGAGGGGTCAGTGACCCTCTTCGGCCAGCTTCTTGATGCCGTCCTGGACGATCTGCTCCGCCTCGGCGGCGTCGCCCCACGCGTCGACCTTGACCCACTTGCCGGGCTCGAGGTCCTTGTAGCGCTCGAAGAAGTGCTTGATCTCGTTCTTCGTCTGCTCCGGGACGTCGCCGATGTCCTGGATGTGCTGCCAGCGCGGGTCCTTCGCGGGGACCACGATCACCTTCGCGTCGGAGCCGGCCTCGTCGCTCATGTTGAGCACGCCGACCGGGCGGACGGAGACGCCCACGCCCGGGAAGACGGGGTACTCGAGCAGCACCAGCGCGTCGACCGGGTCGCCGTCGAGGCCGAGGGTGTTCTCGAAGTACCCGTAGTCCGTCGGGTAGACGAAGGAGGTGAAGAGCACGCGGTCGAGGTAGACGCGACCGGTCTCGTGGTCGACCTCGTACTTGTTGCGGCTCCCCTTGGGGATCTCGACGACGACGTCGTATGCGGCCATGCTCTCTCCTTGAGTCGGTGGCGCCGTGAGCGGCGCATCGGCGGACGGATCGGCCTCCGGAACGCTCGCGCGGGTGCGCGCGCGGGAGGGGCGGATCGCTGGCATTACGTTACTTGATGTGCCCGATCGCCCCCGCCTGACCCCCGCTGTCGCCGATCTGCGGCGGGCGGTGCGCGAGAGCCTCGACGGGCTCGACCCCGGAGCGCTCGTGCTGGTCGCGCTGAGCGGGGGAGCGGACTCGCTCGCGCTCGCGGCGGCGGTCGCCTTCGAGGCCCCGCGGGGCGGGAGGCGGGCCGGCGCGGTGATCGTCGACCACGGGCTGCAGGAGGCGTCGGCGGAGGTCGCGCGGCGGGCCGCGGAGCAGGCGCACGGGCTGGGGCTCGCGCCGGTGCTGCGCGAGGTGGTGACGGTGTCCGCCGAGGGCGGTCCGGAGGCGGCCGCCCGCAGCGCGCGCTACCGCGCCTTCGACGACGCGCTGACCGCGACGGGCGCCGCCGCGATCCTCCTGGGCCACACCCTCGACGACCAGGCCGAGACGGTGCTGCTGGGGCTCGCCCGCGGAGCCGGTGCGGCCTCGCTGCACGGGATGGCGCCGGTCAGCGGGCCGCTGAGGCGGCCGCTCCTCGGCCTGCGGCGCGAGACGACCCGCCTCGCCTGCTCCGACCAGGGGCTCGTGCCGTGGGACGACCCGCACAACGACGACCCCCGCTACTCGCGGGTCCGGGTGCGGAACCGCGTGCTGCCCGTGCTGGAGGACGAGCTGGGGCCGGGAGTGGCGCAGGCTCTGGCGCGCACCGCCGAGCAGCTGCGGGAGGACGGGGACGCGCTCGACGCGCTCGCCCTCGACTGGGCGCTCGAGCTGGTGGGCCAGGACGAGGCGGGGCACGTCACGGTCGACGCGCGCGGGCTCGCCGCGGACCCGCCGGCGCTGCGGCAGCGGATCATCCGCCTGGTCGTGGCGAACGAGTTCGGAGTCGCGCTCTCGCGCTCGCAGACGCTGGCGGTCGCCGCGCTGGTCACCGACTGGCACGGCCAGAAGGGCGTCGACCTCCCCGGCGTCCTCGCCACCCGCCGCGGCACCACCCTCGTCTTCGCACCCGCGGCCCCCTGACCCCGCACCCGCCTCCCCCTGACCCTGTCCCCGCGACGCCGGTCCCCGCGAGACGCCCGACCCCTCCCCGCGAGATGCCGCTCCGGCACGCGACTCGCCGACGGAGGTGTACCGGAGCGGAGTCTCGCGGAGGGGAGAGGGGGGTCGGTCACCCGTAGAGTGGCCGGGTGGAAGCAGCCGACATCGCCGACGACATCACCGAGGTCCTCTACACCGAGGCCGAGATCCACGAGCGGATCCGCGCCCTGGCCCGCGCCATCGAGCGCGACTACGCGGGCGAGAATTTGCTCATCGTCGGGGTGCTGCGCGGCGCCGTGATGGTGATGGCCGATCTGGCCCGCGAGCTCAAGCTCGACATCGTCATGGACTGGATGGCCGTCTCGTCCTACGGGAGCGGCACCAAGTCCTCCGGCGTCGTGCGGATCCTGAAGGACCTCGACTCCGACATCACGAACCGCAAGGTGCTGATCGTCGAGGACATCATCGACTCCGGCCTCACGCTCTCGTGGCTGCAAGGCAATCTCCGCAGCCGCGGCGCCGAGTCCGTCGAGATCTGCGCGCTCTTCCGCAAGCCCGCGGCCGCCAAGGTCGAGGTCGACGTGGCCTACGTCGGCTTCGACATCCCGAACGAGTTCGTGATCGGCTACGGGCTCGACTACGCCGAGCGCTACCGCAACCTCCGCGATGTCGCCGTCCTCGCCCCGCACGTCTACGAGTAGCCCCGCGGACACCGCGCAGGAGAGCCTCGAGCGGCTCTTCGCGGTGCCCCTGCTGGGCTACCACATGAGCTACCCGACCTCGCTGCGGGCCGACCTCGAGTTCAACTACTGGTGGCTCGCGCACGCGATCGACGCGGCCGTCGACGCCTTCGAGCGCACGGGCGACGAGGCGCACCTGGAGCGGGCCCGGCGGATCCATCGCGCGATCCGCCTCCGCAACGGCGGGCGCCTGGTCAACGGCTACTTCGACGACATGATGTGGCTCGGTGGCGCGCTCGCCCGCCTCGGGGAGGCCTCGGGCGACCCGCGCTTCCTCGACCGGGCCGACCGCCTGTGGCGCTTCGCCGTCGCGAAGGGCTGGAACCTCCGCCACGGGGCGAGCCTCGCCTGGCGCCGCCGGCAGCTGGACTACAAGAACGCGCCCGCGAACGGCCCGTTCGCGATCCTCGGCGCGCGCCTGGAGCGGCTGCGGCCCGACGGCCGGGAGGAGCTCTCGCGCGCCGCCCTCGACTGGATGCACGTGCGCCTCCGCGACGACGACACCGGCTTCGTCGCAGACGGCATCGGCCGCGAGGGAGGCTCCGCGCGCGACGACTGGGCCTTCAGCTACAACCACGCCGTCTACATCGGCGCGGCGCTCGCCCTGCACCGCCTGCGGCCCGACCCCCGCCTGGTCGCCCACGCCTCCCGCACGGCCGAGGACCTGCTGGACCGGCTCGCCCCCGACGGCGTCTTCGTCGACCAGGGATCGGGGGACGGTGCCCTGTTCGGCGGCATCGCCTACCGGCACCTCGTCGACCTCGCCACGACGAGCGGAGTCGCGCCCGCGGTGGCCGCCCGCCTCCGCGGCTTCGTCGCCGGCAGCGTCGCCGCGCTGCAGAGCTCGAGCGTCCGCCGCGGCGTGCTGCTGGCCGGGCCCCGCTGGGACGCGCCTCCGTCGCTGCCCGCCACGCTCTCGGCCGAGATCGGCGCCGTGCTCGCCCTGGAGGCGTCAGCGCGACTGGACCGGTCGCCGGTGCCGTCAGACTGACGGGGTGAAGGCACCCGAGAAGCGCACCGTCGCCGTCGTGATCAACCCGAGCAAGTTCGACGACGTCGGCGCCGCGGAGGACCTGGTCGCGACGATCGCGCGCCGCCACGGCTGGAACGAGCCGCTCTGGTTCGAGACCAGCCCGGGCGACTCCGGTGCCGCCGCGGCCCGCGCCGCACTCGAGGCGGGCCCGGACCTGGTCTGCTCGATGGGAGGCGACGGCACCGTCCGCGCCGTCGCCACGGTGCTGCGGGGGACCGGCGTCCCCTACGGCCTGCTGCCCAGCGGCACGGGCAACCTCCTCGCGCGGAACCTCGGGATCCCGCTCGGCTCGCTGCCCGAGGCGGTCGAGATCGCCCTGCTCGGGCAGGACCGCGCCATCGACGTGGGCACGGCCGCGTTCGACGACGGCGAGGAGCGGGTGTTCATGGTGATGGGCGGGGTGGGCCTGGACGCCGAGATCATGGACAAGACGGACGAGGAGCTGAAGAAGCGGGTGGGCTGGGGCGCCTACTTCGCGGCGGGGGCGCCGGCGATGTTCAAGGCCGGATTCGAGGTGACCCTCACGATCGACGGCGCGGAGGAGCCTCCGCAGCGCTGCTTCATGGTGCTGGCCTGCAACTGCAGCTCCGTGGTCGCGAACATCGAGCTGGCCGCCGGAGCCGTGCTCGACGACGGCGACCTGGAGCTGGTGCTGCTGCGTCGGCGCTTCGGCCTCGCGCTGGACGTGGCGACCGGCAACCGCAACGGGCTCGCCTCGCTCCGGCAGTGGCCCGGCCGCGAGTTCTCGTTCGAGCTCGACCAGCCGGTGCTCGCCGAGCTGGACGGCGATCCGGTCGGCCGCACCCGCTCCGGGCGCTTCGGCGTGGATCCGGGCGCCCTGCTCGTGCGCCTGCCGGTGCCGACGCCCCGGAGCCCGGGACTGACTCCGCACGACTCGGTGATCGTCGACACGTCCGCCATCTCGACGCTGCTCCCGGAGCCGCCCTCCTCCTGACGCTTGCGCGCTCTTCTTTACGGTTGTAAGTTATCTGACGGACGTAAAGAAGGCGCTCCTCGCGCCGGGAAGAAGGACCCCGTGACCGATCCGCGGCTCACCCGCTCGCGCGAGCTCCTGCTCGCCTCGATCACGACGGCCCTCGACCGCCCGGGCGACGACCAGCCCTCCATCACGGAGCTCTGCGGCGCCGCGGGCGTCAGCCGCCCCACGTTCTACCAGCACTTCGGCGATGTGCCGTCCCTGATCGAGGCCGCCGCGGTGGAGCGGATGCACGCGCTGTTCGGCGACGTCGCTCCCGGCACCGCCCCCGCGGACTGGGAGGGCGCGGTCCCCCGCATCGTCCGCGGGCTCCTCGAGGGCCTGCTCGTGCACGCCGACTTCTACCGCCGCGTGCTGAGCGGAGGCACGGCCCGCGCCGTGCAGGAGTCGGTCGTCGCGTTCCTCGCGCAGCGGCTCCTCGCCTTCTCGCCCCTCGCCGAGCGCGGATCGGGCGGCGGCGACCACGCCCGCGTCGAGCGCTTCGCCGTCCTCCTCGCCGCCGGCACCACCTGGCTGGTCGTCGGCTGGCTCCTCGACGGCGACGCCCGCCGTCCCGTGGCCTCGGCCTCCGCCGACATCGCCGAGCTCCTCGTCACCGGAGTCGCCTCGCCGCGGCTCGCCGCCCTGCACTCCACGAAGTAGAAGGACCATGACCACCTCCCCGCTCCGCCGCGCCCTGCGCGCCGTGAACCCGCGCCTCGTCGTCGTCTTCGCCGCGATCGCGCTCATCCCGCTGATCTACGCGGGACTGCTGACCTCGGCCAACCTCGATCCCACGCACCACCTCGACACGGTGCCCGCCGCGATCGTCAACGAGGACACCGGCGCGACTGCCTCGGACGGCTCCGCGCTCGCCCTCGGCGACGACCTGACCGAGCAGCTCACCACCGACACGTCCGGCTCGGACTTCGCCTGGACGGCGACCGGTGCCGACGAGGCGTCCCGTGAGCTCGCCTCCGGCGACGTCCTCGCCGTGCTGACGGTGCCGGCCGGCTTCTCGGCCGACGTCGCCTCTGTCGGCGGCGACGACCCCGCCGCGGCCGTGCAGGCGAAGCTGTCGATCGAGACGAACGACGCGGCCAACCTGATCGTCGGCAACATCGCCTCCACCATCGGCACCACCGTGACGAAGACGCTGGAGGAGAAGGTCGGCGCGACCTACCTCGAGAACGTCTACCTCGGCTTCACCGATGTGCACTCGAGCCTCGAGCAGGCGGCCGACGGCGCCGCTCAGCTGGCGGACGGCGCCGGGACCGCCGCGTCCGGCTCCTCCGAGCTGGTCGTCGGGCTCGCGCAGCTGCAGGACGGCACCGCGCAGCTGGCGACCGGCGCCGACTCCCTCCGCTCGGGCGCGGGGAGCGCGGCCTCCGGAGCGTCCGACCTCTCGTCGGGACTCCAGCGGATCGCGAGCGGGACCGGGCAGCTGCCCGACCAGGCGGCGGCGCTCGACACGGGAGCCCGCACGGTCGCCGACGGCGCCCAGCAGCTCGACGGCGGAGCGGCGTCGCTCGCCTCGGGCGCCACCGACCTCGCCGCGGGGACGTCGACCCTGAAGGACGGCGCGGCCTCGGCGGCGTCCGGCGCCGAGGCGCTGGCCACCGGGTCCGCCTCCCTCTCCGACGGAGCGGGGAAGGCCCTCGCAGGAGCCCAGCAGCTCGCGACCGGCGCGGGAGCGCTCGCGACCGCCACTCCGCAACTCGCCACCGGGGCGACCGGCGTCGACTCCGGCCTCGCCTCCCTGCTCTCGCGGTACGACTCGCTGTCCGACGCCCAGCGCGTGGCCGAACTGACCGCCCTCGAGCAGGGTGCGGCCGCTCTCGCGGGCGGAGCCGCCTCGGCGGACGCGGGCGCGCAGACGCTCGCCTCCGGTGCGACCGCGCTCGTCGGCGACGACGGCAGCGGACTGACGGCGCTCGCCGCCGGTGCCGCCACGGTCTCGGGCGGAGTCGCCGACCTCGCGACCGGCACCGCCGCTCTGTCCACCGGGGCGACCTCCGCCGCAGACGGCGCCCAGAAGCTGCAGACCGGTGCGCAGGCCCTCGCCCAGGGAGCTGCGACCCTCGACGGCGGAGCCGCGCAGGTCGCCGGCGGAGTGGACACCCTCTCCGGCGCGGTCGGCCCGCTCACCAGCGGAATCGCCTCCGCGGCCGCCGGCGCCTCCGACCTCGCCTCCGGGACGGCCGCCCTCGCGACGGGCGCCTCGGACCTCGCGGACGGCGCCGAGACCGCCGCGACCGGCTCGGCCGACGCGGCCACCGGTTCGCAGGACCTCGCCGACGGGATCGACTCGCTCGCCTCCGGATCGCGCACCCTCGACACGAAGCTCTCGGACGGCGCGGACGACGTGCCCACCTACACCGGCGAGCAGGCTCAGGAGCTCAGCACCGTCGCGGCCGCCCCGGTCGGGATCGACGCCGAGCGGATGAACCGCGTGCCGTCCTACGGCTACGGCCTCGCCCCCTACTTCATGGCGCTCGCGCTCTGGGTCGGCGCGCTCGCCTTCTACCTGATGAGCGCCCCGCTCAGCTCCCGCCTCCTCGCCGCGCGCCGTCCCGCCTGGGTCATCGCGCTGCGCAGCTACCTGCCCGGTGCGCTGATGGCGGTCGCCCAAAGCGTCCTGGCCGCGCTCGTCATCCGCTTCGGAGTGGGCGTCGAGGCGTCGAACCTGCCCGGGCTGATCGGGATCGCCGTGCTCACGAGCCTCACCTTCGTGGCGATCAACCAGGCGCTGATCGCGCTGCTGGACGCCCCGGGCCGGTTCCTGGCGCTGCTGATGATCGTGTTGCAGCTGTCCTCGGCCGGAGGCACCTACCCGGTCGAGACCGCGCCCGCCTTCTTCCAGGCGATCCACGGCGTGCTGCCGCTGACCTGGACGGTGGAGGCGTTCCGCTCGCTGATCGCCGGCGGCAGCATCGGAGTCGCGCACGCGGTCCTGGTGCTCGTGCTCTGGCTGGTCGGGGCGCTCGCCGTGACCGTGCTGGCCGCCGCCCGCCGCCGCCGTGGCCTCGTGCCCGCCCTCCGCGACCCGGAGCCCCTCCTCGAGTCGGCCTGACCCGGCCGGGCGGTCCCGGTCCGTCCGCGCCTGCTGCCCCTTCTCGCGGCGGCCCCGCTCGGACACCTTCGCCCCCTCCTAGACCGCAGTAGTCGTCGCTGTCGAGCTCGAGTGCGACAACTCCTGCGTTCTCGCGGCGCGCCCCGCTCGAACACCTTCGCCCCCCCCGAGACCGCAGTAGTCGTCGCTGTCGAGCTCGAGTGCGACAACTCCTGCGTTCTCGCGGCGCGCCCCGCTCGGACACCTTCGCCTCCTTCCCGAGACCGCAGTAGTCGTCGCTGTCGAGCTCGAGTGCGACAACTCCTGCGTTCTCGCGGCGCGCCCTGCCCGTGGAGCACCCGCCTCCACCCGCAAGGCAGAGGACGCGGACCGGGAAACGCGTGCCAGCGTTTCCCGGCAGTCCGACGCACCCCGCTCTGCGGAACGCACCATCTCGCGAAGCCGACCGCGCGCGGGGATGCGGCCCGCCGCATCCCCGCCAGACGACACCGCCCGCGGCCGTTCGGCCCACGGCGAACGCGTGGGCGGCGCTCAGAGTGCGGGAGGTAGCCTGGCAGGCACAATCTCCTCGTCAGAAAGGCGCCGGGTGTCGCACCCGCAACAAGCATGAACGTGAAGCGCATCTTCCGGGGTCCCATCCTCTACGTCGTCCTGGCGATCGTCGCGGTGTGGATCGGCTCCTCGCTGATCACCATGTCCGGCTTCCGGCCGGTCACGACGCAGGAGGGTCTCGACCTCCTGAAGGACGGCAAGGTCGATTCGGCGAAGATCGTGGACGGCGAGCAGCGCGTCGATCTCACGCTCAAGCAGGCCGACGGCGACAACGGCACGCAGGTGCAGTTCTACTACGTGGCCCCTCGCGGCGCAGAGGTCGTCGACGCGGTGTCCGCGGCCGATCTCGGCAGCACCGGCTACAACGACGAGGTCCCGCAGACCAACTGGTTCCTCTCGGCTCTCGGCTTCCTGCTCCCCATCCTGCTGATCGGCGCGTTCTTCTGGCTGATGCTCTCGGGCATGCAGGGCGGCGGCAACCGCGTCATGCAGTTCGGCAAGTCGAAGGCGAAGCTCGTCTCGAAGGAGTCGCCCAAGGTCACGTTCGGCGATGTCGCCGGCGCCGACGAGGCGATCGAGGAGCTGCACGAGATCAAGGAGTTCCTCAAGGAGCCCGCGAAGTTCCAGGCCGTCGGCGCCCGCATCCCGAAGGGCGTCCTGCTCTACGGCCCTCCCGGCACCGGCAAGACCCTGCTGGCGCGCGCGGTCGCGGGCGAGGCGGGCGTCCCCTTCTACTCCATCTCCGGATCGGACTTCGTCGAGATGTTCGTCGGCGTCGGCGCGAGCCGTGTCCGCGATCTCTTCCAGCAGGCGAAGGAGAACTCGCCGGCCATCATCTTCGTCGATGAGATCGACGCCGTCGGCCGCCACCGCGGCGCCGGCATGGGCGGCGGTCACGACGAACGCGAGCAGACCCTCAACCAGCTGCTGGTCGAGATGGACGGCTTCGACGTCAAGACGAACGTCATCCTGATCGCGGCGACGAACCGCCCCGACATCCTCGACCCCGCGCTGCTGCGTCCGGGCCGCTTCGACCGCCAGATCGGCGTCGACGCCCCCGACCTGCTCGGCCGCAAGCGGATCCTCGAGGTCCACGGCCGTGGCAAGCCGCTCGCCGGCGGAGTCGACCTCGAGGTCGTCGCCCGCAAGACCCCGGGCTTCACCGGCGCCGACCTGGCCAACGTCCTCAACGAGGCCGCGCTGCTCACCGCCCGCTCCAACGCGCAGCTGATCGACAACCGCGCGCTCGACGAGGCCATCGACCGCGTCATCGCGGGGCCGCAGCGCCGCACGCGGGTCATGCGCGACAAGGAGAAGCTGATCACCGCCTACCACGAGGGCGGACACGCTCTGGCGGCGGCGGCGATGCGCCACACCGACCCCGTGACCAAGGTCACGATCCTTCCGCGCGGTCGCGCCCTCGGCTACACGATGGTGCTCCCGCTGGAGGACAAGTACTCCACGACCCGCAACGAGCTCCTCGACCAGCTCACGTACGCGATGGGCGGCCGCGTCGCGGAGGAGATCGTCTTCCACGACCCCACCACCGGAGCGTCGAACGACATCGAGAAGGCGACCTCCATCGCCCGCAAGATGGTCACCGACTACGGCATGTCCGCGAACGTCGGAGCGGTCAAGCTCGGCCAGTCGTCGGGCGAGATGTTCCTCGGCCGCGACATGGGCCACCAGCGCGACTACTCCGAGCAGATCGCCGAGACGGTCGATGCCGAGACGCGCCAGCTCATCGAGCAGGCGCACGACGAGGCGTGGCAGGTCATCAACGACAACCGCGACATCCTCGACCGCCTCGCGATGGAGCTGCTCGAGAAGGAGACGCTCGACCACGACCAGCTGGCCGAGATCTTCAAGGACGTCCGCCGCATCGACGAGCGCCCGCAGTGGCTCTCGAGCGACAAGCGCCCCCTGTCCGACCTGCCGCCCATCGCGGTCCCGGTCGCCAAGGCGCCGATCGACTCGGGTGCGACCGACGGGGGAGTCTCCTCCGCCGGTGCGGACGAGGTCGCGCCGAAGCGTCCGCCGCTGATCAACCCGCGCCCCGCGACGGCGTAGCGCGCGCGTGCCCGTCGACAAGGCGCGCATCGAGGCGGCCGTCGCCGAGATCCTCGCGGCCATCGGGGACGACCCGGGCCGCGAGGGACTCCTCGACACGCCGCGGCGGTTCGCCGAGGCGTACGAGGAGTTCTTCGGCGGGTTCGACGACGACGCCGCGGCCCAGTTGACCGAGACGTTCGCGGTGGTGGAGGGCGGCCAGGAGTCGCCGCTCGACCAGACGGTGATCGTGCGCGACCTCGCCTTCCGCTCCGTCTGCGAGCACCACCTCCTGCCGTTCCTCGGCGTCGCGCACATCGCCTACCGGCCGCGCGAGCGGGTCGTCGGCCTCGGCCGGCTGCCGCGCGTGGTCGAGACGGTCGCGTCGCGACCGCAGATCCAGGAGCGGATGACCGAGCAGATCGCCGACGCGCTCGAGCAGGGCCTCGCTCCCGAGGGAGTGCTCGTCGTGGTCGACGCCGAGCACGGCTGCGTGCGGATGCGCGGGCCGCGCCAGACCGCGAGCTCGACCGTGACGGTCGCCGCCCGCGGCTCCCTCGCCGACCCGGCCGCACGCGCCGAGATCATCGCGCTGATCGGCGCCGCGCGGGGGGAGTGACGTGGCCACCACCGTCGCCGACCTCACGCCGACCGGTCGCGCCGCGCTCCTCGGGATCCTCAACGTCACTCCGGACTCGTTCAGCGACGGCGGCCGCTGGCTGTCCGTCGACGACGCCGTCCGCCACGGCCTCGACCTGACCCGGCCCGCCGGGGACGGACCCGCCGCGTTCGGCGCGGACCTGGTCGACGTCGGCGGAGAGAGCACCCGCCCCGGTGCGGCGCGCGTCGATTCATCCGCCGAGCAGGGCCGCGTGCTGCCCGTCGTCCGCGCCCTCGCCGCGGAGGGGGTGCGCGTCAGCATCGACACGATGAGCGCCGCCACGGCCGAGGCCGCCCTGGATGCCGGCGCCGTCGTCGTCAACGACGTCTCCGGCGGCCTCGCCGATCCGCGGATGCTCGCGCTCGTCGCCGAGCGCGGCGCCGTCTACATCGCGATGCACTGGCGCGGGCACAGCGCGGGCATGACCGCTCTCGCCTCCTACGGCGACGTGGTGGCGGACGTCCGCGCCGAGCTCGAGCGCCGCGTCGACGCCGCCCGTGAGGCCGGGATCCGGGACGACCGCCTCCTGCTCGACCCCGGCCTCGGCTTCGCGAAGGTCGGGGCGCACGACTGGGCGCTGCTGGCCGGGCTCGACGCGATCGTCTCGCTGGGCTTCCCGGTCCTGGTCGGCCACTCGCGCAAGCGGTTCCTCGCTCCGTTCGCCCCCGCCGGCGCCCCGGCCGCCGAGCGCGACGAGGTCTCCGCCATGCTGAGCCTCATCGCCGCCGAGCACGGCGCCTGGGGCGTCCGGGTCCACGACGTCCGCTCGTCCGCCCGTGCCCTGGCCCTCGCCGCCCGACTCCAGGAGGAGACCCCGTGACCGCGATCGACCCCGCCGCCCTGGCCGTGCGCGACTCCATCACCCTCACCGGGCTGCGCGTGCGCGCGCACCACGGCGTCTTCGACTTCGAGCGCGAGAACGGCCAGGACTTCGTGATCGACGCGACGGTCTGGCTCGACACCGCGCCGGCGGCCGAGGGCGACGCGCTGGCCGAGACGGTGCACTACGGCGAGCTCGCGATCGCCCTGGCCGACGCGGTGACCCGCGACCCGGTCGACCTCATCGAGACCCTGGCCGAGCGCCTCGCCCGGGTGGCCCTGGGCTTCGCCGCCGCCGACGTCGTCCGCATCACCGTCCACAAGCCGGACGCGCCGATCCCGCTGCCGTTCGAGGACGTGGCCGTGCAGATCACGAGGACCCGCTCGTGAGGCCGCGGCAGGAGCGCGTCCGCCCGGTGCGCCACGTCGTGCTCGCGCTCGGCAGCAACCTCGGCGACCGCCTGGCGCACCTCGAGGAGGCGCTGCGGGCCCTCGCCACGACGCCGGGCCTGCGCCTCGAGGCGGTGTCCAAGGTCGTCGAGTCGCCCGCGTGGAAGCCCGAGGGCGTCGACGAGGACGCGCCCGGGTACCTCAACGCGGTCGTGACCGGCTCGACCGTCCTCGAGCCCGACGACCTGCTCGCGGCGACGGCGGCGATCGAATCGGCCGGCGGCCGGATCCGCGGCGAGGGCGAGGAGCGCTGGGGCGACCGGACACTCGACATCGACGTGATCGCGGTCGGCGGCGTGCTCCGCGACGACGCGCATCTGACCCTCCCGCACCCGCGGGCGGCCGAGCGGGCGTTCGTGCTCGAGCCCTGGCTCGACGTCGAGCCGGCGGCGGTCCTTCCCGGGGCCGGACCCGTGGCCGAGCTGCGCGCACGGGCGACCGACCGCGTGACCGACCACCCGGCCGGGTTGACCTGGCCGGGGCGCGACTCCGCCCGCGGCAGCACCGCCGACCCCGAGAGCAGGACCCCGTGAGGCGCACCCGCATCAGCACCCTGCTCGGACTCGGCCTCGCCGGGGCCGTCGCGGGGTTCCTCCTCGACCTCGCGATCGCCGCCGCCGGCCGCCCCGTGCTCATCCCGCCGCTGACGGTTCCGCTGACCCTGATCGTGGTCGCTGCCCTCGTGCTCGGCTTCGCCGTCCCGATCCACCGCGCCACGAAGGGCACGCTGCGTCGGCCCATCGATCCGTTCCGGGCGATGCGCGTCGTGGTGCTGGCGAAGGCGTCCAGCCACGTCGGTGCTCTGCTGCTCGGAGCCTCCGGCGGCATCCTGGTGTACCTGCTGAGCCGTGCGATCCCTTCGCTAGGCTCCGTGTGGCAGGACGTCGCGACCATCGTGGGTGCGCTCGTCCTGCTGGTGGCCGGCCTGGTCGCCGAGCACCTGTGCACCATCCCGCCGAGCGACGACGACGACAGCGCCGTCGGCGAGGTGAACCACGCCTGACGCCGACGCCCGGATCGCCGCGGGCAGTGAGGACGACGCCATGCCCGCCGAGCCCGAGGACGCGTCGCCGACGACCCGCCGCGACGCGAGGGGACGCCGGCGGGACCGCCTCGACATCACGGGGGAGTGGCGCCGCGTCTCGCCCCGGTACGTCGCGGTCGAGATCGTGTCGGCCGTCGTGTCGAGCGTGCTGCTGCTCGCCGTGCCCGTGGTGCTGATGCTGATCGGCCTGCCGTGGGGCTGGATCCCGCTGGCCGCCGCGGCCGCCCTCGCGGTGACCCTCCTGATCGTGGCCCCGCGCCGTGCGCGCGCCTACGGCTACCTCCTGCGCCAGGACGACCTCCTCTTCCGCCGCGGCATCATGTTCCAGCGCTTCGTGTCGGTGCCGTACGGGCGGATGCAGCTCATCGACGTCAACCGCGGGCCGCTCGCCCGGGCGCTCGGCCTCGCCGACCTCCGCTTCGTCACCGCCGCCGCGGCGACCGGCGTCAGCATCCCGGGCCTGGCCGAGCAGGACGCGGAGGAGCTCCGCGACCGCCTGGTCGAGCTCGCCGAGTCGCGCCGGGCCGGCCTGTGACCGAGCTCCGCGCCGTCGAGACGGACCTGGCCGACGGGGAGTGGCACCGCCTCCATCCCGCGACCCCGGTCCTCAAGGGCGGGATCGGCCTGCTGGTCGTCCTCGGCATCGTGATCACGAACCTCCGCGAGCGCCTGGTCGAGCTGTTCCTGCCCGGGCCGGAGGGCTTCGAGAGCGGCGATCCGGTCGACGAGCTGCTGCGCCGCGGCCTCGTCGGCTGGGCGCTGCTGGCGGTCGCGGTGGGCCTGGCGGTCGCCGTCTTCGCGTTCTGGCTGTCCTGGCGGATGCACACCTTCCGCATCACGGACGAGCTCGTCGAGGTGCGCTCCGGCGTGCTCTTCCGGACCAACCGGCGGGCGCGGCTGGACCGCATCCAGGGCATCGCGGTGCAGCGTCCGCTGTTTGCGCGGCTGTTCGGGGCCGCGAAGCTCGAGGTGAGCGTGGCCGGGCAGGACGCGAACGTCCAGCTGTCGTACCTCGGCTCGCGGCTGGTGGACGCCCTGCGCCGCGACATCCTGCGGCTCGCCTCCGGGGTGCGCGAGCGGGAGGCGACGGTCGACGGTGAGGCTCCCGCGGGCGGGTTCCTGGCGCGGCGGCTGGAGGAGTTCGGCGAGCCTCAGGACGAGACGCCGCCCGAGTCGGTCGTCTCGATCCCGCCGGGCCGGCTCCTCGGCTCGCTCGTCTTCAGCGGCTTCACGCTGTTCCTGGCAGCCTCGGTCGTCGCCGTGGTGTTCGTCGCCGTCTACGGCTCGCCCTACGTGCTCTTCGCGATCCTGCCGGGCCTGATCGGCTCGGGCAGCTACTACGTCCGCCAGTTCGTGCGCTCGCTCCGGTACTCGATCGCCGCGACGCCCGACGGCGTGCGGGTCGGCTACGGCGTGCTCTCGACCAGCAGCGACACGATCCCGCCCGGCCGGATCCACGCCGTCGAGATCACGCAGCCGCTGCTCTGGCGCCCCTTCGGCTGGTGGCAGGTGCGGATCGACCGCGCCGGCCACGCGGCCTCCCGCGGGGCGAACGGCGAGCCGAACACCACGATCCTGCCCGTCGGCGACCTCGCCGCGGTCGAGCGCGTCCTCGCCCTCCTGCTGCCCGGACCGGCTGAGGGAGCGGAGTCGACGCCCGTCGGAGACGCACTCCGGCACCGCGACGCGGCCGGCTTCACCCGGGCGCCGCGCTCGGCGGTGTGGCTCCGCCCCTTCTCGTTCCGGAGGACCGGGTACCGGCTGACGGACGAGGTCGCGATCCTGCGCAGCGGAGCGGTCTGGCGGCGGGTCGCCGTGGTGCCCCTGGCGCGGATGCAGAGCGTCGGGGTCCAGCAGGGACCGCTCCAGCGCCTGCTCGGGCTGGCCTCGGCGCGCGTGCACACGGTGGCCGGCCCCGTCACTCCGCTCGTGCCGGTGATGAGCGCAGCCGACGGACTCGCCTTCTTCGAGAGCCTCGCGACGGCCGGAGTGCGGGCCGCCGACCGCGACGCGAGCCACCAGTGGGGGCGGCGCGCGGCCGCACCCGCCCTGCCCGACTGGCCCGCTCCGGAGGGGGAGCCGCATGCCTGAGAACCGCCGCGACGGACGCCTGGGCGTCGGCGTGATCGGTGCCGGACGCGTGGGCCCGGTGCTCGGTGCCGCGCTCGCCGGGGCCGGCCACGCCGTGATCGGGATCGCCACCACCAGCGAGAGCGGCCGCGAGCGCGCCGACGCGCTGCTCCCCGGAGTCCCCGTGCTCGCGATCCCCGAGCTCGTCGAGCGCAGCGAGCTGGTGATCGTCGCCGTCCCCGGGAGCGAGATCGCCGCCCTGGTCGCGGGGCTCGCCGCGACCGGAGCGTGGCAGCCCGGCCAGCTGGTGCTGCACACGGCACCCGAGCACGGCTACGGGGTGCTCGCGCCGGCGCTCGCCTCCGGGGTCATCCCCCTGGCAGTCCACCCGGCGATGGCCTTCAGCGGCACCAGCCTCGACCTGGCGCGCCTCGCCGAGACCTACTTCGCCGTGTCGGCACCGGGCCCGGTGCTGCCGATCGCGCAGGCGCTGGTGGTCGAGATGGGCGGGGAGCCGGTGACCGTGGCGGAGTCGGACCGCGCCGCCTACGCGGAGGCCGTGTCGACCGCCACGACCTTCTCGACCGCGATCGTCGACCAGGCGGCGGGACTGCTGGCGGGCATCGGCGTCGAGAAGCCGGGCTTCTTCCTCTCCAGCCTCGTCCGCTCCTCCGTCGACGACGCCCTGCGCCGCGCGGCGGGCTGACGCGCGGTGCCGCTCGTGACGCCGCTCCCCGGGTGGGACGCCGCTCGGGAGGCGGTGCCTCGCGGAGGAGCACGGCGTCCCGGTGCCGAGGGCCCCGGCGGCCGCGGGACCGCCGGTAGCATCGTCGGGTGATCAGCACCGTCCACCGCATCGGCGACCTCCGCGAGCGGCTGCAGGAGGCGCGGCGGGCCGGTCGGCGCATCGCGCTCGTGCCGACGATGGGCGCCCTGCACGCCGGGCACCTCGCCCTCGTCGAGCGGGCGCGCGAGCTGGCCGACGTCGTCGTCGTGTCGGTGTTCGTGAATCCGCTGCAGTTCGGTCCGACCGAGGACCTGGACCGCTACCCGCGCGACCTCGAGGGCGACACCGCCCTGCTCGACGCGGCCGGGGCCGACCTCCTCTTCGCTCCGGGAGTCGCCGAGATGTATCCCGACGGGCCGTCCTCCACGAGGGTCGTCGCGGGCGAGGTCGGCGGCCTCTACGAGGGGCGCGCGCGGCCGGGCCACTTCGACGGGATGCTCACCGTCGTCGCCAAGCTCCTGAGCATCGCCCAGCCGGACGTCGCGGTCTTCGGGCAGAAGGACGCGCAGCAGCTGTTCCTCGTGCGCCGCATGGTCCGCGACCTCGACCTGCCCGTCGCGATCGAGGGCGTCGGCATCGTGCGGGAGGAGGACGGGCTCGCCCGCTCCAGCCGCAACCGCTACCTCGACGAGGAGCAGCGCCGCGCGGGCCTCGTGCTGCCGCGCCTCCTCGCGGCCGCCGCGGAAGCCGCGGACCGCGGTGCCGCCGCGGCGATCGAGGCCGCCGAGGCCGTCGCGCACGCCGAGCCGCTCGTTAAGCTGGACTACCTCGTCGTCGTGGATCCCGCGACGCTCCTCCCGGTCGACGCCGACCACCGCGGCCCGGCACTCGTGCTCGTCGCCGCGATCGTCGGCACCACCCGCCTCCTCGACAACGCCCCGATCCTGCTCGCCTGATCGCGGCCGTCCGCCCCGAACCGAAAGCACCGCGACCCCTCATGGCCGACACCCCCGACGTCCCCGAGACCACGACCCCCGCCGCCGAGCAGGCCGACTCCGAGCAGGCCGCCGCCGAGCGGGCCGCGCAGCAGGAGGCCTCCGAGCAGAAGGCCGTCCGCCTCGCCAAGCGCGAGCGCCTGCTCGAGCTCGCGGGCGACGACCTCGGCGCCGGCGCCTACCCCGTCGCGGTCGGAGTCACCGACACCATCGCGGCCGTCCGGGCGCGCCACGAGGGCATCGAGCCGGACGTGAAGACCGGCGAGCGCGTCGGCCTCGCGGGCCGCGTGGTGTTCCAGCGCAACACGGGCAAGCTCTGCTTCGCGACGCTGCAGGCCGGCGACGGCGAGCGGATCCAGGCCATGGTCTCGCTCGGCGACGTGGGCGAGGAGTCGCTGGCGGCGTGGAAGGAGCTCGTCGACCTGGGCGACCACCTCTTCGTCGAGGGCGAGGTCGTCTCGAGCAAGCGCGGCGAGCTGAGCGTGTGGGTGTCGGAGTGGACGATCGCCGCGAAGTCGATCCTGCCGCTGCCGAACCTGCACAACGAGCTCGGCGACGAGACCCGGATGCGCCAGCGCTACCTCGACCTGATCGTGCGCCCCCAGGCCCGCGAGACGGTCGTCACCCGCGCCCGCGTGAACGCCTCCCTCCGCGACACCTTCGCCTCGCACGAGTTCCTCGAGGTCGAGACCCCGATGCTGCAGGTGATGCACGGCGGCGCCTCCGCCCGCCCCTTCGCCACGCACTCGAACGCGTTCGACACCGAGCTGTACCTGCGCATCGCGCCCGAGCTCTACCTCAAGCGGGCGGTCGTCGGCGGCATCGACCGGGTCTTCGAGATCAACCGCAACTTCCGCAACGAGGGCGCCGACTCCACGCACTCGCCCGAGTTCGCGATGCTCGAGGCCTACCAGGCGTACGGCGACTACAACTCGATCGCCGACCTCACCCAGGAGCTGATCCAGAACGCGGCGCAGGGCGTCGCGGGCTCGCACGTGGTCACCTGGGCCGACGGCACCGAGTTCGACCTCGGCGGCCGGTGGGACCGCATCTCGATGTACGAGAGCCTGTCGCTCGCAGCCGGCATCGCGATCACGCCGGAGACGGAGCTCGCCGAGCTCGAGACCCTCGCCGCGCGCGAGGGCGTCGAGGTGCACGTCCCCACGCACGGCAAGTACGTCGAGGAGCTGTGGGAGCACTTCGTGAAGGGCGGCCTGACGCGTCCGACCTTCGTGATGGACTTCCCCGTCGACACCTCGCCGCTCGTGCGCGCGCACCGCAGCATCCCGGGCGTCGTCGAGAAGTGGGACCTCTACGTCCGCGGCTTCGAGCTGGCCACCGGCTACTCCGAGCTGATCGACCCGGTCGTGCAGCGCGAGCGCTTCGTCGAGCAGGCCCGCCAGGCCGCCGCGGGCGACGACGAGGCGATGCGCCTGGACGAGGACTTCCTCCGCGCCCTCGAGCACGGCATGCCCCCCACCGGCGGCATGGGCATGGGCATCGACCGCCTCCTGATGGCGATCACCGGCCTCGGGATCCGCGAGACGATCCTGTTCCCGCTCGTCAAGTAGGGTCGCAGGAGCCGAGGGGGAGACATGGTCAGGGCATCGAGCATCGTCGCGGCCGTCGCGGCGGGCGTCCTCACGATCGCGCAGTTCGGAGTGGGGACCGCGGTCGCCGCGAGCGTCCTCACCTCCTCCGGTGACGTCGGCACCGCGCTGGCCGACCGGCGAGCGGCCGAGGCGTTCACGCCCGACCCCACGATCGCCGGCTTCGCGGAGCGGACCGCCATGTCCGACCGCGGCCGCGCCCTCTACTACGCGTCGAGCCCGTCGGTCGAGCCGACCGCCGGCTTCAACGACCTCTGCGGCTACGGCGCCTCCGACGACATCGTCCTCGGCTGCTACACCGGCACCAGCATCTACATCTCGGACGTCGCCAACCCCGACCTCGACGGGATCCGCGACGTCACGGCGGCCCACGAGATGCTGCACGCCGCGTGGGTGCGGCTCGACGCGGAGGAGCAGGCCGAGCTGGGCGACGAGCTCGAGGCCGCGTACGAGACCCTCCCGCAGGACGGCACGATCGCCGAGCGCCTCGAGCTGTACCGCACCGGCGGCCTCGGCGAGCGCGTCAACGAGCTGCACTCGATCCTGGGGACCGAGGTGGCCGACCTGCCGCCGGCGCTCGAGGCGCACTACGCCGAGTTCTTCGACGACCGCTCCGTCGTCGTGGGCCTGAACGCCCGCTACGAGGCGGTCTTCACCGATCTCGAGAACCGCATCGAGGACCTGGTCTCCCGGATCGAGACGATGTACGCCGACCTCACGGCGCGGGTCGACGCGAACAACGCCGAGTACGACGCGCTCAACGTCGAGATCGACGACTTCAACTCGCGCGCCGACAGCGGCGACTTCGGATCGACGGCCGAGTTCGAGACGGAGCGCGCCGATCTGCTCGCCCGCAGCCAGGCCGTCGACGCCACCCGGGCCGCCATCGACGCGGACATCGCCGTGTACGACGGCCTGCGCTCGGAGCTGGAGGGCCTCAACTCCGACGCCGCGGCGTTGAACAAGTCGGTCGAGAGCCAGTAGCGCCCAGCGCCCGCGAAGGCCGCTGGGCGCACGGGCCTCCGGGCTCACGGCTCCCGCGCCGGTGCCGCGGGTAGGATCGCCGCATGGACTGGGAGCTGTGGAACCAGGGGCTGTGGGCCCTCGTGCCGACGATCACGGTCGGAGCCATCTTCTGGTTCGTCATGCGCGCCCTCATCCGCTCGGACCGCAACGAGCGCCGAGCGTACGACCGCATCGAGGCCCGCGAGCGCGAGCGCCGCGGCCTGCCTCCCCGCGACGCCTCCTGACCACCGCCGCCGCGCGGGTGCCTTCCACGCCCGCTGAGCGGCTCCGCACGACGAACGAGGAGGCGCGGTGCCCGCACCCGACTGGGCGGTGATCCTCCCGATCGCGGCCGTCGTCGTCGAGCTCGTGGTCCGCGTGATCGCCGTGATCGTCGTGCCGCGGAACCGCCGTCCGACCACCGGTCTCGCCTGGCTGATGGCGATCTTCCTGATCCCGTACGTCGGCATCCTGCTGTTCCTCTTCATCGGGAGCTACCGGCTGCCGCGCAAGCGCCGCCGGAAGCAGCAGGAGATCAACCGGTTCATCCTGGAGTCGACCGACGGCATCGACCGCGTCGCCCGGGAGCACCCGTGGCCGCAGTGGCTGGAGTCGGTGGTCACCCTCAACCGCAACCTCGGCGCGATGCCGCTGGTCGGCGGGAACGACGCGCGCCTCCAGGGCGACTACGAGCAGACCATCCGCGCGATGGCCGCCGAGATCGACCGCGCCCGCCGGTACGTGCACTGCGAGTTCTACATCCTCGCCGCCGACTCGACCACCGCGCCCTTCTTCGACGCGCTCGACCGCGCGGTGGCCCGCGGGGTGCGGGTGCGGATCCTCCTCGACCACATCGCGTCGATCCGCGTGCCCGGCTACTACAGCGGCACCCATCGCCGGCTGCGCGCCCTCGAGCGGGCGGGCGCCTCGTGGTCGTACATGCTCCCCGTGCGGCCGTGGCGCGGGCAGTACCAGCGGCCGGACCTGCGCAACCACCGCAAGCTGCTGATCGTCGACGGCAACGCGGCCTTCATGGGCTCGCAGAACGTCGTCGACTCCAGCTACAACAAGCGCGGCAACATCCGCCGCGGCCTGCACTGGCACGACCTGATGGTGCGCCTCGAGGGGCCGGTGGTGCAGGGCATCAACGCCATCTTCATCACCGACTGGTACAGCGAGACCGACGAGCTGCTCCTGCGGGAGTCGGAGCCGATGGAGGCGCTGCAGCAGCGCGACACCATCGACTGCCAGGTGGTGCCGAGCGGCCCGGGGTTCGAGGGCGAGAACAACCTGCGCCTGTTCCTGACGCTGCTCTACTCGGCGCAGAAGTCGATCATCATCACCAGCCCGTACTTCGTGCCCGACGAGGCGATGCTCTACGCGATCACGACGGCGACCCGGCGGGGCGTGCACGTGGAGCTCTTCGTCTCCGAGATCGGCGACCAGGCCGTGGTCTACCACGCCCAGCGCTCGTACTACGAGACGCTGCTGACCGCGGGCGTGCGCATCTGGATGTACCGCAAGCCGACCATCCTGCACGCGAAGCACTTCACGATCGACGACGACGTCGCCGTGATCGGCTCGAGCAACATGGACATGCGCTCCTTCACGCTCAACCTCGAGGTCTCGCTGATGGTGCGCGGCTCGGAGTTCGTCGAGGATCTGCGCCAGGTGCAGCAGGACTACCGCGAGCACTCCCGTGAGCTGACCCTCCGCGAGTGGCGGCAGCAGCCGCTCCGCTCGACCCTGCTCGACAACCTGGCGCGGCTCACCTCGGCGCTGCAGTAGCGCGGCTCCCGTCCGCCCGCAGGCGGAGGATGCGCGGCCCCGGCTCGTCGCGCAAGGCCCTGTGCGGGCCGCCGCGCCCCGCGTAGCGTCGGAGCGTCCTCAGCACCATCCGGTTCCGCCTGCCCGGCGCCGGGTTCGAGAAGGGAACGGACATGACGGCATCCCGTACGACGCGCATCCTCATCCTCGGCGGCGGCTACGTCGGCCTGTACACGGCCTGGGGCCTCGAGAAGAGACGGGGGGAGGCGCCGATCGACGTCACCGTCGTCGAGCCGAACCCCTACATGACCTACCAGCCGCTGCTGCCCGAGGTCGCCGGCGGGCACGTCCAGCCGCGCCACGTCACGGTGCCGCTGGTCTCCGCGCTCAAGCGCACCCGCGTGATCCGCGGCGCGATCACCGGCGTGAGCCTCGCCGAGCGCAGCGCCACCGTCGCCGCGATGGACGGCTCCACCCGCACGCTCGAGTTCGACCAGGTCGTCTTCGCGCTCGGAGCCGTCACCCGCACGTTCCCCACGCCGGGCCTCGCCGAGCACGGCATCGGCTTCAAGACGGTGGAGGAGGCGGCGCACCTGCGCGACCGCGTCATCGAGAACATCGCGAAGGCGGCGCTCACCACCGATCCCGCCGAGCGCCGGCGCCTGCTCACCTTCGTCTTCGTCGGCGGCGGCTACACCGGCGTCGAGGCGCTGAGCGAGCTGCTCGACCTCAGCCGCAAGACCCTCGCCGCGCAGCCCTCCCTCTCGATGGGCGACGTCACCTGGCACCTCGTCGAGGCACTGGACCGGGTCGCCCCCGAGGTCGGTCCCGAGCTCTCGAAGTGGACGCTCGACCACCTCCGCTCGCGCGGCGTGCACGTGCACCTGAAGACGACGATGCCCTCCTGCGAGGACGGCGTCGTGGAGCTCTCCTCGGGCGAGCGCATCCCGACGGCCACGATCGTGTGGACCGCCGGCGTGAAGCCGAACCCGATCCTCGACGCGACCGACGCGCCCCGCGGGCCGAAGGGCCACGTCATGGCGGATGCGCGCCTGCGGGTCATCCGCGAGGACGGCGAGCCGGTGGGCGGCGCCTGGGCGGCCGGCGACGGCGCGCAGGTGCCGGACCTCACCAGCGAGAAGCAGCCCGCGTACTACCCGCCGAACGCGCAGAACGCGGTCCGGCAGGCCAAGCTCCTGGCGCGCAACATCATCGCCGACCTCACCGGAGGCACCGTGGAGGAGTACCGCCACGCCTCCGTCGGGACCGTCGCCGAGTACGGCATCGGCAAGGGCGCGGGCCTGATCAAGGGCGTGAAGCTGCGCGGCCTCCCCGCCTGGCTCGCGCACCGCGCCTACCACGGAGCGGCGATGCCGACCCTGGACCGCAAGTGGCGGATCATCACGGGCTGGCTCGTCGACGCCGTCACTCCGCGCGACCTCTCGCCGATGAGCGCGCTGCAGGATCCGCGCCGCGCCTTCCGCGAGACGGCCGAGGTCACCGACCGCGAGGCCGCCGCGAAGGCCGCCGCGAAGAAGGAGTCGGACGCGTCCTGACCCGCCGGTGAGAGCGCAGGAGTCGCGGTGGTCGAGCGGGATCATCGCGACTTCTGCGCTCCCGCGTCGGCGGCCCCGCCTCGGAGCGCCTCGGCCTGACGGCCCCGACTCAGGCCCGGCGGCGCGGCTTCAGGCGCACGGTCGGCAGCACGGGCGCGGGGAGCGCGCGTCCGCAGTACCCGTCGACGGTGCCGAACGGTCCAGCGGGATCCGCCCCGGCGATCACGTCGGACTGCCAGCGCTCGCGGGCGGCCGCCACGTCGTCGTGGCTGCGGCCGACGAAGTTCCACCACATCACCAGCTCCTCGGCGAACGGCTCGCCGCCGAGCAGCACCACGCGGGCGCCCGCGTCCCCGGCCGTCAGCACCAGGTGCGAGCGGCCGGGCGCCAGGTAGGCGAGGTCCGAGCGCGGGACGTCCGCACCCTCGACCGCCACGGGGCCGGCGTCGACGAGCACGCCGTACTCCCACGACTCCTCGACCGGCAGCTCGACCCGGGCACCCGGCTCGAGGTCGATCTGGGCGGCGACCAGCGGAGTGAAGGTGCTCGCGGGCACCGACGCGCCCAGCATCCCTCCGACGAAGACGCGCACCAGCGCGCCGGGCAGATCCACGGGCACGCCGCGGTGGTGCTCGAAGAACGGATCGACGAGCCGCGCCTCCTCGGGCAGCGCGACCCAGAGCTGCACCCCGTGCAGGACGGGCGCGCCCCCGGTCGAGACCTCCGAGTGCGAGATGCCGCGTCCGGCCGTCATCAGGTTGAGCTCGCCCGGGCGCACCACGGCGAGGCTGCCGACGCTGTCGCGGTGCTCGATCTCGCCCTCGAAGAGCCAGCTCACGGTCTGCAGGCCGGTGTGCGGGTGCGGCGGGACGTCCATCCCGGCCTCCTCGCCGAGCCGCACCGGGCCGTAGTGGTCGGCGAAGCACCATGCGCCGATCGTCGAGCGCGAGCGCTGGGGGAGGGTGCGGCGCACCTCGATCGCACGCGGACCGCCGAGCGGGACGAGCCGTGCCTCCAGGATCTCGACCGCGCCGGGCTCGCGAGGGACCGGCTCCGCGGCGACGGGGAGCTCGTCGGGATGCTCCTCCAGGTTGCTCATGCGGGAAGTGTATGCCTTCGCATGGACCGGTGGACGGGACCGCCGCCCGCACCCCTCCCGGATCGCGTGCACGCCCAGGGCGAACAGGCCTGCTCACCGGGGGGAGCGCTGGTTACAGTCGACGTATCGGAGCCCACCCCTGCGGGTTCTGTAGGGAGTGACAGCATGTTCGAGAGATTCACCGATCGCGCGCGGCGCGTCGTCGTCCTGGCCCAGGAAGAGGCCAAGATGCTCAATCACAACTACATCGGCACGGAGCACATCCTGCTCGGCCTGATCCACGAGGGCGAGGGAGTGGCCGCCAAGGCGCTCGAGTCCCTCGGGATCTCGCTCGACGCTGTGCGCGAGCAGGTGCAGGACATCATCGGCCAGGGGCAGCAGCAGCCGACCGGCCACATCCCCTTCACGCCTCGGGCGAAGAAGGTCCTCGAGCTGTCCCTGCGCGAAGCGCTGCAGCTCGGCCACAACTACATCGGGACCGAGCACATCCTGCTCGGCCTCATCCGCGAGGGCGAGGGCGTCGCCGCTCAGGTGCTGGTCAAGCTCGGTGCCGACCTGAACCGCGTGCGCCAGCAGGTCATCCAGCTGCTCTCCGGCTACCAGGGCAAGGAGCAGGTCGCCGTGGGCGGTGAGCAGCAGCAGCCTCAGGGGGGATCGCAGATCCTCGACCAGTTCGGACGCAACCTCACCCAGGCGGCGCGCGACAACAAGCTCGACCCGGTCATCGGGCGCGAGAAGGAGATCGAGCGGGTCATGCAGATCCTCTCCCGCCGCTCCAAGAACAACCCCGTCCTGATCGGCGAGCCCGGCGTCGGCAAGACCGCCGTCGTCGAGGGCCTCGCCCAGGCGATCGTGCGCGGCGACGTGCCCGAGACGCTGAAGGACAAGCAGCTCTACACGCTCGACCTCGGCTCGCTCATCGCCGGATCCCGCTACCGCGGTGACTTCGAGGAGCGCCTGAAGAAGGTCACGAAGGAGATCCGCACCCGCGGCGACATCATCACCTTCATCGACGAGATCCACACCCTCGTCGGCGCAGGGGCCGCTGAGGGCGCGATCGACGCCGCCTCGATCCTCAAGCCGCTGCTCGCCCGCGGCGAGCTGCAGACCATCGGCGCGACCACGCTCGACGAGTACCGCAAGCACTTCGAGAAGGACGCCGCTCTCGAGCGCCGCTTCCAGCCGATCCAGGTGGCGGAGCCGTCGCTGCCCCACACGATCAACATCCTCAAGGGCCTGCGCGACCGCTACGAGGCGCACCACAAGGTGTCCATCACCGACGGCGCGATCGTCTCGGCGGCCAACCTGGCAGACCGCTACATCAGCGACCGCTTCCTCCCCGACAAGGCGATCGACCTGATCGACGAGGCCGGCGCACGCCTGCGCCTCTCGATCCTCTCGGCGCCGCCGGAGCTGCGCGACTTCGACGACCGCATCGCCGTGGTCCGCTCCGCCAAGGAGGCCGCGATCGAGGACCAGGACTTCGAGAAGGCCGCGTCGCTGCGCGACGAGGAGAAGCAGCTGCTCGGTGAGCGCCTGCGCCTCGAGAAGCAGTGGAAGTCGGGCGACGTCAAGGCCACCGGCGTGGTCGACGAGGGCCTGATCGCCGAGGTCCTCGCCCAGGCGACGGGCATCCCGGTCTTCAAGCTCACGGAGGAGGAGTCCTCGCGGCTCGTCTTCATGGAGAAGGCCCTGCACCAGCGCGTCATCGGCCAGGAGGAGGCCATCGCGGCCCTCTCGCGGACGATCCGCCGCACCCGCGCGGGCCTCAAGGACCCCAAGCGCCCCTCGGGCTCGTTCATCTTCGCCGGCCCCACGGGCGTCGGGAAGACCGAGCTGGCCAAGGCGCTCGCCGAGTTCCTCTTCGACGACGAGAACGCGATGATCTCGCTCGACATGTCGGAGTACGGCGAGAAGCACACCGTCTCGCGGCTGTTCGGCGCCCCTCCCGGGTTCGTCGGCTTCGAGGAGGGCGGCCAGCTCACCGAGAAGGTGCGCCGCAAGCCGTTCAGCGTGGTCCTCTTCGACGAGATCGAGAAGGCGCACCCGGACATCTTCAACTCGCTCCTCCAGATCCTGGAGGAGGGTCGACTGACCGACGGCCAGGGCCGTGTCGTCGACTTCAAGAACACCGTCATCATCATGACCACCAACCTCGGTGCTCGTGACATCGCCGGTGGTCCCGTCGGGTTCCAGATCGAGGGCGACAACGCCACCGGGTACGACCGCATGCGCGGCAAGGTCAACGAGGAGCTCAAGAAGCACTTCAAGCCCGAGTTCCTCAACCGCGTGGACGACGTCATCGTCTTCCCGCAGCTGTCGAAGCCCGAGCTGCTCCAGATCGTCGACCTCTTCATCAAGCGCCTGGGCGACCGCCTGCTCGACCGCGACATGACGGTGGAGCTGACGCAGCCGGCCAAGGAGCGCCTGATCGAGGTCGGGTTCGACCCGGCCCTCGGTGCGCGCCCCCTGCGCCGCGCGATCCAGCGCGAGATCGAGGACCAGCTGTCCGAGCGGATCCTGCACGGCGAGCTCGGCGCCGGAGACCACATCCACGTGGACTTCGCCGAGAACAGGTTCGTCTTCACCACGACCCCGCGTCTGATCTCGATCAGCGCCGGCGCGTCCACCGGAGCGGCCACGGCCGGCCCGGCGACGCCCGACCTGATGTCGTAGCAGGCTGCCGAACGACCCCGTGCCCGTCCCCTCTCGCGAGGGGGCGGGCACGTCGTCGTCCGGGGGTGCGCGCCTGCTCGCAGGATCCCGCGCCCGGTGCGGCCTAGGCTTGTCGAATGGCCGATTGGAAGTACCCGGTGCGCCGCGCGCGCACGAGCGATGTCCCCTTCATCCAGGAGCTCAGCGAGCCGCTCGTGAACGAGCGCATCCTCCTGGGCAAGGACCGCGTGGTGCTCTACGGCGCCGTGCAGGAGTTCCGCATCGCCGAGGACGGCCACGGGACGGCGATCGGCTGCGGTGCGCTGCATGTGATGTGGGACGACATCGCGGAGGTGCGCACCCTCGCGGTCGCGCAGGACTGGCTCGGGAGGGGCGTGGGCCACCACATCCTGGAGCGCCTCGAGAACGACGCACGCGAGCTCGGCCTGAAGCGCCTGTTCTGCCTCACCTTCGAGGTCGACTTCTTCGCCCGCCACGGCTTCGAGCCGATCGGCGAGAAGGTCGTCGACCCCGAGGTCTACGCCGAGCTGCTCCGCTCTCCCGACGAGGGAGTCGCCGAGTTCCTCGACCTCGCCCGGGTGAAGCCGAACACGCTCGGCAACACCCGCATGCTGAAGACGCTCTGACCGCCGCCACGTCGTAGCCTGTCCCGGTGACTCCGCCGCCCCGCCGCCTGCCCTCCCGGGTCTACCGGCGACGCCGCGCCGGAGTGCTGCTCGCGCTGGTCGTCATCGTCGCGGGCCTGGCGGTGGTGCTGTCGCTGCTCCCGCGGATGACCGGCTCCGACGCCGCGTCGAGCCCCACGCCGACCGTCGTGCTGCCGACGCTCTACCCGACCACCTCGCCCGGTGCGACGCCCGGCGCCGCACCCGCCTGCTCGGCCGACTCCGTCGCCGTCACCGCGGTCACGGACGCCACGAGCTACGCGCCCGGCGAGGATCCGCAGCTCTCGCTCTCGCTGGCCAACATCTCGAGCACCGACTGCGTGATCGACGCGGGCACGAGCAAGCAGGTCTTCACGATCACGAGCGGCTCCGAGCAGATCTGGACCTCGACCGACTGCCAGACCGGCGCGGCCGATCTGCCGGTGCTCCTCCAGGCGGGCCGCTCGGTGATGGGCAGCGCGCTGACGTGGGACCGCACCCGCTCCTCCGCCGACACCTGCTCCGGCGGACGCGAGGCGGTCGAGGCGGGCGGCGCCGCCTACAACCTGTCGGTGTCGGTCGCCGGCATCCCCTCGGGCTCGCCCACGCAGTTCCTGCTCCAGTAGTCCGCCCGGGGGACGTGCCGGGCGTGCGTCGGCGCGTAGCATCGCAGGCATGTGGGGGCTGCTCGGCACGATCCTGTCCGCCTCGACCGGCCGGGCGGGGGTGGTCGCGCGGCGCGCGGCGGCCGTGGCCCTCGCGGTCCCGCTGCTGGTCGGCGGAGCGGCGGCGCAGGCCGTGGCGGCTCCGCACCCTGTCGCGGCTCCGCAGCCCGTCGCGGGTGTCGTGCGCGCGGACGTGGACGGCTTCCGGTTCTCGGAGTACTCGGCCGACTTCCGTCTCGACCGCGACGAGGAGGGCCGCTCGACGCTGACCACTGTCGAGACCTTCGTCGCCGAGTTCCCGCCGTCGCAGAACCGCGGCATGCAGCGCGCGATCCCGCTCGACTACGAGGGGCACCCGACCGACGTCGACCTGGTGTCCGTCACCGACGGCGACGGGGAGGCGCGGCCGGTCGACACCGAGCGCGAGGACGGCTTCCTCCTGGTCACCAGCGCGGCGGACGAGTTCGTCAGCGGCAGCCAGACCTACGTCTTCACCTACACGCAGCACAACACGACCCTGCCTGGATCCGGCACGCGCAGCGGCGAGGACGAGTTCTACTGGGACGTCAACGGCACGGGCTGGCGCCAGTCCTTCGACCGCTACGACGTGCGCGTCGAGCTCGCCGGGTCGCTGGCCTCCGCCGCGACGGGGACCGTCAGCTGCTACCGGGGACCGGAGGGCTCGACGACGCCCTGTCCCATCGGCCGCGACGGCGCGGTCGTCACGGCATCGGGGGAGTCGTTGGCTCCGGGGGAGAACGTGACCGTGGCGATCGGCTTCGCTCCCGGGACCTTCACGCCGCGCGACGACCGCTACCTCGCCTCCGGCTGGTCCTGGGTGCAGCTGGGCGGCCTCGCCGCGGTCCTGATCGGCCTCGCGCTCGCCGTGCACCGCCGCCGGACCGTGCTCCGCGACGCTCCCGGCCGCCCGACCGTCGTCGCCGAGTACGACCCGCCCGCGGAGGGGCTGTTCCTCTCCGCCGCGCTGCTGCGGAAGACGTCGAAGGCCCCTGCGGCCGGACTCCTGGACGCCGCCGTCCGTGGTCTCGTGCGCATCGAGGAGACGGGGGAGGGGCGGAAGCAGGAGTACGCCGTGCGGGTGCTCGACCCTGCGACGACGCCGACGCGACGCGCGGGACGCCCGCGGCCCCTCGCGTCCGACGACCGCGAGTTCCTCGACATCGCCCTCGGCCGGGTGCCGGGGACGGTGCGTGAGCTCTCCGGCAAGGACAAGGAGTTCGGCAAGGCCGTCGGACAGTTCCGGACCGCGCTGGGCAACCGGGTGACCGAGGCGGGACTGAAGAAGGCCGGGACGATCGGCGGCAGCGTGCTCGTGATCGTCCCGCTGCTGCTGGGTGTCCTGGCCGCCTTCCTGGGCGCGATCCTCCTGATGACCGGCTCCTTCGGCGGAGCGCTCCCGCTCGTGCTGATGCTGGTCGCGATCGTCGCGGCCGTCGTCGGGACGATCCTGGTCTCGAGGGTGCCGCTGACGGCCGCGGGCGCGGAGCTGCGCGACCATCTGCGCGGGCTCGAGCTGTACATCCGCCTGGCCGAGGCCGACCGGATCGCCATGCTGCAGTCGCCCCGCGGGGCGGACCGGCGCACGGTCGGACCGGTCGAGGTGGTCGAGGTGACGGAGCGCCTGCTGCCGTGGGCCGTGCTCTTCGGTCTCGAGAAGGAGTGGTCGGCGGAGCTCGCGTCGGCCTACGAGCGCACCGGCGAGGAGCCGGTCTGGTACTCCGGACCGAACGGCTTCCACGCGGCGGCCTTCGCCGGCAGCGTGTCCTCGTTCTCGTCGTCGACGTCGAGCTACGTCGGATCCTCGTCGAGCTCCTCGAGCGGCGGCGGCGGGGGCGGCGTCTAGGGTCAGGCTGCGACCGGCGGCCGCGGCGGAGCGGACGCGTGCGTGGTCGGGCGGAGCTGTCGGGCAGTGCCCATCGAGCCCGTGTTCGCCTCCGGTGGCGATCCTCGACCATGCGGTGGACGGGGGCGCCCGCGGCCCCGAGCGGTGGACGGGTGCCTGTGCAGCGGGCCGGGGACGCGGCCGTCAGTGCGTGGGCACCCGCTCCGGACGGATGCGCTCGGGAACGGGGACGAGCGCGTGGGTGATCGCGCTCGAGAGGGTGAAGGCGCTGGAGTCGAGGTGCGAGGAGTGCCCGAGTCGTGTCGCTTCGGAGGCGCGCTGCTTCGCTCCGGAGGCGGGCCGGATGTCTCCCGAGAGGCTGATCTCGCCGAACGCGGCGATCCCGGGCCGCAGCGGCGTGTAGGCGTGGGCGGAGGCGATGGCGACCGCGATCGCCAGGTCCGCCGCCGGCTCCATGAGCTTCACGCCGCCGACGGTCGACACGTAGACGTCGCAGCGCCGCAGGGGGATGCCCGCCTGCCGCTCGAGGACGGCGAGGATCATCGCGACCCGGGACGCGTCGACTCCGTTCGTGACGCGGCGGGGGTGCTCGCCGTCGTTCGCGATCACGAGCGCCTGGATCTCGACGGGGAGCGCGCGGCGTCCCTCCATCGCGACCGTGACGCAGATGCCCGGGGTGGGGAAGCGGGTGCGGCTGAGGAACAGACCGCTCGGGTCGGGGATCTCGGCGATGCCCTCGGCGGTCATCTCGAAGCAGCCGACCTCGTCCGTCGGGCCGAAGCGGTTCTTGAGCGAGCGGACGAAGCGCAGCGCCGTCTGCCGGTCGCCCTCGAAGTGGCAGACCACGTCGACCAGGTGCTCGAGCAGGCGCGGCCCCGCGATGGAGCCGTCCTTCGTGACGTGTCCGACGAGCACGAGGGGGAGCGCCCGCTCCTTGCAGACGCGGATGAGGGTCGCGGCGACCTCGCGGACCTGGCTGGGACCGCCGGGCAGGCCGTCGACGGTGTCGCTCGCGACCGTCTGCACCGAGTCGACGATGAGCAGGTCCGGCCGGACCTCGTCGATCTGGCCGAGCACGGTGGCGAGGTCGGTCTCGGCCGCGAGGAAGAGGCTGTCGTGCATCGCGCCGGTGCGCTCGGCCCGCATGCGCACCTGCGCGGCCGACTCCTCCGCGCTGACGTAGAGGACCCGTTGGCCCTCGGCCGCGGCGCGGCTCGCGACCTCGAGCAGGAGGGTCGACTTGCCCACGCCGGGCTCTCCCGAGAGCAGCACGACCGCACCGGAGACGATCCCGCCGCCGAGCACGCGGTCGAGCTCGCCCACGCCGGTGGGGCGGTGCGCCGCCGACGTGGTCTCGATCTCGGTGATGGGCCGCGCGATGCGGCCGGCGGCCGGAGCCACAGCGGCGACCGCGCGGACGAGGCCGGTGCGCTCGGTGCTCTCGATCACGGAGCCCCACTGCTGGCACTCACCACAGCGGCCGACCCACTTCGCGGTCGTCCACCCGCACTCCGAGCAGCGGTACGGGGCGGTGCGCGTCTTCGAGGAGGCCATGAGGTCCTTTCGGGGCGGAGGAGGGGGACGAGCGCGACGCTACGGGGGACCCCCGACACCGCCGCTCGTTCGAACGTGTCTTCGACAGTACCGTCGACCACCGACGCCGCGAGCGGGGCGCGCCAGGCCGGGGGAGAGGTCGCGTGGAAGCCGTCTGTGGAGGAGCGTCGTCGCGGAGGGGCGGAGGCGGAGGATCGCGCCTCGGAGAACGCCTCAGCCCCGAGCGCCGCTCCGTCGGCGTCGGACGTCTGCGGGAGACTGGGGGACATGCCCTCGACAGTGCACGTCCTCAAGTCCGGCCGCCCGCTCGGAGTCAGCTGGTCCGGCCCCGAGGGCGCCGAGCGGGTCGTCGTCCTGGCGCATCCCGCTCCCGGCTCCTCGGACTTCGACCCCGACCCGGAGGCGACCGCGCGCCACGGCGTGCGCCTGCTCTCGTTCGACCGCCCGGGCTACGGCGCCTCCTCCCTTCTGACCGACCTCGACCCCGCCGGAGCGGGCGTCGGAGCCAGCCCCGAGCAGGCCGCCGCCGACATCGCCGAGTACCTCGCGACCGTCGGCATCGCCTCCGTCAGCGCCGCCGGCTGGTCGGCGGGAGGCCGCGTGGCCCTCGCGCTCGCCGCGAACTACCCCGGCCTCGTGGAGCGCGTCGCCGTGATCGGCACGCCCGCTCCCGACGGCGCCGTGCCGTGGGTCGGCGACGAGAATCGCGCCGAGCTCGCCCGCCTGGCCGACCTCCCGCTCGACGAGGCCGTCCGCTCGCTCACCCGCACCCTCGAGGGCGCCTTCGGCCCGACCCCCGCCCCGGACGCCCTGCTCGGGATGCTCGGCTCCGGCGACGCCGACACCGCGGTGCTCGAGACCCCCGGAGTCCGCGAGCGCCTTTCGCGCATGCTCGAGCGCGCCGCCGCCCAGGGCGCCCTCGGCATGGCCGCCGATCTCATCGGCTACGGCGTGCAGGAGTGGGGCTTCGCCGTCGAGTCCGCCGAGCCGCCCGCGCTCCTCCTCTACGGCGCCGAGGACGCGGTCGCCGGCCGCCGCCATGCCGAGTGGTACGCCGCCCGGCTGCCCGACTCCCGCCTCGAGGTCGTGCCCGGCCGCGGCCACCTGCTCGCGATCCCGGAGTGGGACCGCGTGCTCGGCTTCCTCCTCCCCGCCTGACGGCGGCCCGTCCGCTCGATTGGCGCGACTTCCGGCCGTCGCGTACACTCGACCCCGGTACCGTGTCCGAGCGGCCGAAGGAGCATGTCTCGAAAACATGTGTGGGCTTGCGTCCACCGTGGGTTCAAATCCCACCGGTACCGCCAACGAGAAGGCCCCCCGCTTCCACGGAAGCAGGGGGCCTTCGTCGTTCTCGGCGTCGTGCGGCGGTCGCGACGTGCGGGTCAGCCGGCGTGGAGCAGCCAGGAGCGGCCGGCGCGCAGGGCCCGGTACAGGCGCCTGACCGCGTGGTCGGCCTCGGCCGAGCCGACGTCCGAGAAGGAGCCCGCCCCGCCCCAGAGCCCGAGCGCGTCGGCAGCCGCCGCCCGGACCTCTCGGCGGGTCGTCGCTCCGGCGAACATCTCGTCGAGCCGGTCCGCGACGCGGGCCCGCGCGCCGTCCTGCTGCGACCGTGCGACGTCGCGCACCTCGGCGACGGCCGCCGTGATCTCGGCGAGCACAGCGGGGATCGTGCGGTCCATCCTCCTGAGCCTAGGAGCGCGAGCGCGAGCGCTGCGAGGCGGCGTGGGTCAGGAGCGTCGCCACGACTCCGACGAGCACGCCCAGCGCGGTCTCGAGCGCCCGGTCGCGCAGCAGCACGAGCTCGTCGACGGGGTGCGCGAGCTCGACCATGAGGATCGCGAGCGGAGTGACGAAGGCGAGGGTCAGACCGTAATTGCGGCCGACGACGAGCTCGGCGGTCATCTGGAGGAGCACCACCACCACGATCACGGCGAGCGGGGAGAGCGGCAGGGCCAGGAGCGCGGCCGCGATCAGCACTCCGACGATCGTGCCGAGCATCCGGTGGCCCGCGCGCACGAGCCGGGCGCCCGCGTCCGCTCCCGAGACGGCTGCGACGGCGGAGACCATCGCCCAGTAGGGGTGGCCCAGGCCCGTCGCGGTCGGGATGGTGCCTGCCACCAGGACGACGGCCCCGAAGCGGAGCAGGGCGGCGCGCGTCGCCGGACGGGCCGCCGCCGCGCGGAACGAGGTGCGCCACGGCGTCGGGGCGAGGCGGCGTGCGCGGGGGAGCGCGAGACCGCTCAGGCCGACGACGACCGAGAAGGCGGCGGAGCCCGCGGCGAGAGCGACGGCGACCGGGATCCGCGAGGGCTCGGACGGGACGGACGCGCACGCCGTGACGGCGAACACCGGGAACAGCGGGCCGGGCGGGTGCCAGTGCAGGGCGTCGCTGAGGTAGGCCGCCGCGACGGTCACGGCGACCACGACGGGGATGATCAGCCAGTCGCGGTGAGGAGAGAGGGAGACGACGGTGCCGAGGGTCACGGTGGTGACGAGGAACGCGGCTGCCGACAGCTGCATCAGCAGGCGCGGCCGGTGCGTGTGCTGGCGTCCGTAGAGGGCCGTGAAGGCGCCGAAGGTCGCGTAGAGGGCGAGATCGGTGCGGCCGAGCGCCCAGAGGACGAGCAGCGGGACGGCGATCGAGACGCCGGCGCGCAGGGCGACGCGATGGGCGCCGGCGTGCGGGCCGAAGGCGAGGAGCTCGCGGGGGTGGGGCAGAACGGGGGTGGCGGCCATCGGGTCCTCTGATCGGGGTCCGAGCGGCGGCGGCCGGAGAAGTGTTTCACGGGTGAAGCAGATATACTTTACGCGTGAATGACTCTGAAGGCCAGCCGGGTGACGCGGTCGACGAGATCAGGGCGGGCTGGGCGGTGCTGCGGCCCGAGCTCGACACCTCCGCCGTCGACATCGTCGGGCGGGTGATCCGCGCCTCCGCGCTGATCGTCCGGGCGACGGAGGAGCTGCTCGCCGCCCACGGGCTGACCCGCGGCGAGTTCGACGTGCTCTCCACGCTGCGTCGCGCCGGCGCTCCGCAGTCGCCGACGACCCTCCGGACGATCGCCCTCGCCTCCGCTCCCGCGATCACCAAGCGCGTGCACTCGCTGGAGCGTCGGGGCCTGGTGCGGCGCGCCGCGAACCCGGCGGACGGGCGCGGCTCGCTCATCACGCTGACTCGCGAGGGGGAGGAGCTGGTCGGCCGGGCCTTCCCCGAGGTGCTCGACGCCGAGCGGGCGCTGCTCTCGGGGGTGCCCGCCGATCTGCGGGCGGAGGCGTCGCGCTCGCTCCGCGCGGTGCTCGCGAGCGTCGAGGCGGCCGCGAGCCGGTGATGCGCGCGGGGACCGCGAGGCGGCGGGCGCTCGCTACCGTGGTCCCATGCGCCTGACCTCGAGCTTCACCGTGCCGACGCGGCCGCCGGTGCTGCAGCTGGTCAAGACGGCGGCGGCCACGGTCGTCACCTGGCTCCTCGCCGGCGTCGTCTTCCCGGGGACGCTGCCCGTCTTCGGTGCGATCGCCGCGCTCCTCGTCGTCGCGCCGAGCATCAACCAGTCGTTCTCCAAGGCACTCGAGCGCTCGGTCGGCGTCATCATCGGCGTGATCGTCGGATCCGTGATCGGCACGGTGCTCGGCGGCGAGAGCATCATCGTGCTCCTCGCGATCGTGGCCGCGATCGCCGTCGGGTGGGCCGTGCGCCTGACCCCCGCCTCCGCGGTGCAGATCCCGATCAGCGCGATGCTCGTGCTCTCGGTGGGCGCGGTCACGCCGAACTACGCGCTCGACCGCATCCTCGAGACCCTGCTGGGCGCGGCCGTCGGAGTCGTCATCAACGTGCTCATCGTCCCTCCGGTCGTGCTGGCGCCGGCCGAGCGGGCGATCGGAGACCTCACCGCTCAGCTCGCCGCTGCCCTCGACGACCTCGGCGACGCCCTCCAGGCCCCCGTCCCGCGACGTCGGCTCGACGAGCTGCTCATCAACGCCCGGCTGCTGCAGACCATGCAGAGCAAGGCGGAGGAGGCGATCGCGACCGGCGAGGAGTCCCTCCGCCTCAACCCGCGCCGCTCCGCCCACCGCGACCGGCTGCTGGCCCTCGACTCCGTCGTCCCGCGGCTGGGGCGCATCGTGACCCGGGTCCGCGGCATGACGCGGACCGTGCACGACCTCTACGACGACGAGCTCGTCGGGGAGCCGACGATCGCCGACATCGCCGTCCAGCTGCACCGCGCCGCCCACGATCTGCGGCTCCTCGTGCAGTCCTCGGTCGACGTTCCCGAGCCGGAGGCGATCACCGACGAGCTGCCCGCTCTCACCGCGCCGCTCGTGATCGCGACTCCGCATCCGCAGCACTGGATCCTGCTGGGGGCGCTCGCCGAGGACCTGCGGCGCATCCGCGAGGAGATCGTCGGCGCGGAGTCCTGACGGGCGGGCGCCGAGTGGCGTCGGCGGGAGGGCTGCTCTTGCTGCGCTCGGCGTCTCACGCCGCGCGACGTGCGGGTCGTGGTGGCCTGTGTTGGTCAGCCGTCCTGCTCGCCGTCCTCCCTCGATCCGCCGCCCTCGACGAGCTCGCCGTCGCCCGGGTCCGGAGCAACCTGGTGCAGTGCCTCCGGATCGCTCGCCTCGGCGTGGAGGGTCTTGCCCTCGGCGATGAGGGAGTCGTCGTCCACGAGGATCCCGGCCAGCTCGGTGATGCGTCCCCGGAGAGCGCCGATCGGGTCCTCGGTGGGCGCGTCCTCCTCGGAGTGGTCGACCTCCGAGTCGGGGTAGCGGCGGAGGGCGGCCTCGTCCCGGTCAGGCTGCGGCGCCCGCGCGTGCTCGACGCAGAGGCGGGCGACCTCCTCCGCGTGCGCGTGCATCACGGAGTGGGAGGCGTCGGGGATCTCCCAGGCCCGCGCGTGCGGCATCGACCGGGCGATCTCCTCCGCCCACTCGCGCGGCACGAGCCGGTCGAACTCGCCGCGGATGACGAGGGCGGACGCGCGGATCCGGGGGACGGTCTCCTCGATCCGGTAGTGCATCATCTCGGGCAGCACACGGGAGAACCAGCGCGGTCCGCAGAGGAGGTAGGCGCCCGCGGCGAGGATCGCGACCTTGAGCGGCTCGCGGACGCTCGACTGGGCGAAGCGGAGCGCGGCGGTCGGGAGGCGGCGCTCGTGCCGGTTCATCACTGGTCCGAGCAGGACGACGGTGGTCAGCTCCGGACGGCGCGCGGCGAGCTCGGCCACCACCTGCGTCCCCATCGAGTGGCCGAGGACGACGGGATCGTCGAGGCCGAGCTCGTCGATGACGGCGCCGACCAGCTCGGCGTAGTCGCCGATGTCCATGCGCCGCGCGTCGATCGGGTGCGGCACGCCGCCGAACCCCGGCAGATCGAGGGCGTGCACCGGACCGAACTCGTTGAGCGCGGGCGCGAGGCGCTCGAAGTAGGTGGCCGCGACTCCGATCCCCGGCACGAGGACGAACGTGCGCTCGCCGTCGCGCCCCACCGTGCTCACCCGCGCCCAGACGTCTCGGTGGTGCACCCGCTGGACCGAGACGTCGGTGCTGCGGGTGCGGCGGTGCGGATCTCGCCCCCGAGAGCGCGTGGTCGCGAAGACGTCGCGGACTCCGCGCCGCAGAGTCGTGGCGAGAGTGGGGAGGAGGTCGCTCGGGCGGAGCACGGGGCCTCCTTCGATCGGGGGAGTCGGTCGCTGCGAGCCTAGGCGCTCGCCGCCGGGCTCAGATCAGCATGTCGTCCGACCTGTGGAGGATCAGGCGGGCCGGCCCGGTGTGGAGGACGCCGTTCGTCAGGGGGGCGGTGCGGACGCCGCCGCGCCTCCGCATCGCCCGGAACGCCCCGGGGGCGAGCACGACGTCCATCCAGGCGCAGGGGTTGGCCGGTCGTCCGCCCTGGAACTCGATCCGCTCCCCGCCCTGCTCGATCGCGAACGTGCGGCCGGCGAGCGCATCGACGTCGGCGCCGCGGACGATGATGTTGCGGCGGGCGTCGGCGGGGTCGAAGGGCCCTGCGCCGAGCTCGGCGGCGATGTGCTCGAGGGTCTCGACCGCGAAGAGCGTGATCGCCGCGGGGCGGTGCGCGCGCTGGGCGAAGAAGCGGTCGCCGACGATGCCGAGGCCTGCGCGGATCTCGATCCGCTCGGGCTGCTCGTTGCCCTCGGACGGCACCGGGCCATCGGCGGGGCGGCCCTCGTAGCGGTGCAGCGGAGAGACGACGAAGCCCACGAGCTCGATCGCGGCGGCCTCCATGAGCCCACGGTACGCCGTGAGGGGGAGCAGCGGCGTCCGCCCGTCGGAGGCTCTGCGGCGCGTTCCGGGACACCGCGACGGAGCCTGGGTTCTCGTGGCTGCGGCGGCGTCCCGAGACGGAGCCGTCTGCGCCGCCGCCGCCGATTCGCGGAGGGGGCTCCCGGCATGTATAGTCGTACCTCGTTGCGTGCGCCTCTGGCCCACGCGATGGACTGCGCCCGTAGCTCAACGGATAGAGCATCTGACTACGGATCAGAAGGTTGGGGGTTCGAATCCCTCCGGGCGCACTCTGGTTGAGACAGAGCAGAACGGCCCGCTTCGGCGGGCCGTTCTCGTTTTAACGGTCGCTCGTTCCGGTGGCTGTCGGCGTCGGTCTCCCGGAGAGCGCAGGGCGACGGAACGGCCGGTCCTCCGCCTCGCAGGACGCCTCTTCGCGCCGTCGACGGCGCCGACCGTCTTCCGCCCGCATCCGCGATCAGTCCGCGCCCGTGCTCGCGATCACTCCTCGCGGGCTCTGCGATCACCCGTCGCGAGCACGCCGCTCGGCTCTTCTCGCGCGCCGTTTCCTCCTCCACAGCGCCCATCTCGCGCCGTTCTCCACGGATGCAGCCGTACCGGCCGCGGTGACGTCGAACCGAGCAATACTCTCCTTCCGTGGGGCTGAACGGTCGCCGCCGACGCAGTGCGCTCGGTCGGCAGAGGAGAGGACATCGGATGAGTCGAACGGAACAGTCGGGGCGGGACGAGCGCGGACGACCCCGAGCGCGGACGGCGCGAGCGCTGGTCGGCACGACGGCGGGCTGCGTGCTCGTGAGCGGGCTGCTGGGCGGAGGCCTCGCACCGCCGCCCGCCCTCGCCGCCGACGGTCCTCACACGACGATCGAGAACACCCTCTTGCAGGGAGGCGCGACGAACGCCGGCGTGACGACCGTCTCGGCCTGGGTCCAGAAGGGCGAGACGCTCCGGGTGGACCTCCACCCGCTCCAGGCGGGCTCAGGCACCGGCGAGGGCGAGACCGGCGGCGGTACCGCCCGGGTGACGGCTCCGGGCGGAGCCGTCCTCGACGAGCAGGACTTCGCGCCCGGAGCGGCGCCCTCGGTGTCCGCCGGCGGCTCGTTCGTGGCGGACGAGACCGGGGTCTTCCAGATCCGGGTGTCCGACGACGACGTGACGGCGCCGGTGAACCTCGTCTGGAGCATCGGCGTCCAGGACGCGCGGGGCGCGGCGGTCGCGGGCCGGGTGTGGTCCGAGTCCTATGCGATCCAGTCCGGGGCGAAGGAGTCCTACTCCTCGCCCGAGGAGCGGCGCTCCTCCTTCACCCTCCATGCCGTCACGGAGACGGGCGCCCGCTACGAGCTCGGGCTGCGCGGCTACGACGGGGTCGCCTCGACGGTCCAGGCCACGAACAAGGGCAACGTGAAGGTCGGGTCGTCCGATCCGTCCTACCTCTCGGTCCCCATGCCGCAGTCGAGCGAGGCGGGCGGCATCGGGGCGCAGTACGTGCAGGCGTCCGGACGCTCCGGGATCGACGGCCTGCAGACCTACAAGCTCTTCCTGGACCCGCCGTCGTCCGACCTGCCGGAGTCGATCGCTCCGGCCTACCGCGCGCCGACGATCGAGGGCCTCGCCTTCCGCCGGTCGACCGCGGGCTCCGACGCGGGCACGCTGACCGGCGTCCTGGGGACGCAGCCGGGCACCGTCGTCGTGGACGTCGATGCGGACGGGGACGGCTCCTACGACGGCGAGCGCGACGTGCACCTCACCCGGATCGCGGGGACGACCGGTCCCTTCTCGGTCGACTGGGACGGACGGGACGCGAAGGGCGGGACGGTCGACGTGACCGACCCCGACGTCACCTTCCGCGCCTCCATCGGCCGCACGAACGAGTTCCACTTCACGCGGGTCGACGCCGAGACGTCCGCCGGCGGCGTGTCCGTCGTGAGGTCGACCGGCGGCGGCGACGACCCGTCGATGGTCCACTGGGACGACTCGCTCCTCGCCGGATCGAACTCGGAGCGGTACTCCGGCACCTCCGCGGTGACGTCCGGCGACGGCGGCACCGACTCGTCCGGCGGGGTGCACCGCTGGGAGGGCGACGACTCCGGGCGGGGCCGCGTCCCCAACGCCAACGACTCGGTGCATGGCTCCTACGGCGACCTGCGGGCGATTGACGACTGGGCCTACGGCTCGGACGGTGCGGTCGCGGTCGCACGCCTCGATCCGCTCGCGCCGCACGTGACCATCGCGAAGACCTCGTCGGTCGACTCCGCCACTCCGCTGCTCCGCGGCGCCCGCGTGCCCTACCGGGTGACGCTGACCTCGGACGGGACCGGGGACTACTCCGACGCCGCCGTCATCGACTACCTCGACAAGGGCGTGCTCGACGACGCCGAGCTCGACTCCGGCTCCCTCCGCGCCTCGCAGGGCACGGCCACGATCGACGCGGAGACGGGCCGCATCTCCTGGGCGGCCGGCAGCCTGCCGGTCGGGGCGACGGCCGAGCTGACCTTCGACGTGATCGTGACCGGCGAGGGGGACCGCGCGCTGACGAACACGGCCTGCCTCGCCGATGCGCCCTTCGCTCCCGCCTCGTCCGGCACGGGGACCGACGCGAACCCCTGCGCCACCGTCCCGCACGACATCGGCGAGGGGTCGCTCCTGATCCGGAAGACCGCGTCCCAGGCGAGCGCCGAGCACGGCGGCACGGCGGGCTTCGACATCGTCGTGGCGAACACCGGAACGGTCGACGCGACGGACGTGACCGTGACCGACGTCCCGACGCTCGACCACCTGCTCGAGGCGACCATCGAGAACGGCGCCGGAGGAACGCAGCCGGCCACGGAGCCCGTCACGGGTCTCGACATCCCCGCTGGCGGCCAGGTGTCGCTGCACGTCAGCGGCCGGGTCGCCGACGGGTACGACGCCGCGACCCTGCCCAACCGCGTCTCGATCACCCACCAGCCCGAGGGCTTCGACCCGCCGACGGTCGAGAACGCCTGCGCTGACGATGCGACGTCGTCCTGCGCCGAGATCCCGGTGCCGCCCGTCGAGGGAAGGCTCTCCATCGAGAAGACGGCGATCGGGAATCAGGTCGACCACGGCGGGCGTGCCGGGTTCCGGATCGTGGTCGCCAACGAGGGGGCTCGGCCGGCGGACGGGGTGACCCTCACCGACGTCCCCGAGCTCGCGCACCTGAGCGACGTCACGATCTCCCGGGACGGCGGCCCGGCGTCGTCCGACCTGACTGTCGAGAACCTGTCTCTGGCCCCTGGAGCGTCGACGACGTTCACCGTGACCGGACGGGTCGCCGACGGCGTGGACGCGTGGACCATCCCCAACCGGGCGCGCCTGACCGAGGTCCCGGAGGGCTTCGATCCGACGACCGTCCTGCACCCGTGCGCGGACGACGGTGGAGCCAGCTGCGCCCAGGTGGCGGTGCCTCCGGTCGGACTCGTGCCGACGGTCCTCGCCTCGACGGGAGCGGCGGCCGGGCCCCTCGCGGCCGGAGCCGGCGCTCTGCTCCTGGCCGGCGGCGCCCTGACGGCGCTGCGCCGTCGCTCGACCCGCACCTCGTGAACCGGAGCCCGGGCCGCTGCAGCGCGGCCCGGGCTCCCGGACCCTCTCCTCGAAAGGCACTACTGCATGACCGAGCACGGCCTCCCGTACCGCATCACCGAGCGCTTCCCTCTCCCCGATGGACGCGTCGGCGTCAGCACCTGGTGGTCCGCCGACCCGGAGCAGCTGGAGCAGCAGCTCCGCACGCGCTCCGGGCATCCGCATCCCGAGAGGGAGCCGATCCGGAGACTGCACCTCGCGACCGCGACGATCGTGCTGATCGAGGAGCGGACCGCGGGAGGCTTCCGCCCGCTCGACCCCCGCCTCCGGGCCCGCACCGATCCGCGCTGGCGCCGGGCTCTCCTGCGGTCGCGCAGGTCGGCCCGGCTCCGACGGGTCATCGGTCCGCGGGACCTGCCGAGGACGGATCCGCCGGTCGAGGTGTCACGGCACGTCGATCCGACACGTCGAGTGTGAAGGAGGCGGGCGGAGAGCTCGGCGCCTGATGCGCGGTGAGGGTCTCCCCGCAAGGACGCCGTCGGGTCAGGCGGCTTCCTCGAGGTCGTCCTCGACTGCGACGGGCGCGTCGACCGGGGCGCACGGGGGAGCGGACTCGGCCGGGGGCGCCGAGGCCGCGATGCGCGAGCGCTCGAGCCCGGCGAGGAGCACGGCGAAGGCCTCCTCGAGCTCGGCGGTGTCGCGGAGCAGGAAGCGCTCGCCGCTCGTCGGGTCGAGGCGGACCGTCCGGTAGGCCGGGCGGGGGAGATCGGAGACCAGGGTGATGATGCCGAGGACGACGCCGCTGCGGCGGGCGCGCGCGGTCCAGCGGTTGGCGTGGGTGCGGAGAAGGATCATGACCGGGGCCGTCCTCGGTGACGTGGTGCAGGAGCGGGGGGAGGGGGGGTGTCGCTGGCGGTGCGGGGATCCTCTCGAAGCTTGCTGCACGAAGGGCCTCCGCTTCCTGTGCTTGACAGCAGAGCCGAGCAGCGGTCACCGGCGCCGGGCGGCCGCCGCGGCGTGCAGGGCCCGCAGGAACTCGGGGACGACCGGGTTTCCGGTGTCGCGGGCGAGCACACCGATCTCACGGCTCGCGCCCGGATCGTCGATCGGGATCTCGCGGACGTCGTCGTCGACCGAGGACGGGCTCGGCGGCAGGATCGTGAGTCCGAGACCGGCTGCCGCGAGTCCCCGGGCGGCGCGGTAGTCGCCGACCTCGAACGCCGGCACCGGGTCGCGGCCGTCCACGGCGAGCAGGCGCCGGGCCGACTCGTGGAGGCCGTAGCCGGGCGCCAGCATGATCAGGTCGAGGCCGCGGAGGTCCTCCACCGTGACCGAGCGCCGCGAGGCCAGCGGATGACGGGGGTCCACGACCGCGAGGAGAGGCTCCGAGTAGAGGGTCGTCGTGGTGGTTCCGGGGAGATCGGGCGGATCCGCGACGATCGCCAGCTCGGACTCGTCCTCCGCCACGGCCCTCAGGCAGAGGGCTCGGGAGCCGTGACGGAGCCCGAAACCGACTTGCGGCCAGCGGCGGCGGAACCGGCGGATCACATCCGGCACGAAGCTCTCCCCGAGGAGCGTCTGGAAGGCGAGGTCGATCCGGCCGTGCTCCACGTCGCCCGCCTGCCGCACCTCCGCGAGGCCGGCGCGGATCACCGACATGCCGTCCTGAGCGGCCTCGGCGAGACGGGTCCCCGCCTCCGTCAGCACCACCCCGCGGCCCTTCCGGCGGACCAGGGGGGTGCCGACCAGGGCGGACAGCCGGGCGAGCGACCGGCTCGCGGTCGGCTGCGGGATCCCGAGCTCGGCGGCCGCCGCCGTGACGCTCCCGGTCTGGGCGACCGCGACGAGCAGGGGCAGGAGGCGGAGGGTCGCGGGCCAATCGTCGGACACGCCACCACCCTAGATCCGGACATGACCAGAACGCATGAACAGTACGAGAAAGGGCATTAGTCATGCACCCGCAGGCGGTCTACCGTCGGAACCATGAGCACCGCCGCACGCACCCGACCGATGCGCGCAGCGGCCCCCTTCTCGCAGCGGCGGCTGACCATCGCCCTCCTCGCCGCCGGAGTCGCGACCTTCGCCGAGCTCTACGCCGTGCAGAGCGTCCTCCCGCAGCTCGCGCGGGAATGGGCCCTCGCCCCGTCCGACGCCGCGCTCACCGTCTCGGCCGCGACCCTCGGACTGGCGCTCTCGGTGCTGCCGTGGGCCTCGGTGGCCGAGCGCATCGGACGGCTCGAATCCATGCGGATCGCGGTCCTCACGTCGGTGGTCCTGGCGCTGCTCGCCTGCGTCGCCCCGACCTTCGAGCTCCTGCTCGTCCTGCGCTTCCTCGGGGGAGCGGCACTGGGTGCCGTCCCGGCGCTCGCCGTCGCGGCGATCCACGACCGGGTCGGAGGCGCCGGAGCGACGGCCGCCGCGACCGCCTACGTCTCCGGGACCACGATCGGCGGTGCCGCCGGACGCCTGCTCGCCGGACCGCTCGCGGCGGCGCTCGGATGGCGCGGAGCCCTGCTCGTCGTGACGGCCGTCTGCGCAGCGGCGGCGATCGTCTTCGCCGTGCTCGCGCCCCGGGGCGGCGGCACGCGCGAGACTGCTCCCGGCGGCTGGCGAGCGAAGACGGCGCAGGTGCTCCGCGATCCGATGCTCGTCGCGATCGCGCTGCAGACGTTCCTCGCGGTCGGCGTGTTCGTCGCGGTCTACAACTACCTGGCGTTCCGGCTCGAGGCGCCGCCGTTCGCGCTGGCGCCCGCGCTCGTCTCCCTCCTCTTCGCCGCCTATCTCGCGGGAACCCTCTCCTCCCGGCTCGCGGGGAGATGGGGGCCGCGGATCGGTCCCCGCCTCGTCATGCGGATCGGCGTCGCCCTGATGATCGTCGGACTGCTGGTGATGCTCGCCGAGAACGTCGCCGTGGTGATCGCGGGACTCCTCGTCTTCACGGCCGGCTTCTTCGCCCTGCACGCGACCGGCGCCGCCTGGACGGGAGCGCGGGCGGTTCCGGCACTCCGAGGGCACGCCGGTGCGGTCTACACGATCGCCTTCTACGCGGGCTCGGCCGCCGGCGGCTGGCTCCTCGGCCTGGCCGTCGGAGCCGGTGGCTGGCCGGCGCTGACGGCGGTGACGATCGGCCTGCTGCTGGTCGGAGCGGGGATCGTCAGCCTCCCGTCGCGCACCACCGCGGCCGGGCGCTGAACCCCCGCCTCCGCCGACCGCACCCCGAGCTCCGCCCGGCACCTCCCCGCAGCGGGCGAGGTGCGACATGATGGCCCGACTGCACGAAGCGGGGGACGGCATGGCGCGGAGCACCGGAGCGGACGGCTCCCCACGAGAGAGCGGCGGGACGGACGAGGGCGGCACCGACCCGCGCTACCACGCGGGCTTCCAGCGCGGCTACGACGGACGCGAGGCCGAGCGGCGCGGCAGCGGCGAGGAGCGCCTCCGCTCCCCGTTCCTGTCGGGCGGGACCTCGGGCATCCGGCGATCGGCCGGCCGGCGAGGTGGCGGGTCCGCTCCCGATCAGGAGGACGTGCGATCGGTCGACGGCCCGTCGGGCTCCCGAGTCTCCGGCCGACGGACCGCTCCTGAGCGCGCGAGAGCGGCGGTGCGGGCCGTCCCGACACCCGCGGAGCCGACCGCGCCCCGACCCGCGGAGCCGACTGTCCCACTCCCGACCGAGCCGACCGTCCCGCTCCCCACCGAACCCGACTCCGCTCCCGGCGACGCGGCACCCGACTCCGGTGACCGTCACGACGCGCCCGACGCCGACCCCCGCCCCGCTGTCTCCACTCGCCGCATCGCCGGAACCCTGGCGGTCGTCGGCGCCGTGAGCGTCCTCGTCGGACTCCTCGCCCTCTGGAACAGCTCCCACAGCTGGTACGACTACTCGCCGTCGCAGAGCGCCTTCGGGCCCGAGCAGTACCTCCGCGTGCTCAGCGACAACGCGATCGGACCGTTCCTCACCGTCGGCCTGATCGCGCTCGGCCTGGCGGTCGTGGTCCCGCTGCTGAGAGCTTCCCGCCGATGACGCGGGTCCGCTTGCTCTGGGCCGCCGCGATCGCGGTCACCGTCGTCCTCTGGGCCGCAGTGCTCGCGCTCCCGGTCGTGGTCCTCCTGCTGCCGAACCAGTACCAGGGCGACTCGATCACGGTCCCGCCGGAGCTCTACGTGCGGCAGGCGCTCGCGATGGTCGCGCCGCCGCTGCAGACCGCCGCCCTGGTGATGCTGGGGGCGCTGATCGTCGTCGCGGTCGCGCGGCGCCCGCCGGCGAAGACCAGCACGACGGAGGCGGCGAGCGGCTGGGACGACGCCGTGCTCCTCGACCCGGACGGCCGCGAGCAGCACGGGACGGGCCCCGCAGGCCGCTGAGCAGACGCTGCTGCGTCGGAATCCATCCGCTGCTCCCCGGTCGGAAGCCGCTCCTCCGGACGCACCCGCCCCTCACGCCGGCAGCAGCTGGAACCGCTCCCGCGCCGCTCCGCCGGCGACGAGGTCCGCGAGCAGCTCGCCCAGGACCGGGCCGAACGTGAAGCCGTGCCCCGAGAACCCGGTCGCCAGAGTCACGCGTCCCACGCGGTCGAGCACGAAGTCCTCGTCGGGCGTGCTGTCGTAGAGGCAGCTGATCGGAGCGGCGCTCGCCGCGTCCACGCCCGGGACCCACTCCGCGACGTAGCCGACGAGGCGGGCGAGCGCTCGGGGCTCGGGCTCGAAGGTGCGCTCGTCCGGATCGACGACGACACCGGTGCTGTGCTCGCCCACCTTCACCCCGACTCCGGGCGTCGCGAGCCCGTAGACGACGGGCAGGCCGGCGCGGTGGTGGGCGAAGCTCGGCCACGAGTCGAGGGGCAGATCGGTCGCGAAGTGCGCGGGCTGCTCCTGCGTGACGCGCAGCGGAGGGAGGCGTCGACCGGCCGCGCGGACGAGACCCTCCACGAGGGGCGGCGTCCAGGATCCGCCGGCCACGACGACCGCGTCGGCGTTGAGGGCGCCGTCCGAGGTCAGCACGCGCACGTCGTCGGCGCGCTCCTCGATGCCCAGCACTCGCGTCCGCGTCCGGAGGACGGCGCCGCGTCCGAGGGCGGAGTCGAGCATCGCGTCGATCGCGGCCGCCGCGTCGAGGCGTCCGCCCTCGGGGTGCAGCAGGACGTCGGTCTCGAAGCGGAGTCCCGGCCAGCGCCGTTGCGCCTCGTCCGCCTCGATCCGCACCACGGGGATCCCGTCGCGCAGGAGGACAGCCTCGACGGCGGCCAGGACGGCGGGGTCGCCGTGGTCGATCGCGCCGACCGGGTGCAGCAGGCGGCGGCCGGTCTCGGCTTCGAGCCGTGCCCAGGCGCGCCCGGCCTGTCCGCTGAGGGCGCGTTAGTCGTCCTCGAGGTAGCCGCGGCGGAAGATGCGCGTCTCGCCGTGGGACGAGCCGCGGTCGTGGCCCCGCTCGAACTGCTCGACGAGCACCACGCGATCGCCGCGCTCGGTGAGGGCGCGGGCTGTCGCCGCTCCGACCAGGCCGGCTCCGACGACGACGACCTCTCGGGTCACGGGGTCTCCCGGGAGGCGCGGCGCACGCCGAGCAGGACGACCAGGCGGAGGAACCCGACGAGTCCCATGCCGATCAGTGCGGCGATCAGCATCAGCACGGCGACACCGGCCACCCAGGTCGTGTCGCCCGTCACCGACTGAGCTGCGAACTCGGTGCAGAACAGCGCCAGCCCCGCGTAGCTCAGGATGAGGACGGTGATCGTCCCGGGGCGGCGGAGGCGCTGCGCGGGCGTCCGCCAGAGGGCGGGCGGCTCGAGCCAGCGGCGCAGCAGCCGGATCACGAGGGTGCCGACCAGGCCGAGGAAGCCGGCCGCGATCAGGATGATGCCCGCGCCGCCCAGCCCCGACGCCTCGACGCCGGCCAGCTCGAGGGCGATCCCGATCGCGACGCCGACGGCTCCGGCGCCCCCCGCGATCATGGCCGCCCACACCCCGAAGCCGCCGCGGAGGACGCTCTCACGCTCGGGACGCGACGGGTCGGCGTCCATCGGACGCTGCTGACGCGGACGGATCGGCGCGGGGGGAGCCGACGCCGGCGCTGCTGCCGGAGCGGCCGCGGCCTCGGACACGCCCCAGACCGGAGCGGCGTCCGGCGTCTGCGACTCGATCACGTTCTCGCGCACCGGCACGTAGCGCAGCGGCGCGTCGATCCGCACCTGCGGCCGCCCGCGCACGACGATCGTCGCCCCCAGGTCGGCCCCGCGCTCCAGTGCGACGGGTCCGAGGAGGAGCCCGACCGCCGGATCGATCCGCCACGCGTCCGACCGGGGAGCCGACCCGTACCACTCCGCCGACACGGCCCCGCCGAGATCGACCGAGATCGGCCGCCCGTCGCTGTAGCTCGTCACCGGCACGAGCGAGCGGCCGGAGTTGCGCACCCGCGCGCCCACCCGCCACCAGTCGTCCCCGGCGTGCGTCAGCCGCACCTCGACGTCGACCAGCGACGCCGGCACCGCCCGCCGCCGTCCGATGACCACCGCGACGACCGCGAGCCCGGCGATGACCAGCCCGCCGAGCAGGCCGACCACTCCGATGAAGATCTCCATGGGAGCAGTCAAGCAGGCGCGGGTCGCCGGCGCGGGCGCGACGAGGTCGCCTCCGGGAGGCTCGATCCCGGCCGTCGACGCTGTCGCTCCGCGCGGCCGCCCCCTGTTCCCGACCCTCCGCCCGACCGTCGAGCCCGGAGCGGGCCACTCCGCATACTGAGGAGGCGCGTCGCGTCGACCGCATCGCGGGTCTCATCGCAGGAGGGTCGATCATGCGCCACTGGCCTACGTTCCCCGTGCGCCGGCGCCCTCGTCGACGGGCCGGTGCGATCCTCGCTCTGCTGGGAGCTGCGGCGCTCGCCGTCGCCGCCGTCGCGCTGTCGGACACGGCGGGAGGAGGCGGACCGGAGGCGGTGTCCTCCTCGGCCGGTGCTTCTGCGGCGTCGAGCAGTCCCGCTGCTCCCGCGCCGAGCAGCCCCTCGGCGGACGTCGAGCCGTCCGCTCCGGAAACGGAGCCGTCCGCTCCGTCCCTCGCGACGCTGGCCGCTCTCCCCTCGGTCGAAGGCCCCGCCGCCGTCCCTTACGACCGCGACCTCTTCGGGCAGGCGTGGTCGGACGTCGACCGCAACGGCTGCGATACCCGCAACGACGTCCTCGGCCGCGACCTGCTCGCCCCCGTGTTCAAGCCCGGCACCCGCGACTGCAAGGTCCTCACCGGCACCCTGATCGACCCCTACGACGGCGCCTCGGTCGCCTTCGTCTCCGGGACCGACACCTCCCGCCTGGTGCAGATCGACCACGTCGTCGCCCTCGGCTGGGCGTGGCACCACGGCGCCTGGTCGTGGACGGACGACCAGCGTCTGGCCTTCGCGAACGATCCCGCGAACCTCGTCGCCGCCTCCGAGCAGACGAACCGCGCGAAGAGCGACGCCGGCCCGGGGGAGTGGCTGCCACCGGCCGCGGAGCTGCGCTGCGGGTACGTGGAGCAGTTCGTGGCGGTGCTCAGCGAGTACGGGCTCGGGATCGATGCGCGGGACCGGGCGGCGTCGGAGGCGGTGCTGGCCACGTGCTGACCCGCACTGGTGCCATGCGACCGGAGATGCTCATCCGCCTTGCTCCACTATCTTGAGCAGCGCCATGGCCTTCGATTCGGATTCGGACTGGGGCGAAGGGGACCCGTTCGATCGGTTGTCACCTCCCCCGCCGCCCCGCCGTCGCCTCTCCGACCGCGTGACCGCGATCCTGCTGGTCGTCCTCCTGCTGGTCCTCGGCGTCGTCCTGTCCTTCTTCGTGCTGGTCGAGCAGCTGGCGATAGATCGGTGCGGGGGGAGCTCCGGGCGAATTCGACTACGGGCTCCTGAGCACGACGACCGTGCTCGTCCCCGGAGTCGTCGCCCTGACCTTCCTCGTGACGGTCGTCGCACTCGTCCGACCGAACACGTCGCGTCGGATCTGGTGGATCCCCGCGATCGGCACAGTGGCTGCCGTCCTCGTGTTCTTGCTCGCGTCGGGCCTGGTCTTCGTCGCAACGCACTGAGCACTTCGACTGCCCCTCGGTCAAGCCTGGACGTGGTGCGGGCGACAGATGTCGGTTGCGCAGACCAGAATGGCGGAGCTGAGAGGGGGCCCCGATGGCCGCGAGCGCATACGAGGACTTCGCCTTCGAATCGGATCTGCCGAGCGCCTGGAGCGGCGCGTTCCCCTGGCTGGAAGGGCATGCCACCGCCGACAGGGCGGAGCTCCGAGCAGCCCTGACCGGCCGGGATCTGGACGACCCGAGCGCCCGTTCCGCGATCGTCGAGCACATCCTCGAGTACCGCACCTCGTCGACCCTTCGCGAGCTCTTCCCGGCCGTGAGCGCCCGCGACGTTCCAGGCCAAGTGGAGAGCGTCCGCCTCCGCAACGTCTTGATCCGAGAGGACATCACCGATTTCGAGGCTCTCGCCCCCATGAGAGTGCGAGGCGTGATGGTGCTCCGAGGCATGGGGGCGCGCAGCGCGACCGAGCTGCTCGGCTGGGCCGTCGACGAGGCGATCCGCTCCAACAGCACGTCGCCGGCTCCTCCCGCCGTCTCCGCCGCGCTCACACGGCGTTCGCGTCAGGCGGCGGAGGCCACCCCGAGGACGAAGCTCCTGGACGCGGTGCAGGTCGCAGCGTCATGGCGACAGGCTCTCGGACAGGGAGAGGCCCCACTGCTCTCCGCATCGCGAGACCTCGGTGCTGCTCCCGCGGCCGTCGTCGAGGCATGGGCTCTGCTCGACGCGCTGACCTCGGACGAGTGGGTCGGCGACGGCTCGGGCTTCGCCTCCCTGCCCGAGCAGCTCGGCGTCCACCTCGCCGCCCTCGACGACCGTCAGCGGATGATCTTCCTCGGGCGCCATGTGGGCGGTCGCCGGGTGACCCTGGACCAATTGGGCGAGCGCCTCGGGGTGACGCGGGAGCGCGTCCGTCAGATCGAGGTCCGAGTGCGGGAAGCGACGTCGAGTTGGCTGGAGCGGGACGAGGGCCTGGCCTTCCGAGCCGCGGCAGTGAGGTCGCGGATCGGCGTCCTCTCGCACGTCGAACTCCTCGCCTCCGTCCCGGGACTCCTCGATCCCGTCGACGACGACGGGACGACAGCGCTGGCCGTTCTTGACGCGGTCGACGACGGATTCGAGGGAGACGGCGACTGGTTCGCCGTCCCCTCCCTCGGTGGCGCCCGGTCGGAGACGGAGGTCCGCTTCGCCGACCTCGCCGACCAGCACGGCGGTGCTTCCCACTCGGACGTGCTCGCGTCCTTCGCGGAGTGGACGGCGCTCTCCGAGAAGCGCGTCGTCGAGTGGATGACCGCGCTCGGTCACGTGAGGATCGGCGACGTGTGGGCGAGGACGCGCCGGGCGTCCATCGGAGATCTGACTGTGGCGCTCCTGAGCGTCGAGGGAGCACCGCGGTCGATCGAGTGGATCGAGGCCGCCTTCGAGGGGGAGCGGGAGCCTCGGTCGATCCGGAACGCGCTCGCGAACGACGATCGACTCATCCGCGTCGGCCGCGGCGACTGGGGGCTCGTGGAATGGGGCGGTGAGGTCTACACGAGCATCAAGGACGCGATCGCAGCGGAGGTGGAGCGGAGCGACGGCGCCGTCGCACTCGACGCACTCCTCGAGGACCTCCCGGAGCGGCTGTCGGTGGCCGCGAGCAGCGTGCGTGGCTACGCGGCGGGCTGGCCCTTCGTCACCCGCGCCGGAGTGGTCCGCTTCGCGGAGCGGCGTGCCGCCGTCCGCAAGCGGCCTGGCCTGACGAAGAACCTCTACTTCCTCGACGACGAGAGGGTCGCCTTCCGGCTCGAGGTGACGGCCGAGCACCTCCGCGGGAGCGGCACGGTGCTGTCCTCAGGCGTGGCGCTCGCGCTCGGGCTCGCGCCCGGCGAGCGGAAGCGCTGGCACGGCGATGATTGGGGCGTCACTGTCACGTGGGAGGGGACTCAGCCGCAGATGGGGACCATCCGAGCCGCTCTCGCCACGATCGACAGCGCCGGCGGGGACGTTGTCCGGCTGGACTTCGCTGAAGATCGGGTGACCGTGACGGCAGTGGAGGACTCGGGGGACGTCACGGCGCTGACCGGTGTCTCGGCTGAGGATGATCGCGCTCTGGCCATCGCCGTCGGCCTCGATCGGAGCGCATCTGCCTCAGACGTCCTGTTCCGGTTGGAAGAGCGCGGCGAGGCCGATCTGGCCGCACTCCTTCGCGATTGAGCCGCCGACTGAAGCAGCCGGCGCGAGGTCGGCGTCAGTAGGCGTCGGCAGCGACGAGATCATGCTCGGCGCTGCGGTCCAGCGCAGCGAGCGCGCGGGCCGCCTGCCTCTCGCTGGGCACGGTACCGGGGACGGCGAGGCGCTCGATCAGAGCGCGCTCGATGGGGCTGACGATGCCTCGCACGACTCCTTCACCGAGCACAGCCGCCCAGACCGCGGGATCGACGCGCAGAACCCGAGCAACCGACTCCACCACCGAACCACCTTCCGGTGTGGTCGCGCTGGGTGCTCCCGGTGCCGCGTGCGCAGCGCTGGTCAGCGTGAGCTCATCGACCAGCGCAGGAGGCAGAACCACCCGCTTCTTCTGCGCGGAGTCCCAGCAGGCGTTCTGCTTCGCCCACTGAGTCACGTTCTTCTGAGGCCGGTCCGGATCGGTGAGCACTGCATGCATGGCTCGAGAGATCCCCAGCAACGCCTCCTCGGTGATCGGACCGAGCGCCTGCTGACGCCACACTCGGTCGAAGTCGAATCGGTGGTCGGGCATCTTACGGCCCAGCTCGAAGGCGAACTTGGACATCGCGTAGGCGACGATGTTGGCGAGATATCCGCCCTCGTACCAGTCCGCCTTCATGACGGCCGCCCTCAGTCGGTTGTACATGATGACCTTGGCGATGCTCTGCCGGTAGTAGTCGTCGTTCACTGCATCGGCCGACTGCTCCCACAGGCGGTCGGTCGCCACCGCATACGCCATGAAGTTGCTCTGCGCACCCCGGCTGACCTCGTGAGGCTTCTGCTCCCAGGAGAAGGCGAACTTCGCCCAGTCCGTCTTCGTGATGACCTGGCTCTTCGGGAACTCGAGTTCGAAGCGCCGCTGCTCTGCAGGCGTCCGCGCGTTCCTCGTGTTCTCGTACTGACCGCGGGTCCTCTCGTAGAACCAGCCGGTGCCGAACTGCACCCCGTCCCGGGCGGGCGCCTTGACGCGCAGGCTGATCTGCTCGAGTCGCACATGGAAGGGGCTGTTCGAGAAGAAGTCGGCTTCACTCACCTTGTTCTGGCTGTTCGCGTAGCGGGACACCTTGGCGACCAGATCCGCCGCCTGAGCCGGAGCCACCGTCACCAGCTTCATCTGGACGAAGACGCCCTCCAGGGAGCGGTCCTTCGCCAGCCGGACGAAGTGCGCGAGAGACGACGTCGTCTGTCCTCCGTTGACGATCTGCCAGTTGTCGATCGAGGTGATGAAGCTGGCGCCGTCCCGCTGCTCGACCGTCACCCCCGTGGCGGTCGTCGTGAGGCCGTTGTTGTAGGCAAGGAACATGTCGGGCTCCTCAGCGAGAGTCGACTGGATTCCCTTGTTGACCTTCCCGCGTGCGCTGAGGAAGGTCCTGACGTTCGACTCGAGCAGCTGGCTACCGTAGCGCTGGAAGGCATCAGCCAGGAGCCGCCCAGGAAGAACCGCGAGATAGCTCGTCGCGGCGGCGCCGTTCTCCGCGCCGATGAGGCAGGGGAGGCCTTCCGGCATCCACTCCGTGAGGTCGACCCGGATGTCATCGCGGCCACTCTCGGAGGCAGCCAGCTCCTCGAATCGCCGGAGGTCCCAGATGGAGTACGACGCGAGCGTGCCGGCGACGACTTCATCCTCGATGGTGGTGACCCGGGAGCTGAGCGTGGCATCGGTGACGAGGATGAACTTCAGACGGTTGAACTTCGCCAGATTCTCGCGGAAGTAGATCGCGTACTCCGCTTCGCGGGAGCTGGGCTCGAGGTTCTCGGAGAGCCAGCCGTCCACCGAATGCTCGAGATACGCCTCGCCGGCGCCGAAGATCTTGCGTGCCTCCGTCTTCGTGAGGATCGAGCCTGGAGAGTCGTAGTAAGCACCGACGATGACGACGAGCGAGTCGTCTGCGGTGTCCTCGGCGTATCCGAGGATCTCCAGCTTCTTCGATCGCCGCCCGGAGCAGCGAAGAGGCTCGACTGTCGCATCGAAGACAACTTCCGCCTCCTGGAGACGGGCCACCAGCTCCTCGCCGAAAGCCTGGACGGCGAAGGAGGAGGAGCCTTCCGCTCTGATGGCGATGCGCTCACGAAGCGCTTCCTCGAAGGTCATTGATTGTGCTCCGGTTCGTGCTCAGTGCAGTCGAAGACTGCTGGCGTAGTCGGCGAGCGACGCGATGTTCAAACGGTAGGTGACGCTCGTCACCGCGGCCGGAACCGAGACGGCGCGCACGCGCGGGAACTCGTCCACGACATCGAAAGCCAGGATGTCCCCGATCCGGAACCACCAGTCGGCGTAGTAGCTGTCCTCCCGGTCGAAGCCGAGAGCGTGGACGGCATCGCTCCAGAGCTTCCTGGAGCCCGGGTCGTGATCGGCCTCGGCCGCCAGGGCATCGAAGAGCTGGAGCAGGTTGCGAGCCTCCTGGTCCGATGCGTCGGATCTCTCCATGGGCAGGACTGCCAGCTGCAGCGTCGCGTTGGCAGGTTCCAGCTGCTGCAGGCTCGAGATCGTCACCTCCATGGACGGCCGGTGGGCTGACTTCACCTCGACGCAGTGCCCCGAGGGGAAGATGAAGTCCTTGCTGTTGCCGAAGGGGCCGCTCCAGTCCCGGAGGGCAGTGGACGGCGTCTTCACCGCGGTGAGGATCATCTCGAGGATCGTCAGCTCGGCCATCAGCCCTCGCAGTGCGTCCTCCCCAAGTCGACCGCGCGGCTTCGCGAGGAAGTCCCGGAACGCCTCGAGACTGCGTGCGAACGCCTCCACGCTCGCCTCCGCGCCGTCGACCCGCTGGCTCTCTTCGAGGAGGTACCGGCAGAGCACGAGGAAGGCCGGATCGAGTTCCGGCTCGAGGGAGGTGATCCGCAGATATGTGAGTCCTGTCTGAGGGGTCTGCGAGACCTGGACTGAGAAGCCACGCCCCCCGTCGATGAAGTAATCGAGCGTCGACGGAAGCTCAAGCACGAGAGCCGGATGCCGCTGACTGTTCTGGACGAAGACGCGAAGCCACAGATGACGAAGCCGGACGACCTGGCCGTCCTCCCCGCGAAGGACGGTGGCGAAGGCCTCTTCAAGCTTCACGCGGCTCCCTCATCTGATTCCTCGTCTGCCGACCGCATATTGAGATTCATGCGCGCGTACACCGTGTTCGCTACGAATCGGGACACCCGGCCCTTCTTGCTTCCCGCCCGCTCTTCATCGTCGGAGGAGACAGGGAATGCCACCACGACGGCGACCAGCGGTTCATCCGCTCGTATCTTCGGCCGCTTGTCGTCTTTCACCACGGCGCCATGCACTTCTTCGGCTCTCGCGTCGGTGAATGTCTGAGTGATCACGCTGTATACGAGAAGCAGGGGACGCTCCAACGCATGGCGGATGATGGTGGGCTCCGAGAGTCGCTCGCCAGCACTGAGACCGGCCTCGAGCTCGCGGATGACGTCCTGATTCATCGCATTCTTGATGTCGGATCCTGCTGCAACGCGTCGATTTCCAAAACGCAGTGACTTCCCCGAGCTCGCCTCCACTCCGGTCCGGAGGCTGGTCTTCGGATCACCTGGAAGTCCGAGCGCGCTCGACTGATCCCCGGAGCCCGTGACGAATCCGACGTCCCAGCTCTCCGCGTTCACCGCATCAGCGAGATGCGCGGCCAGTTGTGCCTTGTCGCTCTTGGTTGTGCGACCGAAGAATGTCTCGGTGTCATGACCTCTAAATTGCGCGAAGAAGCGCGCGACAACTTCTGCGGGCACGCTTTCCCACAGGAGTGACCCGCGATTCGCGGCCGGGCCCTCCAGGGTCTTCAAGGTCTCCACCAGAGCAACTCCTGCTTTCAAGTTCCGGTCAAGGTCCCCAGTCTCTGAAGACAGTACATACGATTCGAAGAAAGCTCCATTAATATCCACCTCGCCTTCGATTTGCAAAGCATTCTTCTGCTTGTTCGCGGCTGTGATCAGGAATGCCTCGGGGTGCCTGCGCATCTTCAATCCGAACTGCTGCGGCGTCATCTTCAGGGAGTTCATCAGGCGGAGGGACCCGCGCAAATCGTCCGAGACATCTGCGACGTACTTGAAGAGATCCACGACGGCAGAGTCGATCCACACTCGAACGAGGTCCTCGTAGCCCGGTCGGTAGCCGAACCACCGCCCCATCTGCAGCAAGGTATCCGCGGCTGCTGCCTTCCTGACGAAGTAGCTCACCTGTAGTCCGTCGAGCGTGAGGCCCCGCGCGAGGACATCGCCTCCGACGAAGATCGTTGGCAGTCGTGATTCGGCCTCACGGTCCTCCCGTGACATCTCACTCAAGCGCTTGTTGCGAGGGCCCATCGTCCCGCTGTTCACCAGGACGACGGTGATCTCGGCTGCAATGTCGAGGAGGTGCGGTCGCAGGTCAGTCCACGACGCTGTTCCCGGAAACTCCTCCTCGAAGACGTCTTCGAGTACTGAGGCTGAGGACCTGCCATCTGCCAGCTCGTCCTCCGGCAACGCATACTCCGCGAGCACTGCTCGCGTGACCTCGTCGAGGAAGTGCTTGACCTGCGTGGTCACGTTCTCCTGCACATCGTTGAATCGGGAGACGTTGATCATCATCGACGCAGGACGAGTCTCGCCGTCTCGTACCCGCCGAATCGCAGTACCCACGAGGAAGGTGCTCACTGCCCTGACCATGCTGGTCGGCAACTCCTCCAGCTGTGCCGTCCGCTTGTGACTGAAGGGAAGGACTTCGAGGCAGTCCTGCACGTCGGTCCGGATGCGCCTCGGCACTCCCGGGGCGGTCTCCCGACCGAAATAGGACTCCACTCCGGTGTAGTTCGAGGGACTCTCGAGAGCCTGGATGAAGTCGCGGGGGAAGAGGTCCTCGTCGACCGAGTCGTCGATGAGCACATTCGCGAATGGAGTCGCCGTGATGGCCAGGTACGAGCTTCGACTGGAAGTGGCGAGAAGGCGGCGGATCACCTTGTTCACCGCTGCCGCGTCGTCCTCCGTCTTCGTGTTCACGGAGGCCCAGTCGGCCTCATCGTCCAGCACGACCAACGGAGCGTTCAGCTTCCCGTTCTGAGCCTGGCCGACGAGGTAGTTGGCTAGGTTCGCGAGGACTCTCGCGTTCTTCTTGACGACGAAGATCGTCGGAGTATCCCCCTCGAGGGCGACGACACCGGCGTTCTTGCTGGCGGCGCTGAAATCGGAGCGCGTCGTGGTGAGGATGTTGCTCTGGATCGTGGAGTCGATCTTCCCGACGCCGATGCGCATGTTCGCGTAGCGGGAGTCGATGTTGTCCGCGATGTAGACGGAGTCGACACCGGTCATGTCCTTGTCGAGTCGCTGCTGGGTCTGACGTCGGAGTTCCTCCGTGTGCCCGCCGATCACGACGATGATCTTGTATCCGTAGTCGATCGCCTTGTTCAAAATGCCGAGGTAGCTGGCGGTCTTGCCTGACTGCACCTCTCCAATCACGAGCCCGCGTCGAGCCCACTCGCCGTGGATCTTCGGATCGCCCATGCTTTCGAGGACAGTATCCGTCAATTCGTCGAGCTTTTGGATGACATTCGGGCTCCACTCGCGATTGACGAGGAGCTGTCGGTAGGCATTCCACCGCTTGGTGTCCGTCGTGGCGCTTCGTTCGGCGAGCCATTCCTTGAACGTCGCCGGGTCGACGACGATCGGAATGAGATCGATCACGACCTTTCCCACCTCAGTCACCCGAGCAACCACATCGTCGACATCTATCGCGCCGAGCTGGGGTGCGAGAATCGGGGCGAGCAGGCGCGCCTTCGTCTCGAGATCGTCCAGCGGAATCGACCGGTCGTTCAACAGCGTCATGTTGAGAGCGTCGAGCAGGATCTTCTTCTGTGTTTCGATTGCCGTGCTCGTCATGCGCTTGCGCTCCATACCTGCTTGATGAGTCCGTCGAGGTCCTCGACGCGATCGAATGGCTCGGTGGCCCGGAGTACCGACGCGACCTGCGCCGGGGAGAAGCTGCCGAAGCCGCCCGAGCGTCGAAGTGCGGAGAGCTGCTCCAGCACCTCCGTCGGGGTGACTGACGGTGCAGAGCTGGTCTGGCCCTTCGCCGCCTCGATGTAGAGGTCCGCGGTAGGAAAGGTCTGTCCGAGGTCAGCGAGCAGTCGGCCGAGCTGTCGTCGCTGCTCGTCTGTCAGCGTCTCCTGTAGCGCGCTGACAAGTGGATGGTCGGCGTTGATCTGGTACCGGTAGCCGTCGCGCTCGGTCACTTTCTCCCACATCCTGGCGACAGTGTCCCCTGTTGCGCGTCGACCTCGGAAGGTGTGAACCCGCTTGCTCTTCCCGATGACCTGGTCCATCACCCGGCGGAAGTGGGTCCGGAAGGCCTGAGGAGGTTCGGCTCGGGACTTCTTGATGTCCAGCTGCCAGAGGTGATCGACGGTGTTGGGGATGTCGACCATCACGCGCGATTGCTTCGACAGCTCCTCGCGCCGGGACAGCCCGAACCAGTGACCGTAGGAGATCAGCCGGCGGTTGCGATAGATGTAGAAGCCCTGGCGCTCTCGCATGCCTGCGCCGAGATCCCAGCGCTCGCGCTCCTTCTTCGAGAGTGCGGAGGCGTGGGGGAGGGTGTACGCCTGGAACTCAATCCGCTGCCCCTCGATGGTCAGAGGCTCCCGATAGGACTCCTGCGTCCGAGGGTTTCTCGAGAGGAAAGGGTCCAGGGCGGGCACATCTATGCCATTCACGGTGATGACGAGCGGATTCCGCGTGCCGTCATCCAGGAAGCGATGGAACGTGAGCGAGAGGTGACCCCTGAGATCCTGGAGACGCTCAGCCATCACGACGTCGGGGCGCGCCGCTGCGCCCAGCATGTAGTCGAGCTCTTGCCAGACCACCAGTGTGCCGGCGCTCCGAGAAAGCAGGGAATCAGCGCGGGGCAGTGCCTCGTACTCGTTCTCGCCGAGAATGCTGAGTGACCATTGCCCTGTGGTGAGCACGTGATCGATGTCCCATTGGAGGGCGGTCGTCTCGCCGTTCTTTCGGGTGAGAACCGTCAGTCGCCTCGCCTGGGAGAGCGATGCGGTCTTCAGGCCTAGACCGAAGCGTCCGAGGTCGGAGCCGGCGCGTGTCGTCGTCCGCGCGCTTCCCGCGAGCTGCAGCGCGGTGCGCGCCTCTTCTGGGCTCATTCCTATGCCGTCGTCGAGAACGGTAAGGAATGAGGAATTGATCGGATCTCCAGTGATTTCGACTCTCCGCGCATCAGCGCTGATGCTGTTGTCGACGAGATCGGCGATGGCCGCTTGAAACGAGTAGCCGACAGACCGCATCGACTCGAGAAGCTCCACGCCGGGAACCAGGATCTCGTGCTCCAAGCCGCCCCCTTGATGAACCTCAGCACAGCCTACGTGGCACGAGGACCTCCCTTGTGCATGGGCAGTGCTGTCCGTGAGCACTTCCTCTCACCGGAGGACCGACTGCCGTGGAGAAGCGTTGCTGCGTCGGCCTCCTCGGCCGTCCACGAGGTAAGCTGCTTCTGCCCCTCGGGCGCTGGACGAGATCGTCGAGCGCGCGTCCGATCGGGCGTGCTCAGGAGTGGGATCGGGCGAATCGGCTGATGTCGGTGGCCGGATGCACACTGACGCGGGGCGGAACGAGAGGCAGCACGTGGAATTCAGGATGGGTGAGCTCTTCTGCGGGCCGGGCGGCATGGCGCTGGGCGCGCACCGTGCGGCGCAGGAGCTCGGAATTGAGCTCCAGCACGCGTGGGCGAACGACTACGACGCCGACACGTGCGCGACCTACCGGTCGAACATCCCCGGCGCGACGGCTGAGTCCGTGATCCATGCCGACGTCCGTGTCCTCGAGACCGCTTCGCTCGCTCCGATCGACGGCTTCGCCTTCGGCTTCCCCTGCAACGACTTCAGCCGGGTGGGCGAGCGCAAGGGGATGATGGGGCGCTTCGGGCCGCTGTACAAGTACGGCGTGAACGTGCTGAACGAGCACTCCCCGTCCTGGTTCGTCGCTGAGAACGTCGGCGATCTGAAGGGGGCCAACGACGGCCACTCCTTCCGTCAGATCCTCCGCGAGCTGGAGCGGGCGGGGGACCAGGGCGGGTACGTCCTCACCCCCCACCTCTACAAGTTCGAGCAGTACGGGCTCCCGCAGCGCCGTCACCGCATCCTCATTGTCGGCATCCGGAAGGACCTCGACGTGCAGTTCCAGATCCCCGCCACGGAGCCGTACGCGCACATCGACAACTCGGCTGGCAATCGGCTCGAGAACCCTCCGATCGGGCCGCTCGTCACGCAGAACGAGCTGGCGAAGCAGAAGCCTTGGGTCATCGAGCGGCTCACGCACATCAAGCCCGGGCAGAGTGCTTTCACCGCAGAGCTGCCGGAGCACCTGCGCCTGAACGTCACCGGAGCGACGATCAGCCAGATCTACAAGCGGCTGGAGCGAGACAAGCCCTCGTACACCGTGACGGGCTCCGGTGGAGGGGGGACGCACGTCTACCACTGGGATGAGCCGCGCGCGCTGACCAACCGCGAGCGGGCCAGGCTGCAGACGTTCCCGGACGAGTACGAATTCGTCGGAGGCCGCGATAGCGTCCGTCGTCAGATCGGCATGGCGGTCCCCGTGGAGGGAGCCGAGGTCGTCTTCTCGTCCCTCTTCAAGTCCTTCCTCGGAATCGACTACGAGACGATGCAGACCAATCTCCCGCGCTCGGTGGCGAACGTGATCAGGACGCCAGCAGGCAGGTAGTGCGCGGGTGAGCAGGGGGAAGGCGCCGGAGTCCTGGGCGTCCTCCGATAGCGCTCGCCGCATGATGCGCGGCAATAAGCGAAAGGACACCGCGCCTGAGCTGGCTGTCCGCCGCCGGCTGCATGCTCTGGGGCTGCGCTATCGGGTCGACTACGGGCCTGTGCGCGGCCTCCGCAGGCGGGCGGACATCGTTTTCACCCGCCGCCGCATCGCAGTCTTCATCGACGGTTGCTTCTGGCATAGCTGTCCCCTCCACGCAACGCATCCGAAGCAGAATTCGCAGTACTGGTCGCCCAAGCTCGCCACGAATGTCGAGCGCGACCGGGACACCGACGCCCGGTTCCGCGGGGAGGGCTGGCAGGTGCTCCGGTACTGGGAGCACGAGGACCCGGACGCCATCGCAGCCGATATCGCCGCATGCTGGAATCGCAGCGCAACGCCGACTGCTGGAAGGAGCGGCCCTAGTTCAACTTGAACGTCGAGATCAGGACCTCGATCAGCTCCCGGGCGGTCCGCTCGTCGAGCTGGAAGGTCTGGCTGCTCTTGGGCCCGGAAGCGCGGTTGTCCGATCCGAATGTCGAGAGGTGGATGTACGGAGTGCCGTCCTCCGCCGTGATTGCCTGATAGGTGCAGTCGACCTCGGTCTGGTGGACAGTGACGCGTTGCGTGCCGGGGTGCAGAGACCTGATCCGTGCCATGGCGGAGACTTCTTCCTGATAGTGCTGAGCTCGACGTGATCAGGATGTCATCGAATACTCCAGTACCTTCTCCTCTTCGACCGAGTACTCGATCGGTGGCGACGCCCGGCGAGACCGTGTTGCAGCGCACTTTGACGCCCCACTCGCCCCCGTGTTACGTTCGCTCTCGGACATGTGACTGGTCGTGCAGGCAGGATCCGACGAAACGCGTATTGAGCGTCGTCGGGTCCTTTTTTTGTGCCCGGACGCCTCCTGACGCTCCGCCGGAGCACCGATGACGGTGCCGGAGGGGGGCGGGGACGGCGACGGACGGCCGGGCAGCACAGCGCAGGGAAGCGCGCGTCCCCACACACCCGGAGGAGTACCGATGAGTACCCAGGAGAGCGCGAAGGCGATCCTCGAGCACGTCGGCGGCGCCGCCAACGTGGCGAAGCTGCAGCACTGCTCGACCCGTCTGCGGTTCGCGCTGGCGGACGACGCGAAGGCCGACGTCGAGGCGTTGAAGGCGGTGCCCGGCGTGATCGGCGTCGTCACCGGCCCGCAGACGCAGGTCATCGTCGGCAGCGGCGTCAGCGAGATGTACGCGGCGGTCGAGAAGCTGCGCGGCGGCACCACCACGTCGACGGCGCAGGCGAAGCAGCCGCGCTCCCTCAAGCGCCTCGGCGCGACGATCATGGACTTCGTGGTCAGCGTGTTCACGCCGATCATCCCGGCCATCGCGGGCGCCGGCATCTTCAAGTCGTTCCTCGTCCTCGCCTCGGCGCTGGGCTGGCTCGACCCGGCCTCCGACGACTTCAAGCTGCTGTCCGCCATCCCGGACGCGGTGTTCGGCTTCCTGCCGCTGCTCGTCGCCTACACGAGCGCGAAGAAGCTCGACGTGAACCGGCCGCTCGCGCTCGGGCTCGTCGGCGTCCTGGTCTTCCCGGCGTTCACGACGCTGCTCAACCAGGAGGGCGGCGTCGCGCTCTTCGGCATCCCGGTGCCGGTCATCGCCTACAACGCGCAGGTGTTCCCGGCGATCCTGGCCGTGCTGCTGCTCTCGGTCGTCGAGCGCTTCTTCACGAAGCACTCGTGGGGCCCGATCCGCACGTTCTACGTGCCGCTGATGTGCCTGGTGATCGTCGCTCCGGCCACGATCTTCCTGCTCGGCCCTCTCGGCTACTGGCTCGGCTCGATGCTCACCGGCGCGATGATCGGCCTCTACGGGGCGCTCGGCTGGGTGGCCGTCGCGCTGCTGGCCGGCGTGCTTCCGCTGATCATCTCGGTCGGCATGCACAAGGCGTTCATCCCGCCGACCATCGCGACGATGGCCAGCGCGGGCAAGGACACCTTCTACCTCGCCTCCTCGCTCGCCCACAACGCGGCGGAGGCCGGCTCCAGCCTCGCGATCGCCCTGCGCACCAAGAGCGCGACCCTCCGCGCCACCGCCTTCTCGGGCGGCCTCTCGGCCCTCTTCGGGATCACCGAGCCGGCGCTCTACGGCGTCACGCTGCAGAACAAGCGCGCCCTGGTCTCCGTCATCACGGGCAGCGTGGTCGGAGGCGCCTACATCGGCGCCACCCAGGTCGCCGCGTTCGCGCTGGTCAGCCCCGGCGTCGCGAGCATCTCGATGTTCATCGACGGGCTGAACCCCTGGAACCTGCTCAACGCCGTGATCGGCCTGCTGATCTCGGTCGCCGTCTCGTTCGTCGTCTCCTTCGTCATCTGGCGCGACGACGCCTCCGCCAGCGTCCAGGCGCTCGGCGACGTGGCGGCCGCCGCCGGGAGCCCGCTCGCGCTGCAGGCGCCGCTCACCGGCTCCGTCATCCCCCTCTCGGAGGTGCCGGACCCCGTGTTCTCGGCCGGCGTGCTCGGCGAGGGGCTGGCGATCCGCCCCACCGACGGAGCCGTCCGGGCGCCGTTCGCGGGCGAGGTCATCGCGCTGCTCTCCTCCCGCCACGCCGTGGGGCTGCGCCGCGCGGACGGCGTCGAGGTGCTCATCCACGTCGGCATCGACACGGTGCAGCTGGACGGCGCGCCGTTCGAGGCGCACGTCGCGGTCGGCGACCGGGTCGAGGCCGGGCAGCTGCTCCTCACCGCCGACCTGGCCGCGATCACCGCGGCCGGCTACGACACCACGACCCCGGTGCTCGTGACCAACTCCGCCGAGTACACCGTGCTCGTCGAGGCCGCCGAGCGGATCATCGCCGGCGACCGGATCATGACCGTGACGCAGAGAGAGAAGGAGCTCGCCGATGGCGCTTCCTGACGGATTCCGATGGGGCGGCGCCCTCGCCGCCAACCAGGTCGAGGGCGCGTGGCGCGAGGGCGGGCGCGGCCCGGCGGTCAGCGACGTCGCCTCCTACAAGCCGAAGGCGGACCCGAAGGAGTACGCGATCCACCACCGCAACACGGTGGAGAGCATCACGGCGGCGATGTCCGACGACGACACCGAGTACTACCCCAAGCGCCGCGGCATCGACTTCTACCACCGCTACCCCGGCGACCTCGCGCTGTTCGCCGAGATGGGCTTCACCACCCTTCGCGTCTCGATCGCCTGGACCCGCCTCTACCCGACGGGGGAGGAGGCGGAGCCGCTCGAGGAGGGCGTCGCCTACTACCTCGCCCTCTTCACCGAGATGCGGCGCCTCGGGATCGAGCCGCTGGTCACGCTCTCGCACTACGACCCGCCGCTCGCGCTCGCGTTGAAGCACAACGGCTGGGTCGACCGCCGCACGATCGAGCTGTTCGAGCGCTTCGCCCGCACCTGCTTCGAGCGATTCGGCCACCTCGTCGACATGTGGCTGACGTTCAACGAGATCGACGGCATCATCCGCCACCCGTTCACCTCGGGCGGGATCATCGAGGGCAGCGTGGAGCAGGCCTGCTACACGGCTCTGCACCACCAGTTCGTCGCCTCCGCCTCGGTCACGAGGACGCTGAAGGAGCTGTGGCCCGAGTCGCGGATGGGCTGCATGCTCACGATGCTGACCACCTACCCCAACACCTGCCACCCCGACGACGTCGCGGCGACGCAGGCGAAGGAGCGGATGCTCTACCTCTGCACCGACGTCCAGGCGGGCGGCGCCTACCCGCGCCTGGCGCTGCGGGCGCTCGAGAGCCGCGGGGTCGAGATCCCGTTCGAGGCGGGCGACGTCGAGCTGCTGCGCGAGCACCCGGTCGACTTCATCTCGTTCAGCTACTACATGTCGATGACGGAGTCCGTGCGCCCCGACGCCGAGCGCACCCCCGGCAACACGGTCCTCGGCGTCAAGAACCCGTTCCTCGAGTCGAGCGAGTGGGGCTGGCAGATCGACCCCGTCGGGCTGCGGATCTCGCTGATCGACCTCTACGACCGCTACGGCAAGCCGCTGTTCATCGTCGAGAACGGGCTCGGGATGCGCGACGAGCTGACCGAGGACGGCCGGGTCCACGACCCGTACCGGATCGACTACTTCCGCGCGCACTTCGAGCAGATGATCCAGGCGGTGGACGAGGGCGTGGAGCTGCTCGGCTACGTGAGCTGGGCACCGATCGACCTGATCAGCGCCTCCAGCTCGCAGATCTCGAAGCGCTACGGGTTCGTCTTCGTCGACATGGACGACCTCGGCCACGGCAGCACCGAGCGCTACCGGAAGGACTCGTTCTTCTGGTACCAGAAGGTCATCGCCTCCAACGGCGCGGATCTGGGATGATCCTCCTCTGCCCGGAGACGCCGTCCGGCTCTCCGGGCAGAGGCCCCGCCACCCCCACCCCAGCCCTGACGCGGCAGTCGACGGAGACACGCATGCAGACCATCAAGAAGGTGCTCAACTCGAGCGTCGTCCTCGTCGTCGACGAGCGCGGCGTCGAGCGCGTGCTCCTGGGCAGGGGGATCGGCTTCGGAGCGAAGGCCGGCGAGGCGATCGAGCCCTCGAGCGTTGACCAGGTGTTCGTGGCGCTGGACGACTCGGATCAGCGCAACCTCGTCGAGCTCCTGGCCCAGATCCCGCCGGAGTTCGTCGAGCTCACCCGCGCGGTCGTCGCCGACGCGGAGGAGCAGGGGCTGAAGCTCGACCCGCACGTGTACCTCGCGCTCACCGACCACCTGCACTTCGCGGTGGAGCGGCAGCGGCGCGGGCTCTCGGTCACCAACCGGCTGGCCTGGGAGATGCGGACGGTCTACCCCGTGCAGTACGCGGTGGGGGAGCGGGCGGTCGAGCGGATGCGCGAGCGCCTGGACGTGGAGCTGCACGCCGACGAGGCCGCGAACGTCGCCTTCCACCTCGCCAACGCGGAGCTCGGCAAGGTCGGGATCGACTCGCTCCGGATCGTGCAGCTCATCCGCTCGGTGACCGCGATCATCCAGCACTCCAGCGGAGCCGCGCTCGACCGCGACGACCTCCGCTCCGCCCGCTTCGTGGCGCACCTGCAGTACTTCGCCGAGCGCTTCTTCTCGGGCGGCCTGCTCGAGAGCGAGGACGACTTCCTCTTCACCAGCCTCAGCGCCCGCTACCCGCGCGCGATCGCCTCCGCCGAGCGCGTGCGCTCCTTCGTGGCGGCCGAGTACCAGGCCGCCCTGCCCAACGAGGAGGTCGCCTTCCTGGCCCTCCACATCGCGCGCGCCGCTCCGGAGTAGCGCGCTGACCCCGGAGAACCGCATGCACCGCACCACCTCCGCCCGCCCGACGACGCCCGCGAGCGCGCGCCCGTGACCGGCACGATCCACCTCGTCCGCCACGCCGAGACCCTCTTCAACGTCGCCGGCCAGCTGCAGGGCTGGTGCGACTCGCCGCTGACCGAGCGCGGCGAGCGCCAGGCGGCGGCCCTCGGCGAGCGGATGCGCGGCGTGCCGCTCGTCGCGGCGTTCACGAGCGACCTCACCCGCACCCGCACCACGGCGGCGGCGGCGCTCGCCGGGCACCCGTCGCTCGAGGCCGAGCCGATGGTCGAGCTCCGCGAGTGGCACTTCGGCGCCTTCGAGGGGCAGCCGAACGCCTCGCTCTGGGAGCCGGTGTTCGCCGATCACGGCTACTCCTACGTGCCCTCCTCCGCCGACTGGCCGCGGATGACCGACGCCGGTCTCGACTCGGTGCTCGACGCGATCCACCGCCACGACCCCTCCGGCCGGGCCGACAGCGGTGCCACCGTGCGCGCCCGCGTGGAGGCCGCGATCGCGCGGTTCGCGCCGGCGGCGGAGCACGGGGACGTGCTGGTCGTGACGCACGGAGCGGTGCTCGGGAGCATCCTCCGTGCGCTCGACCCCGCGCACCGGCCGCAGCGGGGCTACCCGAACTGCGCGGTCGTGTCGGTGACGGACGGCGTCATCGGCGAGGTCGACGGGAGCTGCGCGACGGCCTGACCCCGCCCCTCCTCCTCCACGGACGCCCCTGTGCGCTCCGGTCGCCGACCGGACGAGCACGGGGGCGTCCGTCGTGCTCGGGACGCAGGCGGCCCGCACCCCGGACGCAGGCGGCCCGCACCCGGGCCGCCCCCGGACCTGCACGCGCGGCCGCCTCGGGACCTGCACGTCCGGTGATCCGGGACCTGCACTTTCGGCCACCTCGGCGCTGTACCGAAGTACAGGAGCCCGTCGCGAGAGCGTCCGTAGCGTCTGAGGAGTCAAGAGAAACGACTTCGAGGAGATGACATGCGAGGGCTTCAGCTCAGCGGCGTGAGCCGTGCATTCGGCGGCCACCGGGTCCTGCACGACGTGGACCTGTCCGTGGGCCGCGGCGAGATCGTCGGCTTCATCGGCGGCAACGGCGCCGGCAAGACCACGACGATGCGGCTGATCCTGGGCCTGCTCACCCCCGACACGGGGACCATCACCTGGGACGGCGCGCCGATCACCGCCGAGGACCGCCGCTCGATCGGCTACATGCCGGAGGAGCGCGGCCTCTACCCGCAGATGCGGGTCCGCGAGCAGGTGATCCACTTCGCTCTGCTCGAGGGGCACGACGCCCGGGGAGCCCGTGAGACCGCCGAGGAGGTGATCGACGCGCTGGGCCTGGCCGAGCGGGCCGACACCCTGGTGCAGGACCTCTCGCTCGGCAACCAGCAGCGCGTGCAGCTGGCCGTGTCCCTGGTGGGCGATCCGTCGCTCCTGGTGCTGGACGAGCCCTTCTCGGGGCTCGACCCGGTCGCCGTGGAGACGATGGCCGGCCTGATCCGGCAGCAGTCCGCCCGCGGCGTCGGCGTGCTCTTCTCCTCCCACCAGCTCGACCTGGTCGAGCGCCTCTGCGACACCGTGTGCGTGCTCGACTCCGGCCGCGTGACCGCGAGCGGAGCGGTGGCCGAGCTGCAGGACGACGGCCGCAGCCGCTGGCAGCTGCAGTTCTCCCGCCCTCTGGACGACCTGCTCGTCGCCGAGCTCGGCGTCACACCGGGACTGTCGGCCGAGCCGGTCCCCGGTGAGCCGGAGTCGCTGCTCGTCTCGATCGAGGGCAGCGGCGGGGACGTCCCCGAGCAGGTGCTCGCGACCCTCACCCGCCACGGCGGCCTCCGGAGCATCCGCACCGCGCAGCGCTCGCTGACCGAGCTGCTGTCCGAGCGGCTCACCGCCGCCTCCACCCCTGCGGCCGAGCGCCGCCTCGAGATCCAAGGAGCAGGACGATGACCACCACGCACCCCCGCGCCGCCCACGCCCGGACCGCCGAGAGCTCCGCTCCTCCGACGCCGGCCCGGGGAGCCGCGACGATCGTCCGCCGCGAGATCCTGACCCGCACCGGGAACCGCACGATCCTCACCGCGACCCTCGCGCTGGCCGCGATCGCCGGCCTCGGCGCCGGGATCGGCGGCTGGTTCCTGGTCGACGCGACGAGGGAGGCGGGGACCGTGGTCCTCGACACCCGGATCCTGTTCGCGACCGCGATGATCAGCGCCCTGCTCGCCGCGATGGTCTACTCCTCGTCGAGTCTGGCCTCGGGGGTGGTCGAGGAGAAGTCGTCCCGGATCGTCGAGATCCTGCTGACGAAGATCGGCGTCGCCCCGCTGCTCGCCGGGAAGATGATCGGCGTCGGCCTGGTGACCCTGGCCCAGCTGCTCGTGATCGGCGGCGCCGTCGTCGGCGGGTTCAGCGTGGTCGGCGGGTGGTCGGTCCTCGAGATCGAGCTCGGCCCGAGCCTGGTCTGGTTCCTCGTCTGGTTCCTGCAGGGCTACGTGCTCTTCGCGCTCCTCAGCACCCTGCTCGCCTCGACCGTGTCGAGGCAGGAGGACCTGGGCACCGCCGCCATGCCGCTCTCCGTCGTGCAGATGGCGCTGCTGATCATCGCGCTCTACGTGGTGCCGGCGAACCTCGACGAGGCCTGGGTGCACGCGCTCTCCTTCGTCCCCCTCTTCTCCTCCTACCTGATGCCGATGCGCTTCGGCCTCGACTCGGTCGGCACCCCCGAGATGGTGATCGCCGCCGTCGTCGCCGCGATCACGGTGCCGCTGCTGTTCCGCCTGGTCGTCCGCGTCTACCGCAACAACGCGCTCCGCACCGGCTCCCGCGTCTCGCTCCGCGCCTCCCTCAAGGCCGCCGACGCCTCCTAGGCCCGGCTCCCGATATCCACCACCACCACCCCTCGGAAGGACACCACCATGACCACCTCGCGCACCGCCTCGACCCGCCCCTCGCCCCTCAAGAAGCTGCTCGTCAACACCGCCCTCCTCGTCGGGGGAGCGGGCGGCGCCTACCTCGTCGTCACCTACCTCTTCTGATCCGCTCGACCGACCGAAGGACACGATCGTGACTCTCCTCGCGACTCCCGGGCTCCGCCCCGCGACCCCCGGGCACCGCCCCGCGGATCCGGCGGCCCTCCGGGCGGCGGCCTCGACCGAGCGGCTGCTCGGCGGCGGACGCCACCGCGTCGCCGCGATCGACCGCCCCGCCTTCGCCGGCCGGAACGCGTCGTGGACGATGACCCTCGACGACGGCGCCCGCGTCTTCGTCAAGCACGTCTCGCCCCGGACGGCGGGCCCCGCGGCCTTCCGCCGCTCCAGGGACTTCGCCGGCTTCGCCGCCCGGAGCCCCGAGCACGCCCCGGCCGGACCCCGCCTGCTGGCGGCCGACGAGGACGACTCCCTGCTGGTGTTCGAGCACTGCCCCGGCACCAGCCTGGCCCTTCTGCTCGTGGAGGAGCGCGTCCCCGCGGACTTCCCCGAACAGGCCGGCCGGCTCCTGGCCCGGCTGCACGCCGGCCCGGTGGCGGGCCTCACCGCGACCTCGCACCCCAGCCCTCCCGTCGAGATGCTGCGCGTCGGCATCCCGCACACCCGCTACGTCGCCCTCACCCTCGCCGAGCTCGCCTTCTGGGGCGACCTGCAGCACGACGAGCAGCTCGTCTCGGCCACGGAGGATCTCCGCGAGTGGGAGAGCGGCAACCGCACGGCCCCGATCCACGGCGACCTCCGCCTCGACCAGTTCCACCTCCGCGACGGGCGCCTCCAGCTGCTCGACTGGGAGGAGTTCGGGATCGGGGATCCGGCCCGCGACCTCGGCACGCTGGCGGGGGAGTGGATCCACCGCGCGGTGCTCGACACCGTGACCACCCGGGAGGGCGCCTCCGCTCCTCCCCTCGCCTTCGACACCGCGGCCGCGGACGCCCGCATCGCGGAGCGGATGGCGGCACTGGTCCCGAGGATCCGGCGGATGTGGCTCGCCTACGCCGCCGAGACCGCCGGCGCGGACGACGCCCTCGCCGTCCGCGCCACCGCCCACCTGGGCTGGCACCTCGTCGACCGCACCCTCGCCCGGGCCTCGATGGTCTCCCGCCTCCCCGGGATCGAGCGGGCCGCCGCCGGCATCGGCCGCCGCGTCCTGCTCGCCCCCTCCGCCTACTCCACCGCCCTCGGATTCGACAGGAGCCCGCGATGACCGCCCTCACCACCCGCTCCGTCCTCGACGAGGCCGTGATCAGCGTCGACGCCGCCCGGCTGCGGGCCGAGGTCGACGGGACCGTGATCGAGGCCACCGGGCCGATCGAGCTGCGGGCCCGACTCGCCGCCACCCTCTACACCCACCTGCACCTCCGGAACCCGCTGCTCGGCGAGACCGCCGGAGGCGACGGCCAGGACCTCGCCCCCCGGCTGATCGACGCGATCCCGCACCGCACGGTCCTGCAGCCCGCTCCCTCCGGGGTGCTCGGCTCCGCCACCGTGCAGGGGGAGGAGCGCCGGGTCGTCGAGCTGGGCCGCGTCCGGGTCCTCGTGCCCGAGGTCGATCTCGTCCGCTCCGCCGACGGGGCCGTCGCCGGCGTCCGGCTGCCGAGCTGGCGCACCCGCACCACTCCCGGCTACCTCCTCGCCCTCGGCCCGATGGGACTCGATCCCGCCGACCGGGTCGTGCGCCTCTCGCTCGTCGCCGACTCGGCGGAGGACGCGCTCGCCCTGTGGGGCCCGCTCCTGGAGGCGCTCGCCGCCTCCGGAGCCCGCCACCAGGCCAAGGCGCTCTCGGACCCGCGGGCCTTCCCCCGCTCCGACGCCCTCGTCGTCTACCTGCCCGCCGACTCCGCCGACGACGTCGCCCGGAGTATCACTCCGCTGCTCGATGCCCGGCCCTCGCCCCGCACCGCCGTCTCGGCCTTCGCCGAGAGGCTCGCCGACGGCCTCGCCTACGCCGAGGACCCGGCCGACGAGCGCTCCTCCTACCGCGGACTGAGCTTCGGCCAGCACCGCTCCCGCGTCCTCGCCGAAGCGCTCCTGCGCTCCTCGGCCGAGACGATCCCCGCCGCCGACGCCTGGGCCGACGCCGCCCGCGCCGCGCGCATCGACCCGGACCGCCCGGGACTCACCGCCCGCTAGGGCCCCACGAACCTCCCCTCGATCCCGAGGGGACAACCACCTCAGCCCGAGGTACTCCACGAAAGGGACACATCATGACCACCATCTCCACCGACGCCCAGTCCGCCGACCTCACCGCCCTCGCGGGAGCGCACGACACCTTCGCCACCGTCGACGAGCTCGGCTCGGACGCCGCGACCGAGGCGCCCGCCACCACGCCCCTGTGCGTCGGCATCATCGTCGGCGCCACCCTCGGCGCGGGCTGCTGACCCGGCCCTCCTCCCGCCCGGGTGCTCCCGCAGCACCCGCTCCCCGGCCCTCCGGCCGGACCACCCGCACCACTCCCCGCACGACCCGGCGGATCCGCCGCCACCACTCATCCAAGGAGAACACCATGTCGACCATCACCGCCCAGACCGTCCAGTCCGCCGACCTCGCCGAGCTCGCCACCGCCCACGACACCTTCACCGCCGCCGACGAGATCGGCACCGACGCCGCCTCCGAGGCGCCCGCCACCACCCCGTTCTGCGCCGGCGTCATCATCGGCGTCACCCTCACCGCAGGGTGCTGACGGGCACGGGGCGACCGGTCCTCGACCGCGTCGCCCCGGCCCCTCCCGGGCGCGTGCCGTCCGCTCGCGCCGTCCGCCCGTTCCCGCCCGCCGGTTCCCGCCCGCCCTTTCCGCGGGCACGGTCCGCCCGTCCGCCGCCGTCCTCACCGCCGGCCGCGACCCGATCCGCCCTCCCGCCCGCCGCCCTCTGAGGAGACCGCCATGACCACCCCGCCCGGTGCGCAGAGCGCCGCACTCTCCGACCTCTCGCTCGGCCGCTTCGGCTACTCCCGGGTGGCCCTCGTCCTGACCGGCTCCGCCATGACCCAGGTCATGCCCTACTGGATCCAGTGGGCGCGCGCCGCCGCTCCGGCGACCGAGTTCCGCGTGCTCGTCCGCGACTCGGCCTACCGCTTCACCACCCGGCACAACCTGGAGTCGCGACTGCGCGGCCGGATCCAGGACGACCGCTGGGACGACGAGATCGTCGTCGCCCACGTCGACCTCGCCGAATGGGCCGACCTCATCCTGATCTACCCGGCCACCCTCGACTACGCCTCGCGCCTCGCGCACGGCATCACCGACTCCCCGTCGCTGCTCGCGGCCCTCACGACGGAGGCGCCGGTGTGCATCGCTCCGTCGCTGCCGCCGCGGGCGCTCGGCAACCCGGTCGTCGAGTCCACCCTCGCGCTGCTGCGCGAGCCGGCCAACTTCACCGTCATCGACCCCGTGCCCGGGCCGAGCGAGTCCAGCGACACGGCGCTCGCCTGGGTGCCGCCCGCGTTCCCCGCGGTGCTGCGCCACCTGGAGTCGCTGCGCACGGCACCGGCGGCCGCGGAGGAGGCGAGGTCGGCGTGAGCACCACCGCCCCTCCGCGGGCCCTCGTCACCGGGCTGCTCGTCACCGAGCTCTCGGAAGAACCCGACGGGACCACCGTCTGGACCCGCCGCCTCGGAGAGCAGGCGCCGCTGCCGTTCTCGCCGGTGCCCGTCCGCCTCGCAGCGCCCGATCCCCGGATCGTGCCGGGAGGCGCCGACCCGTCGATCCGCCGCTACCGCACCACCGCCCGCGCCCTGCTGCCCGCGCTCCTCCACGAGCTGTCGGAGGAGGCGCTCGTCTCCGTCGGCCGCGAGTGGAAGGGCGCGCTGGACGCGCTCCACGGCGCCCGGCCCGCCGGGGAGCCGCTCCCTCCGCGTCCGCTGCAGCGCGCCCGCGGCTGGCTCGCCGGTGGCTGGGCGCCCGCCGCCGAGGAGCTCGGCGCCGGCGGTCTCCTCGAGCTCGCCGACTGGGCGGAGGCGGTCGTCGCCTCGCCGGCCGCGGTCGTGGTCCACGGCCACCCCGGCCTCGCCCACCTCGTCGTCGGCGGGACCCGCGTCGCTCTGCTCACGGGCGAGGACGTCGGGCTCGCCGACCCGGTCTGGGACGCCGCCTGGGTGCTCGGGGAGCTCGCAGAGCTGCACGCCTTCCACCCCGCGCTCCGCCCGGCCCTCGACGCTCTCCGCCGCGGACTCTCGCTCGAGGAGGACCACGACGCCGAGCTGCTGCGCGTCGGCACCGCGTTCCGGCTGGCCCAGCACGCCGTCGACTGGCACCGCTCCGGGGGCGCCAGCAGCGATCAGGCGCGGCTGCTGCTGCGCCTGTCCGCCGCACAGCTGGGGGAGCGGGCGGAATGAGCGCCCGCGACGTCCCGACCCTGTCCGCCGCCCTGCCCTCCGGCGCCCGCGCGCTCGTCGTGCACCGGCCGGAGGTCCGCAACGACTCGGTCGCCCTCGCCGTGCCCGCCGGTATGCGCCACGAGCGCGACGGCGAGGAGGGGATGCTGCACCTGATCGAGCACCTCGTCTACCAGGACAGCGAGGGGGTCGCCGGTCTCGTCCGGCAGACCCGCGTCGCCGAGAGCGGCGGCGTCCTCGGCGGTCACACCCACCTCGACTACTCCGAGTTCTTCGAGACGGGCTCTCCCGGGTCGGCCGCCGTGATCGCGGAGCGGCTCGTCGAGCAGGTCTTCCGCCCCGCCTTCCTGCCGGAGCAGATCGCGGAGCAGATCCGCGCGGTCGCCTCTGAGCGGGCCGCGCGCCTCGCCCCCGCTCCGGGCGGCGTGCTGCCGTGGCCGCACCTGACCGCCCGCTACTGGGCCGACGCCCCCAACGCGCACGACGGCAGCGGCGACCTCGACCTCGAGGGCCGCGCGACCGAGCCCGTCCTGCGCGCGCTGCACCGGCGCCACTACAGCCCGGCCGGCTCCGTGCTGGTCGGCGTCACGGCCGACGACCCCGCCCGGCTCCTGGACCGCCTGGTCGCGGCCCTCGCGGAGGCGCCCGATCGCGCGGCAGGACCGGTCGCCGTCCCACCTGGGACGGCCCGCCCCGAGTACCGCGCCGAGCCCGCCGCCCGCCGGCTCGCCGCGACCGCCGCCGCGCCGTCGACCCGCGTCTCCGACGAGCTGCTCGGCGACCTGATCGCCGCCGAGGCGCTCGCTGCGCAGGCCGGACTCGACGCGAGCGCCGGACTCTTCGGCCCGGGCGACACCGTCGCCGACGACCTCTTCGTGCTGGTCGACGACACCGCCGTGCCCGTCGATCCGTGGCACCGCCTCCGCGCCCTCGCGGTGAGCGACGACTCCGCCCTCGAGCACGCCCGGCATCGCGCGGTGCTGCGTGCGGAGCGGCTGGTGCACGACGACGAGCGTCTGGCCCGCACCGTCGCCCGGGATGCCCTGCTGCGCGGTGCGCCCGGCTTCGCGGGCGAGCTCGTCGACTCCCTCGCCGCGCGGCCGCCGCGCCCGCTGCTCGCGGACGCCGCGGCCCGCCTGGCCGAGCAGCCCTTCGCCGCACTGGGCGTTCCCGCCGCCTCCACCCCTCCAGGAAGGAGGAGCCCATGACCGCCGCACCCCCGCTCGCCGTCGTCGACGAGCGCTCCCGCTTCGCCGTCGTCGCCCTCGGCTGGCGCGACCCGGCCGGAGACGACGGGCCCGACCGCGCTGCCCGCCTCCGCTCGGCCGTTCCCCCCGGAGCGGTCTCGCTCGCGTGGACGGCGACGGCCGGGGCGCAGAGCCTCACCGCGGTGCTCCCTCCGGAGGGCGCCGCGGCCTGGACCGCCCTGACGCTCGAGCGCGCCCAGGGAGCCGGGGATCCGGTGCTCGCCGTGGTCGGGCCCGAACGCGCCGTCTGCGAGACGTCCCGGCCCGTCTCCGTGCCCGCCGCGGCTCCGCTGCCGAGCGCTCTGCACCAGTCCCGCGAGCAGGGCTACGAGAGCACGATCGTCACCGGCGCGGACCCGTCCGGCGAGGTCGGCCACGCCGCGACATTCCTGGCGCTGTGCCGCCTCACCGCGGGGGCCGAACCGCTCGTCCCCGCCGCACTGCGCTCCGCCGGCGGCGATGCGGTCGCCCAGGTCGCGCGGGGCCTGCGCTCGAGCCGCCCCTCCCTCACCTGGCAGGTCGTCTCCCCGGCCGGCCAGGGCATTCCGACCCTCGAGACCGTGCTGCGCACCGTCCTCGACGGCCGCGCCGCGCACGGGGAGGGAGCACGCGCCGCGCACGCGTTCGCGCGGGCGAACCTCCTCCGCGCCTGGCGGTCGCCCGAGACGCTCGCGCGCACCCTGGTGGAGTACGAGGTGATGGGCTGGGGCGGCGCCCTGGTGCTCGATCCGGAGCCGGCGCTCGCCGCGGTCGACGAGAGTGCGCTCGAGCGGGCGGTCGCGGGGCTCGTGCGGCCCGTCGCCGACGTGGTCGGCTGGGGCTGAATCCGGCGGGCTCGATCAGCTCCGGCCGGGACGCGTCCCCAGGTCGACGAGCCCGTGCTCGATCGCCGAGACCAGGATCTGCACCCGGTCGCGCACGCCCAGCTTCTCCATCACCTTCACGAACCGCGCCTTCACGGTCGACTCGGTGACGAACAGCTCCTGCGCCATCTCGCGGTTGCTCATCCCGCGGGCGAGCAGGCGGATCACCTCGAGCTCCTTCTCGGTGAGCGCCTCGAGCAGATCGGGGTCCGGCACCGTCTCCGCCGGCACCGACTCCTCGAGCCCCTTCACCACGTGGCGCGTGACCTCGGCGGAGAGCACGGACTCGCCCGCGAGCACCGCGTGCACCGCCGCGATGATCTCCCGCGGCTTCGTGTCCTTGACCAGGTAGCCGGAGGCGCCCGCGCGGAGCAGGTCGACGACGTAGCGGTCCGTGGTGAACGTGCTGAGCCCGAGGATCGCGATGCCCGGGTGCTCGGCGTGGATCCGCTCGGTCGCGGCGACGCCGTTCATGACCGGCATCTGCATGTCCATCAGGATCAGGTCGGGCTGGAGCGTCGCCGCCTGCTGCACCGCGATCCTCCCGTCGGAGGCCTCGCCCACCACCTCGATCGCCGGGTCCTGCGAGAGGTAGTCGCGGAGGATCTCGCGGGTCATCGATTCGTCGTCCACCAGCAGCACGCGGGTCATCGCTCTCGTCCTTCGTCGGTCGCCCCCGCGACGAGCGCACCGGACGCCCGGCCCTCGAGGGGGATGGTCATGGTCGTGGTCCAGCGGCCGCCGCGGGCTCCCGCGTCCAGCCGCCCGCCGAAGACGGCGCAGCGGGCCGACATCGCCTCGATCCCGAGGTGCGAGGAGACGATCGGAGCCGCGGAGGCGATCGCGTTGGAGGAGCTCAGCTGCACCTCGCCCCCCGACACCTCGAGCCGGAGCTGCACCTCACCGGCGGTGTCGCCGTGCTTGAGCACGTTCGTGCCCAGCTCCCGGACCGTGCGCCGCAGCACCTGGCGGAGGCTCGCGGGCACCTGCGCCACGGAGCCCGCCACGTCGAGGCGGACCCGGAAGCCCGCGCGCTCGATCGCGTCGGCGACGTTCCGCACGTCGTGGACGAAGCCGACAGCGGTGGTCGTGGCGCCCGAGACCTCCGGGGTCCCGAGCAGGTCGGAGTCGCCGCGGGCGGGAGCGCCTGCCTCGTCCTCGTCCTGGAGGAGCGTCACGAGGCTCCGCAGATCCTGCAGCGCCTGCTGCGCCGCGTCGCCGATGCTCTCGAGGATGCGCTCGGTCTTGGCCGGGTCCTCGACCGAGGTCGCGCGGCGGGCCTGCATGGCGATGATGGTGACCTCGTGCGCGACGATGTCGTGCAGCTCGTGCGCGAGCCGGGTCCGCTCCTCGTTGCGGATCCGCGCCTGCTCCTCCTGGATGCGGTCGGCCCGGCGCTCGCTCCGCTCGCTGCGGCCCCGGAAGGCGTTCAGGCCCAGCCCGGCGGTGCCGCCGAAGAGGACGAACGCGCCCAGGACGTAGACGGCCGTGCCCATGGCGCGGTCGACGAGCAGCACCGCGGGCAGGAGGACGAGGGTGCCGAGCACGAAGACGAGCCCCGCGCGCCAGGGGAGGAGGAAGGTGACGAAGCCGACCACCACGATGGTCGGGAAGATCAGCGCCGCGAGCAGCAGCGGCGGGGCGCCGAGCATCAGGACGACGGCGTAGACGAGGTAGAGCGAGACCGCCGCGGGGATCGCGCCGGCGAGCAGCGCCAGGAGCGGCAGGTAGGGGAGCGCCAGCTCGATCCAGCCGCGGACCGACGTGAGGTCGACGCTGCCGCCCATCAGGTCGATGACGACGAGGAGCGTGAAGGAGCCGAGGAGGAGGGACCGGGTGATCCAGCCGCCGGGCAGCGTCCGCACGTCGTTCGTCCACCGCGTCGTCCCCACCACGGGACCAGGGTACCGAAGCCTTCTCCGAGCCCCGTCGGCCTTCCGTACAAGGGCGGACTGGTCTTTCGTACAGGAGCGGTGCGACGGGGCGTCGCCATGCTGGTGGAGCGGTCGAGCCGATCGCACCCCTCGATCACAGGAGAACGACCATGGCCCCGATCCTCGCCGCCGCCGCACTCGCCCTCGGAGCCGTCCTCGCTCCCGCCGCTGCTCCTGCCGCCGCTCCCGTGCAGGCCGCCTCGTCCGCCGGCGTGCAGACGGTCGCCGCCTCCTACGAGCTGCCGAAGGTGCAGAAGCCGGGCGGCATGGAGTCGATCCAGGACCGCGGCGCCCTCTGCAACCTCTTCGGGATGTGCTGAGCGCAGCTCTCGGACCGGGTCAGCCCTTCAGCGGGTCGTTGCCCCAGTTCATCAGGGAGTAGCGCCACTTCGTCTCGGTGACATCGCCCGAGGGACGCTGCTTCGTGTGCCGGTGCACGTAGCCGCCGACCTTCGTCATGTGGGCGTAGTCGTCGTCGCTCAGGTCGGCCTGCTTCGTGCCGAGCAGGTCGACGATGCGGCGCCCGCTCTCGTGGCCGACGGACTCGCCGCCGCCCTCCGGCTTCTGGCCGACCTCCTTCGACTCGTCGGTGCCGAGCCACTCCTCGAGCTCCTTCGCGGTCATGTTCACGGCGTCGTGGAACTCGTCGCGGGTCGTCCGCTTCTCGTCGTCGGTGGGCATCGCGGGGCTCCTCGGGTCGGTCGGTCCGGGTCGGTCGGTGACCTCCAGCGGAGCGTGTCGGAGGGGGAGAGGTCAAGCCCCGTGCGCGGTTCCAGGGCGCGCGTAGCGTCGGAGGAGTCCGCACCAGCCGACCACCGCCGACGTCCGCCGCCGGCAGAGAAGAGGCCCACATGCCCTCCCGCAACACCCTCGTCCGCAGTCTCCACGACCTCGGAGCCGCCGCCTGGTTCGGCGGCTCGCTCATGGGCGCCGTCGGCCTGAACGGCGCCGCGTCCACCTCGTCCGACCCGGCGGAGCGCCTCCGCCTCTCCTCGAACGGCTGGGCCCGCTGGACCCCTGTGCAGCTCGCCGCGATCGCCGCCCACGGCGTCGGCGGCATCGGACTCGTCCTCGCCAACAAGACCCGCCTGGCCAACCAGCAGGAGAGCCGCACGAACACCGTCGTCAAGACCGTCGTGACCGGGCTCGCCGGTGCCGCCTCGGTGATCGCCGCGGTCGCCGGAGCGACGCAGGCCAAGCACGCCGACGAGGGCGCCCCCGGCGTGACCGAGGCGTCGGAGCACAACTCACAGGAGCTGACCACGGCCCTCCGCGTGCAGAAGGTCACCCAGTGGGCGATCCCCGTGCTGACCGCCGTCATCATCGTCCTCGGCGCCCAGCAGGGCGAGCAGCAGCGCCCCGTGAAGGGCCTCTTCGAGACCACGGCGCGGATGTTCCGCAAGTAGTCCCCGCGCTCGCGCGCAGACCGTCGGCTGAGAGTGCCCGCCGTCCCCCGAGGGTGGAGGGCGGCTGCTCTCGGCCGACGTTCTGCGCGCTGGGTCCGGCTAGCGGCGCGAGGGCCGGCGGCGGACGGTCAGCGCGAGGGCTCCCGCTTGCGAACACGTCGCCTGGTCGGCGTCGGAGCCCTCGGTCCCCTTTTCGACCGTCTCCGGGAACACGCGCCCACCGATCGCTGCCTCTCGATCAGGCGCTACGCTCCGGCATCCCGCTGCTCCTTCTCGGACGTCAGAGCGTCGATCCCGTTCTCGTGCCCGACACAGCTGGCGACCGTGTCCGGATCGATGCCCAGCGCGTAGCGGACCTCTTGTCCGGCGCTCTGCTGTTCAGTCGTGGCCTCAGGGAACGTCGAGTAATAGGCGTCACTGAAATCGGCCGAGTTGGCCATCGTGTTGAGAGTGGACATCTCGGCGATGTAGGAGCCGCGGATCGTCGCGATCTGCTCGGAGACATCGCTCGGCCAGTGGTAGTACGAGTCGTCCAGGAGCGTGAGTGTCCGTCTTGTCAGATCGAGCCGAGCAGACGCAGCGGCGTGCACGCCGGAAGGGTCCGGGTCGCCACCGTTCAGAAGCTCGTCCTCGCCGGATGAGAAGGCGTCGCTCAGATTCTTGATCGCGATGTTGTTGGGGCAGACGAGGTCGAGATAACGGGACGCCGCTTGTGCGGTGTCGAGCTCGACGAACGCAGGTGTCGCGGGCGCCGCAGGTGCAGGGGTCGTCGACTCGGCCGGAGCTGCTGCGGGCGCGGAAGCCGTGCAGGCAGTCAGGAGGAGCATTGCCGCACTGAGAGCTGCAGGGAAAAGGGCTTTACGCACGGCGGCTACTCCGGGGTCGCCGAGCAGAGCGCCGACGCGAAGGCCCCGGTGCTGGTCTGCTCGGCGATGACCTCGCCGTCGAGGGTGATTCGGCAGCTGATCTCGCCTTCGTCATCGCTGCCGTTCGAGGCGGTCAGCGTGAAGCTCTGGAAGGTGAAGTCGCCTCCGGTCTGGACTTGCAGCTCCTTCGTGAAGGGGAGCGCCTGACCGGTGGCCTGCTCGGAGCCGGAGGTTCCTCCGTCGTAGGTCGACCAAGTGATGGAGGCCGCGGTAGCCGAGCCGGTGACCTCATAGACGAGCGTCCGCGGCACGGCAGCGGCCTCGGAGCTCTCGGCCTGCGCGGTGGCGATCGCGTTCGAGACGCCGCTCGCGAATCCGGCCGTGTAGACGATGGCGAGAATGATCGAGAGGACAAGCGCGATCACGTTGAGGACGGTGCCGGCGATGGCCGTGCCGCGAGAGCGGCCCTTGAGGAAGAGGCCGATGATGCCGAGGACGAGTCCGATGAAGGCGAGGAAGCCCGAGGCGTAGTTGACGATCGGGATAAGGGCGCCGATGAGCGCGAGGATTCCGATGATGAGGGAGGCGAGGCCCAGCCCGTTGCCGGTCTTCTTCGGAGCGGAGGGGGCGGAGCCGGGGAATACGGCGGGGTTGAACTCGGTCATCTGCGGAGTATGTCAGAGGCTGACAGGCAGCTGAGAATCCAGAGAGCGGTATTGCTTAGAGATGCCGTCCCGCCTGTGTTGACCCGGCTATCTCTACATAGGTAGCCTCAATCCCGTGCAGCCACTCCCTCGCCTCACGCCCGCCACCGCGGACGTCCTCCGGACCCTCCTCGATGCCGACGGCCCGACCTGGGGCATGGTCGTGATCAAGGCCACCGGGCGACCGGCGGGCAGCGTCTACCCGATCCTGGAGCGGCTCGAGGGAGCGGGCTGGGTGGTCTCGGAGTGGGAGGCCGCGAGCGAGCGGAGCGGCCCGCGTCGCCGGCTCTACGAGCTGACCGCGGAGGGCGCCCCGGCAGCCCGGGCCGCCGTCGAGCAGATGCGGTCGACCGCGCGGTCGGCGCCGCGAGCGGCGGAGGCGACCGCGTGAGCGCGCTCCTGCGGCTCCTGTCGCTGCTGCTGCCCCCGCTCGCCCGCGAGCGCTACCTCGAGGAGTGGCGGGCCGACCTGGCCGGGGCCGCCGAGCTGGGACTGCCCCGGCGCGGCGTCGTCCTCGGAGCGCTCGCCCTGCTGGTGAGCGTCGACCGCGACCTGCCCGCGCACACCGGCGAAGCGCGGGGCACGCTTCCGCGCCGCCTCGCCCGCCGCGGACTCGCGCTCTTCGCCGCGGCCGCGCTGATGCTCAGCGGCATCGCGCTGACCGGCGGAGGAATCGTCCCCGAGCCGGGTGCCGCCTCCGACACCGCCCTCGCCGTTGTCGGCGCCGTGCAGACCGCGGTGCTCGTCGCCGCCGTCGCGGTCGCGGTCCTCGGCGCGGTCCACCTCCTCGGCGCTGCGGCGTCGGCCCGCACGGTGCTCGCGCGGATCTCCCTGGTCGCGGCCGTCGTCGGCCCGGTGCTCACCGCGGCCGGCCTCCTCCTTCCCGGACCCCTCGCCCTCGTCGGTCTGCCCGTCTCCCTCGCCGGACTCGTCTGCGGGGCGATCGTCCTCGGCGGCTCGCGGACCATCGCCCTCGCACCGCGGACGGCGACCCGCGCTCAGCGCCTCCCCGTCGCCCTCGCGGGCCTCGCGCTCGTGGCGGGCGTCACGGTGGTGGGCGCCGTCGATCTGCTGGTCTGGAATCCGCAGGCGAAGGTCCCCGGCGTGGCCCTGGTGGAGATCTACGCGACCATGTCCGAGCGCGACGGCTTCGAGTTCGGCTCCCACGCGATCTGGGTCACCGGCTGGGCCGCGTTCTGGACGGCCGCCGCGATCGTCGTGACGGTCGGCGCCCTCGTCGGCCGGAGGTCGCCGCTCACTCCGCGGCGGATCGAGGTGCTCATGCTCGCCCTGGTCGCCGGCGCCGTCGTCTTCCGCTTCTTCGCCGGGTTCGGCTTCGGGATGTCGGTCGCCGACACCTTCGTCACGTCCGGCGGCGACGGCTCCCTGGTCTCGGCGATCCTGCCGCCGCTCGGACAGCTCGCGCTCGCCGGCGCCGCGATCGCGGTGGGCTGGGCGCCCCGGGTCGCCCGGCCGACGGCGGCCTCCGCGGCCTGATCGTGCTCGTGCCGGCGGAGACTTTCCCCCGGGCGGCTCGGAATCCGCGAGATCGGGGCGGCCTGCCGACTCACCTCCCTTCCTTGTGAACACGAACGGCCCGTTCCGGCGCGGCCGAGCGCCCTCCGACCTACTCCAACCGGCGCAGGAAGCGGGCCGGCTGGTCGAGGAAGCCGCGCCAGGTCCGCACCAGGTCGAGGTCGTCGTAGCGGCAGCGGCGCAGGCCCGTCTCGTCGAGCTCGTAGAGGTCGGCTCCGGGGAGGGCGGCGAGGATCGGCGAGTGCGTGGAGAGGACGACCTGCGAGCCGCCGGCGACCAGGTCGCGCAGCTGCCCGATCAGGGCGAGGCAGCCCGACACCGAGAGGGCCGACTCGGGCTCGTCGAGGAGCCAGAGTCCGCTGATCCGGGAGCGGTTCGCCACGATGTCGAGGAACGACTCGCCGTGGCTCCGCTCGTGGTACCCGCCGTCGATCCCCACCTCCTCCAGGTAGCTGAAGAAGCCGTGCATCGTCTCGGCGCGGAGGAAGAAGCCGCGCTTGGACGCCCCGGCCCCGCGGACCAGCTGGAGGTGCTCGGCCAGGTCCGACTCCGAGGTGCGGGAGGAGTGCATGGCACCCGTGGATCCGCCCTCCGCGTTCAGCCCGTAGGCGAGGGCGACCGCCTCGAGCAGCGTCGACTTGCCCGAGCCGTTCTCGCCGGTGATCACCATCACCTGGCCGAGATCCCAGCCCTCGGCCAGCACCTGCCGCACGGGCGCGAGCGTCGCGGGCCAGCGCGCGAGGTCGGCGGGGTGCTCGGGTCGGGCCTGCACGCGGCGCACCGGGAGGGTCGAGAACACCCGGTCAGTCAAGCAGGTCGACGCTCCAGCCGGCCTCGGCCAGCGCGCGGGCCGTGTCGGCGCGGGGGGAGTAGGGGAGGTCGTCGGCGCCGACCACGCGGTAGTCGGTGTCACCGGGGCCGACCCAGAGGACGGAGTCGGACGGGCCGGCCCGGTGCAGCGCGGCGCGGACGGCGTCGGCCGGCTCCGCGATCTCGAGCACCTCGCAGCGCTCGACGCGGCGGGCGCCGTCGATCAGGGCGCGGCGGATCCGCGCGGGGTCCTCGAAGCGCGGGTGGTGGTCGGTGACGATCACCAGGTCGGCGCGCTCGGCAGCGGCCCGGCCCATCGGCGCGCGCTTGCTCGGGTCGCGGTCACCGTCGGCGCCGAGGAGGACGAGCACGCGGCCGGGCGTCACCTCGCGGAGGGCGTCGACGGTGCGCGCGACCGAGTCGGGCGTGTGCGAGAAGTCGAGGAAGACCCGCGGCCCGTCGGCGCCGGACACGAGGAGCGTCCGCCCGGGCACGGTGACGTCGATCCCGGAGCCGACCGCCGCGGCCACCCGGTCGCGCGCGTGGCCCGCCTCGATCAGCATCACCAGCGCGAGGGCCGCGTTCGAGGCCATGTGGCGGCCGAGGAGCGGGACGGAGGTGGTCGTCGACCAGCCGTCGCGGGCGGTGAGCCGGAAGCGGGTGCGGTCGACCGCGGTCTCGAGCACGTCGATCCGCCAGTCGGCTCCGTCCCCGGCGGAGAGCGTCACGACCGGGACGGAGGCCTCGCGGGCGATCCGGCGCCCCGCCTCGGTGTCGACGACCACGACGCCGCGCCGGCTCCGCTCGGGCGTGAACAGGCGCTGCTTGGCGCGGAGGTACTCGTCCAGGTCGCCGAAGTCGTCGAGGTGGTCGTGGCTGAGGTTGGTGAACCCGGCGACGTCGAGCACGATCCCCTCCATCCGCGAGCGCACGAGCGCCTGAGCGCTGACCTCGATCGCCGCCGCCTCGACGCCGTCCTCCGCCATCCGGGCCAGGAGCGCGTGCAGCTCGGAGGCCTCGGGCGTGGTGAGGCGGCTGGCGACGACGTGGTCGGCGCTGCGGCGCTCGGCGGTGGAGCTCAGCCCCGAGACGACGCCCAGCTGCCGGAGCACCGCGTCGAGGAGGTGCACGGTGCTGGTCTTGCCGTTGGTGCCGGTCACGCCGAGGAGCACCGGTCCGCTCCTCGTGCCGTACACCTGCGCGGCGACCGGGCCGAGGGCGGTGCGGGGATCGTCGCTGAGGAGGACGGGCAGTCCGGAGGCGCGCGCCTCGTCGAGCCCGCCCGCGTCGGTGAGCACGGCGACCGCTCCTGCCGCCGCCGCGTCGGCCGCGAACCGGGCCCCGTGGCTCCTCCTCCCGGGGAGCGCGGCGAAGAGGGCGCCGGGGAGCGCTTCGGTGTGCGCGACGGTCACCGCGGTGATGCGGACGTCGGAGCCGTCGCCGTGGAGGCGGAGCCGATCGCTCGCGAGGTCGGCGAGCGCGACACCGGCGGCGTGGAGCGGTTCGAGGAGCCGGAACACCGGCATGCGGGCCTCCTGCGGGGCGGGCGGGGCGGCGTCGCCGAGGGCCCGCGGGCGCCGCCGGGCGACCGGAGGGGGAGGGCCGAGAGGCCCATGCCTCAGCCTGCGCGCCGCTCCCCCCGATCGGGGAGGCCCTTGCCACCGCCCGCGCGGGCCGCTACCCGCCTCCGCCTACTGCCGCGAGAACGCCTCCTGGTACAGCGCCGCGAGCTCGGGGGAGCTCTCACCGCTGAGGCCGCAGGTCAGGATCGTGTCGCCGTCGGCCGCGACCAGGTAGTCGACCCCGGTCTCGAACACGATCGGGGCCCCGTCCACCGCCGTCTCCCTGCCCTGGGTGACTGTGACGCCGTCGCCGACCTCGCCCGCGTAGCGCTCGAGCACGTGCAGGGTGACGGTGCTCCCGTCGATCGAGCGGACCTCGGCCCGGAACGCGAGCTGAGCGGGGGCCAGCGCGGCGGCCGTCACCGGCGAGCACGCGGCCATCGGCCCGCCCGTGCTCGGCAGGATCAGCGTCGAGGTGCTGCCCCCGCCCACGCCGAGCGCGAAGGGCAGCAGGAGGGAGGCGGCGGCCCCGGCGCTCAGCGCGCCGACTCCCACGATTAGCCAGGGGGAGCGGCGGCGGGAGTGCACCGTCCGCGTGCCCTCGCCCGTCGCGGCGGCGATCTGCTCGGCGAGCTCGTCGCGGTCGAGCGCGGGGAGGCTCCGTGCGGGGTCGACCGTGCGGAGGAGGCGGCGGACGTCCTCGTCGTCGGTTCCGGTCATCGGAGTCCCCCTTCGGGCGCGTGCGGGTCGGTGGAGTCGTAGAGCTCGGCGAAGCGGCGCCGGGCGCGATGGAGGCGGATCGAGACGGCGTTCGCCGTGACTCCGAGGACCGCGGCGATCCCACGGACGTCGAGCTCCTCCCACGCCCAGAGGCGCAGCAGCTCGGCGTCCTGCTCGCGCATCCGGGCGAGCACGAGGCGCACGGTCTCCTCCGCGCCCGACGCCTCGCCCTCGTCGATCTGCACCTGCGGCGGATCGACGACCGCGATCCGCTGGGCGAGCATCACCTGGCGGCGCTGCATCCGCCGGGCGTTCTGCAGCTGGAGCCGGGCGACGCCGATCGCCCACGGCACCGGGTCGTCCTCGGGGACGTCGGCGCTGCGGCGCCAGAGCACCGAGAGCGTCGCGGCGAGCACGTCGTCGGCGGTGGCGGAGTCGGTGCGCCGCCAGAGGTAGCGGCGGACGGGATCGGCGACCGCGGCGGCGACCGCGGCGAACCGGTCGGGACCCGCGAGGGGAGCTGGCATGTGCCTCATGCTCCCTCCTGTCCGGGATCGGCGCACATCTTTCACCGGCGCGCCGAGCGGGACTCCGCGCTCTCCCAGCAGCGCGGGAGCGCGGGTCGGCGCTCAACGCCGCGAGGCGCCGACGAACTCCAGCCAGCCGGCCACGAACGGCTCGATGTCGTCCACCTCGTCCAGCGCGAGAGCGTCCAGATCGACTCCGCGGCACTCCAGCGTGAGGACGTGCCCGCGCACCCAGGCGGCCGCGCGCACGGCCCCGGCTCCCTCCCAGACCTCGAAGGGCTCCGGAGCCCCGTCGACCGGGATCTCCGCGATCCGCGTGGGAGCGGGCAGCGCCTCCGGCTGCACGAACGAGACGGGCGCCTCCTCCCGGCAGCAGAGGAGCGCGACGTCGTGCCGCGGATCGCCGAGGGTCGTGCGGATCTCGACGGAGGGCCCCGGCCCGCCCGGGACCGCCTCGTCGGCGAGGAACGAGAGCCCCCGCGGGCCGCCCGTCAGCGTCCACTCCGCCAGCAGCCGCGGACCGCTCCAGCCCGAGACCGCCCAGAGCGGGAGGTCGCCGAACGACCCCCGGATCCGCGCGACCCGCTCGGCGAGGTGCGCGGAGAACTCCTCCTCGCCGAGACGCCGCGCTCCGTCCATGGCCCGATCGTAGGTCGGGTACCGCGGCACGGCCAGACCCCTCGCTACTGTGAACGTCGACCCCCGCCTCCCTTCCCCGCCGAGGAGCCCCATGCCCATCTGGACCCTGCACGGAGACGGCCGCACCGTCGAGCCCGGCGCCGTCGTCGCCCCCGGCGAGCGGCTCGCCTGGCCGGCCACGATCGCCATCGGAATCCAGCACGTCGTCGCCATGTTCGGAGCGACGTTCCTCGTGCCCGTGCTCACCGGGTTCCCGGTCGCCACGACCCTGCTCTTCTCCGGAGTCGGGACGCTGCTGTTCCTCCTGATCACGCGCAACCGGCTCCCCAGCTACCTCGGCTCGAGCTTCGCCTTCATCGCGCCCGTCACAGCCGCGACCGCCGTCGGAGGGACGGGGTCGGCGCTCGCCGGAGTCGTCGCCGTGGGCCTCCTCCTGGCTGCCGTCGGCGTCCTCGTGCAGGTCGTCGGCCTGGGCTGGATCGACAGGCTGATGCCCCCGGTCGTCGCCGGCGCGATCGTCGCCCTGATCGGGTTCAACCTGGCTCCGACCGCGTACCTCAGCTTCAAGCAGGCGCCGATCACCGGGACGATCACGCTCGCCGCGATCATCCTGTCGAGCGTGTTCCTCCGCGGCTTCCTCGGCCGCGTCTCGATCTTCCTCGGCGTGGTCATCGGCTACGTCGTCGCCCTGCTGCGGAACGAGATCGACTACTCCGCGGTCGGTGCGGCCGACTGGTTCGGGCTGCCGCCGTTCACCTTCCCCGACTTCGGCTCCGGATCCACGTGGTCGGGCATCGCGATGTTCCTGCCGGTCGTGCTCGTCCTCATCGCCGAGAACGTCGGCCACGTCCGCGGCGTCGCGACGATGACCGACGCCTCCGCCAACGCCAGCACCGGCCGGGCCCTGATCGCGGACGGTGTGGCGACCACCCTCTCCGGCGCCTTCGGCGGCTCCGGCACCACGACCTACGGCGAGAACATCGGAGTGATGGCGGCCACGCGCGTGTACTCGACGGCCGCCTACTGGGTCGCCGGCGTCACCGCGATCCTGCTCAGCCTCTCGCCCAAGGTCGGCGCCGTCTTCAACTCGATCCCGGCCGGAGTGCTGGGCGGCGCGACCACCGCGCTCTACGGCCTGATCGGCGTGATCGGCATCAAGATCTGGATCGACAACCGCGTCGACTTCTCGCGCCCGGTCAACCAGTACACCGCCGCGGTCTCCCTCGTGATCGCCATCGCCGGCTTCTCGTTCTCCTCCGGCGGCTTCGAGCTCGGCGGCATCGTCCTCGGCGCCGGCGCCGCCCTCGTGATCTACCACCTGGGCAACGCCATCGCCCGCTGGCGCCGCACCGGCGCCGACGACGGCGGCCCCCTCCCCGCCATCGGCCAGCTCGGCGGCGACCCGCAGGACCGCTGACCGCGGCCAGCTCCGTCCTGCTGCTCCGAGACGCCGCCGTGCCGTCCGGACGCCGCCCTCCCGCGGCCGTCCCAGCGCGCACGGCGGCGTCCCGGCGCCCGACGGAGCCGTCTCGGCACGCCCGCCGGAGCAGCGCCCTCGCTTACCACGTTCGGGTCAGTCCGCAACCCGGTGCGCTCCCAGGCGGCTCCCGCCTAACGTCGAGCGTGACGACCGCAGCAGCGGAACGCCGCACACCGAGTGAGACAGCAAGGAGCACCACCGTGCCGCAGATCATCGAGACCGTCGACGTCAACGTCCCCGTGTCCGTCGCCTACAACCAGTGGACCCAGTTCGAGGAGTTCCCGCGCTTCCTCGACGAGGTCGAGTCGATCCAGCAGGTCACCGACACCCTCACCGTCTGGAAGGTGAAGGTCGGCCCCGTCGAGCGCGAGTTCGAGGCGAACATCACCGAGCAGCACCCCGACGAGCGCGTCGCGTGGAACAGCACCGGCGGCGAGACCGACCACGCGGGCGTCGTCACCTTCCACAAGCTCTCCGACACCGAGACCCGCGTCACCGTGCAGCTCGACTGGGAGCCGAAGGGCTTCCTCGAGACGCTCGGCTCGCTCGTCGGCGCCGGCAGCCACGCCGTGAAGAAGGACCTGAACAACTTCAAGGAGTACATCGAGAAGCAGGGCACCCCCGACGGTGCCTGGCGCGGCGACGTCGAGGCCTGAGCCGTGACCGACGCAGCCACCTCGTCCGAAGGCGAGAAGAAGGCGAACGGTCTCGGCGACGACGAGACCATCCCGCACTCCGAGGACGGGCTGGCGGTGGGGGTCTCCGGAGACTCGCACTTCAACCCCGAGGAGGACGCTCCCGAGGAGCCCTCCGAGAGCTGACGCTCTCCTCCGGGGAGCCCGACCGCTCTCCTCCGCGAGATGCCACTTGTGCACACGACACGCCGCGAGGCGTGCGCACAGGTGGCATCTCGCGGTTGAAGGCTCAGCGCCAGGCCCGGGTGTACTGCGGGGGCACCGGCAGGTCCGCGCCGAGCTCGTGCGCCATCCGCACCGGAGCGTTCGGGTCGCGCAGCAGCTCGCGGGCGAGCAGCACGACGTCGGCGTCGCCGTTCGCGACCACGCCCTCCGCCTGCTCCGCCGTGGTGATGAGTCCCACGGCGCCGACCAGTGCACCGGTCGCCTTCCGCAGGTCGCGCGCGAACGGCACCTGGTAGAGCGGCGCCACCGGGATGCTGGCGTGCACGAGTCCGCCGGTCGACACGTCGAAGAGGTCCACGCCCTCGGCGCGCGCCCACTCCGAGACGGTGATCGTCTCCTCCAGTGTCCAGCCACCCTCGGCCCAGTCGGTCGCGGAGAAGCGGACGAGCAGCACGAGCTCCCCGATCTCGGCGCGGACCGCGCGGACGACCTCGAGCAGCAGGCGCGCCCGGTTCTCGAGCGAGCCGCCGTAGGAGTCCTCGCGGGTGTTCGAGAGCGGCGACAGGAACTGATGGAGCAGGTACCCGTGCGCGGCGTGCAGCTCGATCACGTCGAAGCCGGCGTCCGCGGCGCGGCGGGCGGAGGCGCGGAACGCCTCGACGAGGCCGGGCAGCTCCTCCGCGGCCAGCTCGCGCGGCTCCGCGTAGCCCTCGAACGCGACGGCCGAGGGAGCGACGATCGGCCAGCCGCCGTCCTCCAGCGGCACGGATCCGCGTCCGCTCCACTCGCGGTAGGTCGACGCCTTCCGGCCCGCGTGGGCGAGCTGCACGCCTGCGAGCGCGCCCTGTCCGTGCACGAAATCGACGATCAGAGCCCAGGCGTCGCGCTGCTCGTCGTTCCACAGCCCCGTGTCCCAGGGGCTGATCCGCCCCTCGGGGACGACGGCGGTGGCCTCCGCGATGACGACGCCCGATCCGCCGCGCGCGAGCCCGCCGAGGTGCACGAGGTGCCACGAGGTGGGCACGCCGTCCTGCGCCTCCACCGAGTACTGGCACATCGGTGCCGCCCAGAGGCGGTTGCGCGCGGTCCTCGAGCGGAGCGTCAGCGGCTGGAACAAGGCGGTGTCGGTCATGTCTCTCCTGTCGTGCTTCTCCGCGGAACGCCGCTTCGGTACGCGATACGCCGGTGAGGGCGCACGCCGGCGGCATCTCGCGGAGGGGGTCACGTGCTCCAACCGGGAGGAGAGCCCGGCTATGCCCGGATCAGCGCGGCCAGGTCGTCCCGGGCGCGTCCTGCCAGACGGTGCTCGGCGGAGCGAGCGACTCCAGCTCCTCGAACAGCGCGTCGGGGATCTCGAGCGCGTCGTCGGCCACGAAGGAGTCGTAGTGCTCGGCGGAGGTGGCGCCGACGACCGTCGTCGTCACGCGGGGGTCGCGCGTCGAGAACTGCAGCGCGGCGGCGGCGAGCGGCACGCCCGCCCGGTCGCAGGCCGCTCCCATCGCCGCGACGGCATCGACGATCTCGCGCGGCGCCGGCCGGTAGGCGTAGGAGGCGACCGGCTCCGGCCAGCGCGCGAGGGCGCCTCCGCCGTAGACCGCCGCGTTGACGACGATCACGCCGCGGTCGACGGACGCGTCGATCAGCTCCTCGGAGGAGCGGTCGACCAGCGTGAAGCGGTTGTGGGTGATCACGGCGTCGAAGAGGCCGGTGTCGACGTAGTGGCGCAGCATCGGCGCGGGTCCGCCCGAGATCCCGATCGAGAGGGCGACGCCCGCCTCCTTCATCGCGACGAGCGCGCGGACCGGGCCGTCCTCGGCGAAGGCCTCGTCGTACGAGATGCGCTCCGGGTCGTGCAGGTAGAGCAGGGGGAGGACGTCCATCCCTAGGCGCTCGCGGCTCTCGTCGAGGCTGCGGCGCATCCGCTCGGCCGAGTAGCTGCCGGTGCTCGGGTCGCGGTCGAGCTTGGTGACCACGGTGATCCCCTCGGGGACCCCGCCGCGGGCCTGCAGGGCCTCGCCGATCAGGCGCTCGCTGTGGCCGCCGGCGTACTCGTTGGACGTGTCGACGACGGAGACGGCGCGGGTGGCGGCGTCGGAGTCGAGGACGCGCTCGAGGGCCGGCACCCGATCGAGGTCGGCGACGCGCTCGGGGCGCCAGGAGGTGCCGAGGGTCAGCCGGGTGACGGTGGCGCCGGACGGGCCGAAGGGCCGGAGGCGGGAGGACTGCGGAGTCATCCGCTCAGCCTGGCAGCGCCGGGGTCCTCCCGCATCCCGCGGAGGATGAACGGTCAGTGGACGAGAGTGCTCAGCCCGACCACGCCGAAGCCCAGGAGCGTCGTCGAGAGCGTCCCGGCGGAGAGGTGGGCGATCCGGAGGACGGCGATGGAGCGGAGCGGCGCGGCCGCCTCCGAGGTCGACGAGGTGTCCTGCTCGACGGGATCCATCCGCGGGGCCTTCCGCTGGGCTCGACGACCGGCGGCGGACCGGCCCGAGGCCGCCCTCACGGCGGGACGCGGGCCGGTGGTGCGGCCTAGGCTCGGCGCGTGACCGTCGATACCGCCGCCGACTCCTCCGCCCGCTCCGCCGTGCTCGACGCTCTCGCCACTCCGGCGCTGGTGCTCGACGAGGCGGTGCTCGACCGCGACATCGCCGCCGTCGCCGCGGCTGCCCGCGAGCGGGGCCTGGCGCTCCGCCCCCACGCGAAGACGCACAAGTCGCTCGAGATCGCCCGCCGCCAGCTCGCCGCGGGGGCCGTCGGCCTCACCGTCGCGACCGTCTCGGAGGCCGAGGTCTTCGCCGCGGGAGGGATCGGCGACCTCTTCATCGCCTACCCGCTCTGGCTCGACGCCGAGCGCGCCGGGCGGCTCCGCCACGTCCTCGCGAGCGCCCGCGTGCGGGTCGGCGTCGACTCGGCGGAGTCGGCCGAGCGCCTGGCCGCGGCCCTGCCCGAGCGCGAGGGGCTCGAGGTCGTCGTCGAGATCGACTCCGGCCACCACCGCAGCGGCGTGCTCCCCGCCGAAGCCGGCGCGATCGCCGCGGCCGCCGTCTCCGCCGGGCTCGACGTCGCCGGCGTCTTCACCTTCCCCGGCCACAGCTACGCGGCCGGCAACGGAGCGGCGGCCGCCCGCGACGAGGCGCGCGCGCTCGCCGAGTCGGTCGCGTCGCTCGCGGCGTCCGGAGTCGAGGCCCGCGTGGTCAGCGGAGGCTCGACCCCCTCGGCCGCGTTCGCCGACTCCTCGGTGCTCACGGAGCTGCGCCCGGGGGTCTCGGCCCTCGGCGACGCCCAGCAGTGGGAGATCGGCACGATGACGCCCGAGGACATCGCCGTCACCGTCCTCGCCACGATCGTGTCCCGCCGCGGCGACCACCTGATCGCCGACGCGGGCAGCAAGGTGCTCTCCTCCGATCGTGGCGCGGCCTCGAGCGGCTTCGGCCGCCTCCCGGAGCACCCGGAGGCGCGCATCCCGGTGCTCTCGGAGCACCATGCGACGATCACCGGTGTCGACCTGCCCGTGGGGACGCGGGTGCGGATCGCGCCGAACCACGTCTGCGTCGCGGTGAACCTGGCCGACGAGTACCGCGTCCTCCTCCGCGACGGCGGCGGCGCCGTCTGGCCCGTCGACGCCCGCGGGCGGAACAGCTAGCCGATCCGCGAGCGCGGGATCCGCAGGCCGAGCAGCGCGCTCGCCGCCAGCAGCACGAAGGCGGAGGCGAAGGCCGCGGTCGGCGATGCGGCGTCGGCGAGAGCGCCTGCGAGCAGCGGCCCGATCACGCCGCCCAGGTCGGACGCGGCCTGGAACACCGAGACCGGCTTGCCGCCGCGCTCGCCCGCGGCGTCACCGACCAGCGCACCCGGGGCCGTGCCCATGAAGGCGGCCGCCGCTCCGTAGACGCAGAGCAGCACGACGAGCAGCCACAGCTCCGAGACGAACGGCATCGCCAGCATCGCCACCGCCGCGACGGAGAATCCGCCGATCAGCGCCGGGCGCCGGCCGACCGTGTCGACGAAGCGGCCGGCGGGCGCGAGCGCGATCGTCTGCACCACCGCGGCGATCGCGAACGCGATGCCGGTCCAGGCGGGCTGCCCGCCGAGCCCCTCGACGACGAGCACGGGGACGAGCGTCGCGCGGACTCCCATCGCCGACCAGCCGAGGGCGAAGTTCGCCAGCACCGCGCTCTGGTACCGGCGGTCACGGGCGACCTCGCGCAGGGGCTTCGTCCTCGCCGCGGCGGACGGTGCCGCGTCGCGCTCCGGCCGCTGCAGCAGGATCAGCCCGACGAGCCCCGCGATCGCGAGCGTGCCGGCGTAGAAGAAGAAGGGGGCCGTGAGTGAGATCGCCGTGAGCACGCCGCCCACCGCGGGGCCCGCCATGCCGCCGAGCAGGAAGCCGCCCTGGTAGAAGCCGATCGAGCGGCCGCGCCGCTCCGGGCTCGCGGTGCGCAGGAGGAGCGTCATCGCCGCGACGGAGAACATCGCGGAGCCGATGCCGCCGGCCCCGCGCAGCAGGAGGAGGTGCGGGTAGTCGGAGGCGAAGCCGACCAGCGCCGAGGAGAGCGCGACGATGCCGATGCCGACAGCGAGCACGACCCGCTCGCCGAACCGGTCGACCAGCGGCCCCACGAACGGATTCGCGACCAGCCGCATCAGCGCGAACGCCGAGACGACCGCGCCGACCGCCGTGTAGTCGACGCCGAAGCTGCGCACGTAGGTCGGCAGCACCGGCACGACGACGCCGAACCCCAGCATCACGAAGAAGGCGACGACCCCCAGCACGAGCACGTCCCGCGGCAGTCGCTCGCTGTCTCGGGAACGCCACGGGAATCGCACCTGTCGACGCTACCCCTTCTCGAGGGCCCGGCCCGCGCCTCGATGTGTCGAGTTCGCGCCGACCGTCCGACACCCTCTCCGCGATGGATACGGTCCCAGGACCCGGCGGATCTGCCAGCGAATGAGGAGACGTCATGAAGAGTTCTCTGTGGTTCGGGTCCGGTCTCGCCGTCGTCGCGCTGGCGCTGACGTCGGTTCTCGGGGCGCAGGTGGCCTCGGCCGCTCCGATTCAGCCGAACAAGAACTGCGAGTACGAGTTTCAAGGGGGGTGCGTGACGTGGTACACCGGCGTCTCGACCTGCGATCACATCGTCGAGACCAGTGCCCCGGAACATCGCAAGAAGGCCTGCGCGGCCTGGGTCACGACGGGGACGATGCACATCGAGCGATGAACGATGGTGGACCGCACGACCGCCTCATCGGCGGTACTCGTATCCGTGCTGCTCCTCGTGGGCTGCACCGAGCCGGGAGGCGATCAGGAGGCCGCTTCCTGCGTCCCGCTCGAGCGCACGTGGAACGACTACGCGCCGGAACTCGATCCCGTTCTGCGTCCACCGTTTCGCGAAGCCCTCGAGGGCTTCGACGAGAGCTCCTCGAACTCGATCGCGTCCGACGCTGCTCGTCTCGCCACGAGCAATCTGCTCTCCGCGATCTCCGGGGATCGACGAGCGAGCGAGTACTTCTGGAACGCCATGGACCTGATCGGCCGTGAGTGCGCCGAGGCGGGAGTCCCGCTGTCGTTCGACCACCACGGCGAGCAGCTGACGACGGGGAGCAGCGCCGACCACGGGCGCCCGCCCTGGGTCGTCGATCCGCCGCCTCAGTCGGAGAGCGGCACGATCGAGCCGACGATCCCGGAGTAGCTCACGTAGTAGAGGACGCCGTCGCGGTGGAGGACGCCGCGGCCGGGGTAGCTCTCGTCCGGTCCGTCGGGCCCGTCGAGGAAGCCCGGAGCCGCGGTGTCGTCGGCGGTGAACCCGTCCGCGAGGAGCGCGGCGCTCCGATCCGGCCACTCCGCGTCCGGGACCGCCAGCTGCCCGACCACGACCGACACGTCGCCCTGGCCGCTCCACCGGCAGAGCACCCCGTCCTCGGCGATCTCCTGCACGACGGGGTAGTCGACGTCGTAGACCGTCGTCTCGGGCGAGAGGGCGAGACCGTCCTCGGCGAGCGACGCCTCCTCCTCGGCGGTGAGCAGGTCCTCGCAGGGGAGCAGGGCGGTGGCCGGGGTCGCGGTGGGCAGCGGAGTCGCGCTGCCGGCGCTCGCGGTCGGCACTGCACTGCTCGGCGTCGGAGCGCTCGAGATCAGCGGTGAAGCGGTCGTCGGGGCCGTCCCCCCGTCGGCGCTTCCCGTGCAGCCGCTCAGCGCGAGCAGGCCCGCCCCGCAGGCGAGCAGCGCACCGGCGCCCCTCGCGGTCGTCGTCCGGATCATCGCGAGACCCCTCGTCCGCGGCGGCCGCGTCGCCGCCCCCTCGATCCTCTCCTCCGCCCTCGCCGGCTGTCCACCGCCCCCGGCCGGCGCCGAGGCGACTACCGCTTCGGCCCCGCGCCGATCGCCCAGACCCGCGGCGGCACGGTGCCGTTGACCGCGTGGTCGCCGACGATCCGCGCCTTGAACACCCACGGATTGTGGCTCGCGGCCGTGCGCGCATTGCGCCAGTGCCGGTCGAGGTTCTTGCGGGTGCTCACCCCGGAGGCGCCCAGCGCGTCGAAGAGGTCGGAGGTCGCCCGGGTGGCCAGCTGCGTCAGGACGATCTGGGCCTGCGCCGTCTCGAGCTCGGCGAGGTCGTTCTGCCGCTCGTCCTCGAGCGGGTCGCCGTCGAGGGCCGCGTCGTGCGCCCGCTGCAGCGCGACCGCCGCGCGCTCCACGATCGCCGCTCCCGCATAGGCGGCGGCCGAGACCTGTCCCACCACCTGCAGGATCTGCGGATCCGCCGCGAACGACTCGGCGTTCCCGTGCGAGAAGATCCGGGTCCGCGCCCGCACCTCGGCTGCGATCTCGCGCTCGGCCCCCGCGATCGAGCCCGCCAGCACGGCCAGCAGCACCGCCTGGTAGAACGCGGTCTGGTAGCGGAACCGGGTCTCGAAGTCGATCACGTCCTCGGCCGCGACCACCGCCTCCGTGAAGGTGCTCGTCCCCGAGCCTGTGGTGCGCTGGCCGAAGCCGTCCCAGTCGTCGGCGTGCTCGACGCCCGCCTGGCGAGCGTCGACGATCGCGATCACCTTCTGCCCGGTGTCGGTGCGCTGGGCGAAGGTGTCGATCCAGTCGGCGAAGACGCTGCCGGTGGAGTAGTACTTCGTGCCGGTCACCGTGAACCGCGTCGGGTCGCCCTCGACCGGAGCGACCTTCGTCTGCACGTCGCCGATCGCGACCGTGCCGACCTCGGTCCAGGCGTTGCCGCCGAGCTCGCCGTCGGCGAAGCGCCGGAGCCAACGCTCGCGGGTCCCGTCGGTCGCGAGCAACCGGTCCTCGACCAGGGCGAAGTGGCCGCGGAGCGCCTGGGGCAGGTTGGAGTCGGCGGCGGCCAGCTCCGTCAGCAGGCGGAACAGCTGGGGGAGGCTCGCGCCGGCCCCGCCGGACTCCAGCGGCACGCGCACCGCGCCGAACCCGGCGTCCGCCAGCGCTCGGATCTGCGCGACCGGCAGCTCGCGTGCGCTCTCCCGCGCCGCCGCTCCCGCCGCGATCTCGGCGAACAGCGGCCGGAACCGCCCCGCCAGCTCCTCGTAGTCCACCTCGGGCACGGCCCGCACGTCGGTCACGGTCATCGTCGGCTCCTGTTCCGCTGCGCCCACCCCGGGCGGCTCGTGCTCGACGGTAGGGGAGGAGCCCGGTCCGCGGTCCGCCCGTGACGCCCGGTGTCCCTCCGTGACGCCCGGTGTCCCTCCGTGACCTCCGGTGTCCCTCCGTGACGCCCGGATCGGGGAATGCCTCGCCCCCGGGGCTGTTGGCCCAGGGGATGTCCTCTACCACTCCCGTCCCCCCGTCCGACCCCCGCAGCGCCCTCGTCGTCGGTGCGACCGGCATCGGCGGCTCCGCCCTCGTCGACCTGCTCACCGAGCAGGGCTGGCCGGTGACCGCCCTCTCGCGCCGCCCGATCGACGCGCGCCCCGGCGTCACTCCGCTCGCCGCCGACCTGCGCTCCGCCGAGGACCTGGCCCGCGTGCTCGCCGACCAGCGCCCCACGCACGTCTTCTTCACCGCCTGGTCCCGCCAGGCGACGGAGGAGGAGAACATCGCGGTCAACGGCGGCATGGTCCGCGACCTCCTCGCCGCGCTCGCGCACGCTCCCGTCGAGCACGTCGCGCTGGTGACCGGCCTCAAGCACTACCTGGGCCCGTTCGAGGCGTACGGGCAGGGCGCGATGCCCGACACCCCGTTCCACGAGGAGGAGGAGCGCCTCGACGCCCCGAACTTCTACTACGCGCAGGAGGACGAGCTCTTCGCCGCGGCCGGGCGCGCCGGGTTCACCTGGTCGGTGCACCGTTCGCACACGGTCATCGGGCACGCCGTCGGCAACGCGATGAACATGGGGCTGACCCTCGCGGTCGCGGCGTCGATCCACCGTGCCGAGGGCACCCCGTTCGTGTTCCCCGGCTCGCTCACGCAGTGGAACGGACTCACCGACATGACCGACGCGACGATCCTCGCCGAGCAGATGCTCTGGGCGTCGACGTCGGAGGCGGGCCGCGACCAGGCCTTCAACGTGGTCAACGGCGACGTCTTCCGCTGGCGCTGGATGTGGACCCGGATCGCGGAGCACTTCGGCGTCGAGCCGGTCGGCCCGGGGGAGGAGCCGCAGCCGCTCGAGCAGCAGATGGCCGATGCCGAGCCCGTCTGGCGGCGCCTCGTCGACGAGCACGGGCTGATCGAGCCCGACCTCTCCCGCGTCGCCTCCTGGTGGCACACCGACGCCGACCTCGGCCGGAACCTCGAGGTCGTCACCGACATCGGCAAGTCCCGCCTCGCCGGCTTCACAGCGTTCCACCGGACGGTCGACTCGTTCACGGCGCTCTTCGACCGCTACCGCGCGGAGCACCTGATCCCCTAGCGGTTCGCTGCGACGCCCCTCGCGATGAGCACGTCCGGCGTGAGCTGGTGGCGCACGAAGCGGAGGGTGAAGCTGCGGCGGTCTCCTCCGGAGACCCGCTCGGCGAGGACGCGGATGCCGAGAACGGCGACGACGCGCCACTGCTCGGTCTCGTGGGCGACGACGGCGCAGAAGAGGTCGCCCGGGCGCACCTCGTCGACGGTGGTGGTGGGGCTGTTCGTTCCGTGGGTCATCTGGCCGCTCCTGGTTCCGGCGGACCTCGCGGACGGCGCTTCGGGTACGCCGCGCAGCCGTCCGCCGGTCGCTCGAGAGGGGGGCCCGAGCGGCCGGCGGCCGGTCATGCGTGCGACAGCAGGGACGAGCCCGCCGGAACGACCCCGTGCCGCAGGAGAAGTGTAGGACTGCGACCCTGACCGTGGCGCGGAATGTCAACCACTTGCGAGCGCGCTCCCGGGGTTCTCAGGCCCGGAGACGACGGAACCCGCCTCCCGGGCGGGAAGGCGGGTCGTGTCGGTGTGCGGCGGCGGCGCCTGATCGGGAGCGGCTCCGGCGCGGAGGGTCAGGCGGCGGGCTCGGCGCGGCGCAGCGGGACGGCGGCGTTGCTCGTCGGCTCGGGCACGATGCGGAGGCCGGCGCCGCTGTTGGCGCGCTCCATGAGGGCCTCGACCCACTCCGGGTTGATCGTGGGCTGGCGGCTGCCCTTGAACTCGAACTGGATCGGGATGGTCGGGTGCATCCACACGCCGCGGCGGCCGGTGCCGGCCTGGGGACTCGCGTCGAGGGTGAGCAGGAAGCGCTCGTCGCGGCGGAACTTGTTGATGATGACGATCTGGAGGTGGGCGAGGGCGCGGTCCTCTACCTCGATGGCGGCGGGGGGAGTGCCGTACAGGATGTTGCCCATGGTGTGCTCCGATCTGACGTGCGAATAGCTGACGTCCGTCACTCTATATCGCTAGAAAGACTTCCTACTAGTTGAGCTAGCTACTTACGTCGCGGAGTGCGTTTTCTGTCCATCGCCGCCGGTCGCCTCGATTCTCCGACGGACCCGGGCGCGGCAGAAGTCCCTCGGAGTGAACTCTCGGGGACGCGCGGCCACGGCCGCGGGGACGCGCGTCAGGCGCGGCGCTGCTCCAGCACGCCGTCGGCGTACTCGCCGATCGGCTCGCCCGCGAGCTCCTGGGCGGCGTCGACCGTCTCGGAGTCGGCCGGGCGCTCGACGATGTCGCGCATCGTCTGCAGGAAGCGGATGACGGTCCCGGCCTCGGAGGGGTTGAGCGTCTCGGCCGCCTCGAGCATGCGGCGGTGCATCTCGTCGAGCGTCTCGCGCACCTCGCGGTGGGAGGTGGGGGTGGCGACGATGCGGATGGCCCGGCGGTCGCTCGGGTGCGGCTCCCGGACCACGTGCCCGCTCTTGACCAGCCGGTCGATCAGCACGGTCGTGGAGGCGGAGGAGATGCCGAGGTAGGAGGCCAGGTCCTTCGGGCTGACGTGCACGCCCTTCTGCTGGCGGCGCATGAGGAACTGCACGGCCAGCAGGTCGTTCTCGCCCATGCCCATGGATCCGCGGGTCCGGCGGCGCATCGCGGCCTCCGCCGTGCGGAAGGCGCGCATCGCGGCGAGGACCTCCACCGCTCCGGGCTCGGTCGCCTCACCCGAGAACCAGAAGGCCCCGGGTCGCTTCAGCGTGACCTCATCCATGACGAACAGTCTAGACAGTCTCGTAGCAAGAACATCTAGACAAGCCAACCTCCCCCGAGATGCTTGCCTGGAAGGGCGGCGACCACTACGAAGGGACTACTAGTTAGACGAGCTAGTGACTCATTCGCGAAGGGAGCTGCCCGTGCTGGACGAACTCGACCGCCTGCAGCCGCTCCTGGCTGACGTCGTGGATCCGCTGGTCGGCTCCACCCTGGCCGGTCGCTACCTCGTGCTCGAGCGGGTGGGGGAGGGCGGCAGCGCCGTCGTCTACCGCGCCCGCGACCTCCGCCTCGCCCGCCAGGTCGCGGTCAAGGTCCACCGCGACGTCCCGGACACCCCCAACGAGCGGGCGCGTCGCGAGCGCGAGATCCGCTTCCTGATCGACTCGCGTCACGCCTCCGTGGTGGACGTCCTCGACCAGGGCGAGATCCCCGGCGAGGAGGGCGACCTCGCGTTCCTCGTCCTCGAGTACTTCGACCGCAGCGACCCGGCGGCCGACTGGTTCGGCTCCGGCGATGAGCGGCTCATCGCGGAGGTCGGCGCGCAGGTGGCCGATGCTCTCGCGCACCTGCACGCGCAGGGCGTCCTCCACCGCGACGTGAAGCCCGAGAACGTCCTCGTCCGCTCGCGCGCCACCGCATCCGGCTTCTCCGCGCACGAGGCCAAGCTCAGCGACTTCGGGATCGCCCGCTCGGTCGACGACGCCCGGCTCACCCGCTCCGACGTGCTGGTGGGCACCGCCGCGTACCTCAGCCCCGAGAGCCTCGGCTCCGGCCCGGTCGGACCGGAGTCCGACGTCTACTCGCTCGGTCTGGTCCTCCTCGAGGCCGTCTCGGGCCGCAGGGCCTACACCGGCACGACGCTCGAGATCTCGATCCAGCGCCTCCACCACGCGCCCGTCGTCCCGGAGACGGTCCCGGCGGAGTGGCGCGAGCTGCTGACCGCGATGACCGCTCTCGATCCGGCCGACCGCCCCTCCGCCGAGGAGGTGGCACGCCGGCTCTGGGCGCGCCTGGCCGGCGGCCCCGCCGCAGCCCCCTCCCGCAGCGGAGTCACGGGCACGGTCGCCCTCGTCGCCGCGGGCCTGGTCGGCGCGGTGACGGCCCTCTCGCTCACCGGCTGGCTGGGCTGAGCGCCCCGAGCGGTCCTCGTCCGCTCAGGTTCCTCGCGAGCGTGCTCCCGTAGGCTCCGGGCGACCCTCGACCGACCCCGAGCCGCGTCGCCGCGGACCGAACGGAGCCGATCCCATGAGCCCGCGCCGCCTCTTCCGCCTGCTGTCGATCGTCGAGGCGGTGACCTGGACTCTCCTGATCGTGGGGATGCTGCTGAAGTACGCGGCCGGAGCCGGCGACTGGCCGGTGAGCGTCGCCGGGCCGATCCACGGGTTCGCGTTCCTCGCCTACGGAGCCGCGGCCCTGGTGCTCGCGGTGAACCAGCGGTGGTCGGCGGGCGCGACGGCGCTCGCGGTCGTCAGCGCGGTCGTGCCCTATGCGACGGTCCCGCTGGAGCGCGGCTTCGAGCGCCGCGGCCTGCTGGAGGGCCCGTGGCGGACGCACGCCACGGACGACCCGCGCGACCGGCGCGTGACGAGCCGGCTCCTCCGCTGGGCGCTCGCGCGGCCCGTGCTCGCCGGGGCGCTGGTCCTGGCTCTGGTCGCCGTCGTCTTCGCGGCGCTGCTGGTGGTCGGCCCGCCCGGGGGCGGCGAGGCCTGATCCCGCGCGCGGCGTGCCTCAGACGGGGCGCGTCTCCGCGTCGATGAGGATCTCGGCGGCGCGACGCGCGTGCAGGGCGGCCTCCGGGGTTCCGGCGATGGCCGCGGTGGTCTGGGCGCCCTCGGCGAGGATCGCGAGCTGCGCGGCGAGCTCGGCGCCGCCACCCGCCTCCTCGGCGAGGGTCGCGAGGAAGCGCTGGAACGTCTCCTTGTGGTCGCGCGCCATCTCGGCGACCATCGGGTTCGACGAGCCGAGCTCCCCGAAGGCGTTGATGAAGCCGCAGCCGCGGAACGAGTCCTCGGAGAACCAGTCGAAGAGGAAGTCGTAGATCGCGAGCAGCTTGCCGCGAGGTCCGTCCGCCGCGGCGACCCGGGTGGTCACGCCGAGGGTCCACTGCTCGTGGCGGCCGTGCAGGACGGCGACCACCACCGACTCCTTGCTCGGGAACTCCGAGTAGAGGCGCTTCAGCGAGACGCCCGCGGCCGTGCGGAGCTCGTCCATCCCCACGGACTGGATGCCGCGCTCGTAGTAGAGCCGGTCGGCGGCCGCGAGGATCGCCTCGCGGGGAGGGCGCTCGTCGAGGATCGGGGACATCCCTCCATGGTAGGCGGTACCAGAACGGGCGTTCTCGGTCGGCTGCCGCGCTTGCCGCAGGGGGTCCGGGGGTCGGACGCTGCTGCTAGCGTCGCGCTCGGGTGCGCAGGCGCCCGGGGACGGGAGGCGGACGCATGGTCGTCGCGATGCAGGCCGAGGGATTCGACGGGCCGGAGGCGCTGCGCGCCGTCGAGGTCGATCCGGGGGAGCCGACGCCCGGCAGGGTGCGGATCGCGGTGCGCGCAGCGGGCGTGAACCCGGCCGACGCGAAGCTCCTGCGCGGGATGTTCGGGCGCGGACGGGTGCCGGTCCGGCCGGGCAGCGAGGTCTCCGGAGTCGTGACCGCGGTCGGCGAGAGGGCCGAGGGGCCGCTCGGCCCGATCCTGGTGGGCGACGAGGTCGTGGCGTTCCGGGTCTCCGGCGGCTACTCCGCCGAGCTGGTCGCGCCCGCGAGCGCGGTCCTGCCCAAGCCCGCCGGGCTCGGCTGGGCGGCGGCCGCGGGCCTGCTGCTGGCCGGGACGACCGCCGAGCACCTCGTCGAGGCCACCCGCGTCTCCTCCGGGGACACCGTCCTGGTGCACGGGGCGAGCGGAGCCGTCGGTTCGCTCGCTGTGCAGCTCGCGGTCGCCCGCGGAGCTCGGGTGCTGGGCACCACGAGCGAGCGCGGCGAGGAGGTCGTCCGCCGCTTCGGCGCGGAGCCGGTCCGCTACGGCGCCGGGCTGGAGGAGCGCGTGCGCGTCCTGGCCCCCGGCGGCGTCGACGTCGCGCTGGACACGGCGGGCATCGACGAGGCGCTGGACGCCTCGGTGGCACTGGTCGCCGACCGCTCGCGCATCGCCACCGTCGCCGGCTTCGAGCACGCCGCCCGCCTCGGCGGGATCCTGATGCTCGGCGGCGGACCGGGAGCCGATCCCGGCACCGCGCTCCGCGACGCCGCCCGGCCAGGCCTGCTCGACCGCGCCGGTCGCGGGGAGCTCGAGGTCGTGCTCGGGCCCTCCTTCCCGCTGACCGAGGCGGCGGCCGCGCTCGCCCTCGTCGAGTCGGGCCGCGCGCGCGGCAAGACGGTCCTGCTCCCCTGAACGAGACGTCCTCCCTCGACCTGCCGGCCCTCGGGCCCTTCGACTCCGCCGGCGCCGCGAGCCTCCTCCGCAACCACGCCCTCCCCGGAGTGGAGCGGGTCTCGGCCGACGGCCGGCGCCTGGAGCGCCTGCTCACCCTCGACGGGGCGCCGCGGCCGATCGTGCTCGAGGTGACGGAGACCGGGCTGCGGGTGGAGGCGGAGCCGGACGTGCTGACGCCGGCGGCCGCGGTCGTCCGTGCCTGGTTCGACCTCGACTCCGACGTCGTGGCGATCGGCGCCGAGCTCTCGCGGGACCCGCTGCTCGCCCGCTCCGTCGCGGCCCGACCGGGGCTGCGCGCGACGCAGTACCCGGAGGCGTTCGAGGCGGCGGTGATGGCGGTCCTCGGCCAGCAGGTGTCCGTCGCCGCGGCCCGGACCTTCGGCGGACGGACCGCCGCGGCCTTCGGCGCCCCGGGGGAGCGCGGTCTGCTGGCGTTCCCCGAACCCGCCGCCCTGCTCGCGCCGGAGTTCGAGGCGCTGCGCTCGGCGATCGGGATCACCAACGCCCGGGCGCGGACGGTCCGTGCCGTCGCCGAGGCCTTCGCCGCCGGACCCGTGCTCGACCGCGCGGGCGACCTGCCGGAGCAGCGGCGCGCGCTCCTCGCGATCCCGGGCATCGGGCCGTGGACGGCCGACTACCTCGCGCTCCGGTTCCTCGGCGATCCGGACGCCTTCCCCGCCGGCGACCTGGTGCTGCGGAAGGCGCTCGGCCGGGTGAGCACGGCGGAGGCGGAGGCGGCGTCGCAGGCGTGGCGGCCGCACCGGGCGCACGCGGCGTTCCACCTGTGGGCGAGCACCGGAGCGGTCTGAGCGGGCGGACGACCCGAGTCGAGAGGCCGCGCCCGGACCGGCGGCCGGGACCGGCCGCCGACGGATCAGGTCAGGTACTCGACGTCGTCGTACAGGATCGGCGCGTCCTCGGCATCCGGATCCTCGACCGGGACGTCCTCGTGCTCGAGGATGACCGCGACGCCCGGGGAGACCAGCACGCAGACCTCGCGCTCGCCGGCGACCGTGAAGCTCACCATGTCGCCGCGGTTGCGCACGGCCTCGACCAGGCGCTTCTCGAGCTCCTCGGTGTCGAGGGAGACGGCGAGGAGGAAGCGACGGCCGTCGATGCTGAGCGTGGTGCGCCGCATCGTCGCCTCGGGCTCGGGAGGCGTGCCGCGTCCACCGCGGCCGGGCGTGACCGCCTTGACCCGCAGCGACGAGGCGTGCATCCGGATGACGGCGTTCACGAGCCCGCCTCCGGGCGCGACTCGTGGTGGCGGCGGCCGCCGGAGCGGCGGTCCTCCTTCATCTCGGACTCGAAGAGGTGGCGGCGTCCGCCGGCGAGCTCGTCGCGCGCGGCGCGCTCCTGCTCCCGGAACGCGGCGTAGTAGGTGTCGTCGTAGTCCTCGACGATCTGGAAGGTCCAGCGCCCCTCGATGACGTTGCGGCCGACGAGCTCGGCCTCGATCCGCTCGGCGGTCGCGGCGTGGCCGGCCTCGCGCAGCGCGTCGACGGCCTCGCCCAGAGCGAGGTCGGCCGCGCCGGTGAGCCGGTGGAAGCCGTAGAGCAGACCGCGGGCGTGCTCGACCGTCTCGAGCGCCTCCGAGAGCTTCCCGAGCGCCGCCACGGTGGCGTCGTCGAGACCCTCCGGGCGCAGGTGCGCGGAGTCGGGGTGGTCGTGTGAGCTGCTCATCCAGGTGAGCTTAGGCCGACCTAAATGCTCTGTGACCCCCTTGCGCCGCCGCCGGGAATGGTTCGTGCCCGGAGCGGCAGGGCGGTCAAGTGCACGTCGCGGAGCGCTCCGTCGTCGGCGACGGCGGTCAGGAAGGTGCAGGCCGGCTGGCGCCTCCGATCCGTCGGGGAGCCCGGATTGAGCAGGCGGAGACCCGCCGGGGAGACGGTGTCCCAGGGGATGTGGCTGTGCCCGAAGACGAGCACGTCGGCACCCGGATGGGCGGCGTCGGCGCGGGTCTCGCGGCCGGTCGCCGCTCCGGTCTCGTGCACCACGCGGACGTCGAGGCCGGCGACGCGGGCGCGCGCGACCTCGGGCAGGCGGGCGCGCAGCGGCTCCGGATCGTTGTTGCCCCACACGGCCAGCAGGAGCGCCGCCCGCTCCTCCAGCGCGTCCAGCGTCGCCTCGTCGACCCAGTCGCCCGCGTGCACGACCAGGTCTGCCTCGTCGACCGCGCGCCACACCTCGTCCGGGAGGGCCTTCGCCCGCTTCGGGAGGTGCGTGTCGGCGAGCAGGAGGAGGCGGACCGGACCGTCGACCTCGGGTGGAGAGCCGTCGGGGCCGGGCTGGAGCAGGGGCATCAGCGGGCGGGGCCGGGCGTCGGCTCCACTCCGCCGTCGGCACCGGGCTCGGTCGCGGTCCCGGAGCTGCGGAGGCGGGCGTCGAGCGCCTCGAGGTCGGCGGCGAACCAGACGTGGTCGCCGCGGTTCGACTCGATGACGAAGGCCTGCAGCGCGCTCGACTCCGCCACCGGCCCGCTGACGTCACCGAGGACCACCAGCCGCTTGCCGTACGAGACGAACTTCTGCACGAACTCGCCGGCGATGCCGGAGCGCAGGCGGAGGAACTCGGGGTCGAGCCGGCCGACGGGCACCACGATCGTCTCGACGTCGCCGCCGTAGGTCTCGCCGATCAGCGCGATCGCGTCGTCCGGGGTCGAGAGCGCGCCTCCGTCGTCGTCGACGAGCAGGAGGGGGACGCCCTGGCGGGTCTCGGTTCTCATCGGGCCAGCCAATCACGTCGGCCGGGGAGAGGCGAGCAGTGCCGTCCGGGCCTCCGCTCGGGGCGTCCCCTCCTGCGCCGGTCGTGCTTGCGGGGACACGCCGATCAGGCGTCCGGACGGGCTGCCCGCACCGCCGCTACGAGCCCGGCAGGTCGACGCGGCGCTTGAAGCCCACGTGCGAGTCGACGAAGCCCAGGCGCAGGTAGAAGCGGTGGGCGTCGGTGCGGGCGGCGTCCGAGGTCAGCTGGACGAGCGGCGTGCGGAGCTCGATCGCAGCGACGTCCAGCACCCAGCGCATCAGGGCCGTGCCGATCCCGGCCGACCGCTCGGCGCTCGCCACCCGGACCGCTTCGACGAGCAGGCGGGAGCTGCCGCGGCGCGCCATCCCGGGGATCACGGTCAGCTGCAGCGTGCCGACCACGACTCCGGCGCCGTCCACCGCGACCACGAGATCGTTGCCCGGGTCCTGCGCGATGCTCCGGAAGGCGGCCTCGTAGGCGGCCCCGTCCTCCTCGGCGGCGACGTCTCCGCGCCCGGCGCTGATCGGGTCGTCGGAGAGGAGCCGGACGAGCGCGGGGAGGTCGTGGAGCACCGCGCGGCGGAGGAGGAGGCTCCTCTCCCCGGGGCCGGCGTCGCGGGGGAGGGTCAGGTCGGCGATCATGCGCTCATCCTCCCTCTGCTCCACGGCGGGAGCGGTCGTCGGAGGCGGGCAGGACGCGGCTGAGAGCGGCAGGGGGATCCTGGTGCCCGGTCCGCACGTCCACGCGCCGCGTGCCGCAGCCGGCGCAGCGGACGTACACGACGACGCCCTCGCTGGTCCGGTGGGCCGACTCGGTCGTCCAGCCGTGCTCGTGCGGATCGACGGCTGGGGCGAGCGGCTCGGAGGGGTGCGGGGAGGGTGTGGAGGTGCGCATGGGAGCCACTGTGCTGTCATGGTCTTATGCAGCTCAACCCTTACGGCGAGTACGCGGTCCTGCTCGCCGCCTCCCTCGCGAACGACTGGCCGTCCGACCGCGAGGGCATCGAGGCTCGAACGCGCGAATACGGCATGACGATGGCCTTCGAGTCCGGCCCGGACGACCACGCCCGGACGCGCGACGTGATCGACGAGTGGCTCGAGGTGGTCGACGCGCCGACTCCGAGCGACCGGGCGACGTCGCTGAACCGCCAGATGGCCGCGATCGCCGCGTATCCGCGCCTGACCGACCACGACGACGAGGGCTGGCACCTGCACTACCGCGACCAGGACCAGTCCCTGGCGCACGTCCTCCACGCCGTCATCGCGGTCGGCACGGCGCTGCACCTGACGACCCGGGGGATGAGCCGCCTCCTGCGGTGCGAGGCCGGTCGGGCGCCGGGCGACCACTGCAGGAACGTCATCGTCGACGTGACGCGGAACGGCCGGCAGCGGTACTGCTCCGTCCGCTGCGCGAACCGGGCCGCGGTCCGGCGGCACCGCCTGCGGCACGCGGAGTGAGTCCGCGCCGCCCCGTCACTCCGCCGCGTCGCCGCCCGGCTTCATCCAGAACGGGGAGTAGTGGTAGCCGTCGAGGTCGTCGAACTGGCGCTGGTACATGAAGGGGTAGTCGTCGGTGTCGCCGATCCGGCCTCCCGCGGCGGCGGCCCGCTCGACGAGCTCGTCGACGGCCTCGCGGCTGTCGAGGTCGAACGAGACGGTCACCTTCGAGGGGGTGCCGGGGGCGCCGATCAGCTCCTCGGTGGCGCCGACGCTCTCGTACATGGCGCGGCTCGCCAGCATGACGGACGTGTCGGGACCGATCGCGAAGCAGGAGACGTCCTCGCGGGACATCTCGGTGTTCAGGGTCCAGCCGAGCGCGGTGTAGAAGGCGGTGGCGCGCTCGACGTCGTCGACCGGGCAGGTGATGAAGAGGCTCATGCGCTCACCCTCGCCATCCGCGGGCGGGCCGTCAAGAGCTCCGCGAGGGAACTCCGGACGGCCCGCCGGGACTCAGCGGAACGACCGCAGCCGCAGGCTGTTCAGCACGACGAAGACGCTCGAGAACGCCATCGCGGCGCCGGCCACGAGCGGCCCCAGGAGTCCGGCCATCGCGAGCGGGATCGCGGCCACGTTGTAGGCGAAGGCCCAGAAGAGGTTGCCCCGGATGACCGCGAGGGTGCGGCGCCCGAGGCGCAGGGCGTCGGGCACCCGGCCGAGGTCGTCGCCGACGAGGGTGATGTCGCTCGCCTCGATCGCCGCGTCCGATCCGGCGCCCATCGCGATCCCCACGTCCGCGGCGGCCAGCGCGGCGGCGTCGTTCACACCGTCGCCGACGAAGGCGACGTGGCGGCCCTCCGCACGGAGGCGCTCGATCACCGCGAGCTTCTCCTCCGGCAGCACCTCGGCGACGACCTCGTCGATGCCGACGGCCGAGGCGACGGCCTGCGCCGCCCGCGGGTTGTCGCCGGTCAGCACCATCACCCGCAGGCCCCGCTCGCGCAGGGCGCGGACGGTGCGGGACGCCTCCGGCCTCGGCTCGTCGCGGAGGACCGCGAAGCCGCGCAGCGCCCCCTCCCAGCCGACGCCGACGACGGTGCCGCCCTCGGCGGTCGCTCGCTCGGCGCGCTCGGCGAGACCGCCCGGCGCGAAGCCCCACTGCTCCTCCAGCCAGCGCAGCCGGCCGGCGACGACCAGGCGGCCCTCGACCCGGGCGCGCACGCCGAACCCGGTGCTGGAGCGGAATCCGGTCGCCTCGGGGACGTCGAGGTGCGCGGCCCCGGCCACGATCGCCGCGGCGAGCGGATGCTCCGACCCGCGCTCGACGGCGGCGAGCATCCGCAGGCTCTCGTCGTCGCTGGACTCGACGACCTGGAAGGCGCCGGTGGTGAGCGTGCCGGTCTTGTCGAGCACGACCGTGTCGATCCGGCGCCCGGCCTCGAGCACCTCCGGCCCGCGGAGGAGGATCCCGAGCTGGGAGCCGCGGCCGGTGCCGACGAGGACGGCGGTCGGGGTGGCCAGGCCCAGCGCGCACGGGCAGGCGACGACGAGGACGGCGACGGCGGGAGAGACGGCGGCGGCGAGGTCGGCGCCGGCGATCAGCCAGCCGGCGAGGGTGGCCAGGGCGAGCACCACCACGACCGGCACGAAGACGGAGGAGACGCGGTCGGCGAGCCGCTGGACGCGCGCCTTGCCGGCCTGCGCGTCCGAGACGAGACGGCCCATCCGCGCGAGCGTGGTCTCGGAGCCGACGCGGTCGACGCGGACGGTGAGCAGGCCGTGCGCGTTGAGCACTCCGCCGGCCACGGTCGAGCCGGGGCCGACCTCGACCGGCACGCTCTCGCCGGTGAGCATGCTCGCGTCGATCGCGCTCGAGCCCTCGAGCACGGTGCCGTCGGCGGCGACGGTCTCGCCGGGGCGCACGCGGAGGAGGTCGCCGACGTCGAGCGAGGACGCGGGCACGCGCTCCTCCTGCCCGTCGGCGGCGATGCGCACGGCGTCCTTCGCGCCGAGGCGGAGGAGCGCCCGGAGCGCCGCACCGGCGTCGCGCTTCGACCGCGCCTCCAGGTAGCGGCCGGCCAGCACGAGGACAGGGACGGCGGCGGCGACCTCGAGGTAGATCTCGTCGTGGCCGGACCGGCTGCCCAGCAGCTCGAACGGCATGCTCATGCCCGGCCGCCCGGCGTCGCCGAGGAACAGAGCCCAGACCGACCAGGCGAAGGAGGCGCTGACACCGAGGCTGATCAGGGTGTCCATGGTGGTGGAGCCGTGCCGCAGCGCCCGCCAGGCATTGCGGTGGAAGGGGAGCGCGCCCCAGACCGCGACCGGCGAGGCGAGGGCGAGGCACAGCCACTGCCAGTTCGCGAACTGCAGCGGCGGGATCATCGAGAGCAGGACCACCGGCACGGCGAGCAGGGCGGAGACGTGGAGCCGGGTGCGCAGGGCGCGCCGCTCGCGGTCGTCGTCGCTCTGCTCCTCCTGCTCCTCCGCGGGAGCCGCCTCGCCGGTGGAGGGGACCGTCGCGCTGTAGCCCGCGGCCTCGACGGCGGCGATCGCGTCGGCCGGAGTCGTGCCGGGCGGGAGGGTCAGCGTCGCGCGCTCGAGGGCGAGGTTGACGGTCGCGTGGACGCCGGGGAGCGCGTCGAGGCGCTTCTCGACCCGCGCGACGCAGGAGGCGCAGGTCATCCCTCCGATGGCGAGCTCGAGCGGGGTGCCGGTGGTCTCGGCCACGTCAGCTCAGGGGAGTGAGGCGATAGCCCGCGTCGGCGACGGCGGCGGCGATCTCCTCGCGGCCGAGCGGCCGGGAGGAGCCGACCGTGACGGTCGAGACCCCGTCGGGGGCGAGGGACACGTCGACCGCCGAGACCTCGGGGTAGGCGGCGAGCTCCTCGGTGACGCTGCGGACGCAGTGCTCGCAGGTCATGCCCGCGACGCCGAAGCTCTGCACGGACGCGGCGGACAGGGAGCCCTGCGCCGCGTGGCCGGCGTCGGAGCGGCCGGCGCCGCCGTGGCCGCCGCACGCGCAGGCGCCGCCTCCGCCGCAGCCGCACCCTCCCGTCGATCCGCTTGCGGTCAGGCCGAGGTCGATCCTGGTGCTCATGGGTCCTCCTGTGTGGTGCGTCCGGTCCGATCCGGTCGATCGGCTCGGTGGGCGTCCGGTCGGCACGCCGGTCGCGGCATACCCCCGGGGGGTACTCCATGGTAAGCCCGCCGAGCCCTCTCGGCAAGGCGGGAGGGCGGAGGAGGGATGATCTCAGGGGCGGCTCGGAGCCGCGCGAGGAGGGAGGGGCGCATGGATCCCGCATCGACGCCGCACTGGGGCGAGCCCCCGCCGCGCACGCCGCCGGCGGTCCCGCTGCCCCCGCGCACGCGGTTCGAGCCGACGGCGCTGCTCGCCGCGCCCCTGCCCGCCCCGGCCGCCGTCCGGGCCCGGGTCCGTCAGGCCGCCCCGGAGCGGCAGCGCCGGCTGGCGGCGCTCGCCGCGGTCACCGAGGGGTTCGCCGTCCTGCGCACTCCCGAGCTCGCCCGGGCGCTGCGCCGGATCGCGGCACCCGCCTCCGCCGCTCCGGCCGCCGCCGCCGCGGTGCTGGCCGTCGGCCGCGACGGACTCGAGCTCGCCGCCGAGCGCGCAGACGCCCTGCGCATCGCCGAGTGGGATCGGATCGTCTCGGTGGGCGTCGGCACCTCGCCCTCGGGTGCCCACCGGGTCCGCGCGCTGGTCCTGGCGGTCCTCGCCCCGCCGCCCGCCTCCGCCGTCCTGCGTGCGGCGAGGCGGCGCCCGCGCACCGTCCTCGTGCCCCTGGTCGTCGCCGCCCCGGCCGCCCTCGGCTGGCGCGTGGCCGACGACCGCACGTTCCTCCTCGCTCTCGAGCGCCTCCAGCGCGCCCTCGAGGAGCGTGCCCGGTGAAGGCGCGGTTCCGCTTCGCCCTCGCGGCCGTCGCCGTGCTCGGCCTGGGCCTGGCACTGCGGTTCGTGCTCACGGGGCTGCTCGCCGACCTCGCCGGCGGAGTGGCCTACGTCGTGCTGGTGGCGCTGCTGATCGCGGTGCTCCTGCCGCGCATCCCGGGCGTGACGGCTGCCGGGATCGCGTTGGCCTGGTCGATCGCGATGGAGCAGCTGCAGGCGATCGGAGTCGCAGCGCGCCTGGTCGAGCTGTGGGCGCCGCTCCGCCTCGTCGTCGGCACCACCTTCTCCTGGCTCGACATCGCGGCCTACGTCCTCGGCGCGGTCGTCGCCGCGGCCGTGCACCTCGCCGTCGCTCCGCGCGAGCAGTCCGCCTGACGGGAGTCCGCGCCCCCCGTCTTCTGTTCGCCCGTCGGCCGGGCTGCCGCGGGGCGTCCCGGCGTCCGCCGAGGCGCCGGCCTCGCCCACCGGACCGCCGAGGTGTTCGTGCGCTCCCCGAGGCGCCGCCGTCCCCGCGGTGCCTCGCCGGCGGACGCGGTGTCTCGCCGCAGGAGCGACGCCGACCGGAGGAGCGACGCCGACCGCCGGAGCGGCGCGGTCCCTCCGCCCCCGCGCCCCTGATTAGGGTGAAGCCATGAGCGAGCCGGCACTCCCCGAGACGACGGCCCCGCGGGCCTCGGCCCCGCACGACCACCGCCGCGACCGGCGCATCCCCGAGCCCGTCGACCGGTTCGCCACCGGCGAGGAGTACCCCGAGTACCGCGTCGACCTGGAGCGGATCCGCTTCTCGCCCTACTTCGCCCGCCTCTCCGCGGTGACCCAGGTCATCTCGCCCTCGGGCGTCGGCCAGGTCGTGCACAACCGGCTCACGCACTCGATCAAGGTCACCGCGGTCGCCCGCGCGATCGCGATGCAGCTGACCACCACCGATCCCGCCCAGCGCGAGCTGGTCGAGCGGCTCGGCGGCTGCGACCCGGTGGTCGTGCAGGCCGCGGCCAGCGCGCACGACCTCGGCCACCCTCCGTTCGGCCACCTCGGCGAGCAGGCGCTCGACCGCCTCGCGCGCGAGCGGCTGGGGCTCGCGGAGGGCTTCGAGGGCAACGCGCAGTCGTTCCGGATCCTCTCCGAGCTCGACGTCTGCGAGACGGTGGAGGTGGGGCTGAACCTCACCGCCGCCTCCCGAGCCGCCGTGCTCAAGTACCCGTGGGGGCGGACGGTCCACCGCCCCGGCATCGACTCCGCCGACCCGACCGAGCTGCCCCGCGGCTCGACCGCCAGCCGGTGGGAGACCGCGCCGCCGAAGTTCTCGGCGTACACCCTCGACCTCGACGACCTGCTCGACGCCCGCTCCGGCTTCGCCGCGATCGCCCCCTGGCAGCAGACCCTCGAGTGCTCGGTGATGGACGTCGCCGACGACATCGCCTACTCGCTGCACGACCTCGACGACTTCTACCGCGCGGGAGTGCTGCAGCAGGCGGCCGTCGCCGTGGAGTTCCGCGCGTTCCTCCGCGAGCAGAACGCGCTCGCCGCCCTCGACGCCGAGGAGCTGTGGGCGCGCGCCCCCGGGCACTCGCTCGAGATGCTCCGCCGGAGGCTCGTGGCCCGCGACCCGTGGATCGCGAGCGACGAGCACTTCCGCGCCTCCGTGGAGCGGGTGTCGACCGAGCTGGTCGAGGGGCTCCTCGCGCTCCCGTTCGACGGATCGACGCGCACCGAGCGCGCGATCGAGGCGTTCGTCTCCTCCTGGATCGGCCGCCTGCAGCGCTCCGTGGTGGTGCTCGCCGAGCCGAACGTGCGCTCGGGCCACCTCTCCCTCCTCCCCGACGCCTGGCACGACGTGGCCGTGCTGAAGTTCGTGCACACCCGCTTCGTGATCGACCGGCCGGACTTCGCCACCTACCAGCGCGGCCAGTCGCAGGTGCTCGAGACGCTGGTGACCCACCTCGACGCCTGGCTCGAGGATCCGCGCGACGGCTCGCGAGCCCCGCAGAAGCTGCTCGACCTGATCGAGCTCGCGACCGACGGCTACTTCCGCCTGCGCGCCGACCACCCCGACTGGCTCCCGTCGGACGAGCGCGGCCGGCCGACCTCCGACCCGGCCGCGCTGCAGCGGCTCGGCCGGGGGCGCGGTGTGGTCGACTACGTCGCGACCCTGACCGACGAGCAGGCGATGGCGCTCGCCGCCCGCCTCCGCGGCGATCGCGAGCCGTGGGCGATGGGGACCTGACGCCCCGGCGGGTGGGTTGACACCGCGCGTCGCGTGTGGCCTCGGCGGCTCCTCGCCCGTCGTTCCGGGGGAGGAGCCCCCGCCCGGCCGCCGAGGACGCGTTCCGCGACCGCCCAGCGGGCGTCCAGGAAGCGCAGCCTGAACGACAGCGTAAAATCACGGAGGCACATGCCAGGATCGACAACTCGACAGGGAGTTCCGTTGGACGGAAACGCAACGACCACGCACCGCAACGTCGCATTGCTGTCCGTCGCGACCACGCTGGCTCCGCGCGTGACCACCTCGGCCGAGATCGAGGCGCGGCTCGCTCCGGCGCTCAAGCGCCTGCGGCTCCCCACCGGGCTCCTCCAGCGCGTCGCCGGAGTGCACGAGCGCCGCAACTGGGGCACCGAGCAGGGCTTCGACGGAGCGGCGATCGACGCGGGCAAGCGCGCTCTGGCCGAGGCCGGCGTCCGCGCCGACCAGATCGGCCTGATCATCAACACGTCGGTGACCCGCAAGCACCTCGAGCCCTCGGTCGCCGTGCGCCTGCACCACGGGCTCGGCCTGCCCTCGTCGGCCATCAACTTCGACATCGCGAACGCGTGCCTCGGCTTCGTCAACGGCATGACCCTCGCCGCGCAGCTGATCGACTCCGGCCAGATCCGCTACGCGCTCATCATCGACGGCGAGGACGCCGACGAGATCCAGGTCAACACCATCGAGCGCCTGAGCCGCGAGGGCGTCAAGCGCAAGGACTTCATGAGCGAGTTCGCGAGCCTGACCCTCGGCTCCGGCGCCGCCGCGGCCGTCCTCGGCCCGGCCGACGAGCACCCCAAGGGCCACCGCATCCTCGGCGGCATCACCCGCGCGGCCACGCAGTTCAACGAGCTCTGCGTCGGCAGCGTCGACGGCATGTTCACGGACGCGAAGGCGCTGCTCAAGGGCGGCATGGAGCTCGTCCTCTCGGCGTGGAAGGAGGCCACCCGCGACTGGAACTGGAGCGGGATGGACCGCTACATCACGCACCAGGTGTCGGACGTGCACACCGACGCCCTGGTGAAGGCGGTCGGCATCGACCGCAGCCGCGTCCCCACGACCTACCCCACCCTCGGCAACGTCGGCCCGGCGTCGATCCCGATCACCCTGGCCCAGGAGGCCGAGACCCTGCAGCCGGGCAACCGGGTGCTGCTCATCGGAGTGGGCTCGGGCATCAACACCGCGATGCTCGAGATCGCCTGGTGACCGCGCCCCACCCGGCCGAGCGGATCCGCGGAGCGCTCGGCTCCACGGCCGCGGCGCAGCGGCCCCCGGCCGGGCTCGACGGGCTCGATCCCGCGTGGTCGCGCCTCGTCGACGCTCCGGACGCCCAGGGCGTTCCGCGCCGCTGGCACCTGCTCGACACGGGTGAGGCCCTCGGCACGGAGCCCGTCGGCACCGTCCTCTGCGTGCACGGCAACCCCACCTGGTCCTACCTCTGGCGCCGCCTCGCGGCCGCCACGCTCGAGTCGGCCCGCCGCGGAGGCCCCGCCTGGCGGGTGGTCGCTGTCGACCAGCTCGAGATGGGCTTCTCCGAGCGGACCGGCGCCCTGCACACGCTCGCCGACCGCGTGCGCGAGCTCTCGAACCTCACCGACGTGCTCGGCCTCGACGACGTGGTCACCCTCGGCCACGACTGGGGCGGAGTCGTCTCGCTGGGCTGGGCGGTCGACCACCCGGAGCAGCTGCGCGCCACGATGCTCCTGAACACCGCGATCCACCAGAGCGCCGACGAGCCGATCCCGGCCCCGCTCCGGCTCGCGCTCGCGTCGGGCGTGCTCGGCGCCTCGACGGTCGGCACGCCGGCCTTCCTCGAGACGACCCTCGCGCTGGGGCACCCGGCGCTGCCCTCCGCGGTGAAGGAGGGGTACCGCGCGCCCTACCGGTCCGCCTCGCGCCGCGGCGGAGTGGGCGGCTTCGTCGCCGACATCCCGGTCGACTCCGCGCACCCGAGCGACCCGGAGCTGCAGCGCATCGCCGAGGGCGTCAGCGCCCTGACGACGCCGGCCCTGATGCTCTGGGGCCCGCTGGACCCGATCTTCTCCGACCGCTACCTCGACGACCTCGTCGACCGCCTCCCGCACGCGCAGGTCCACCGCTACGAGGGAGCGGGCCACCTGGTGGCCGAGGACGTCGACTACGCGTCCGCCGTCCTCACCTGGCTGGGCGACCTCTCCGACGGCGAGGAGCCGTTCGGCGGCGACCCCGCCCCCGACGTCCGACGCCCGACCGCGCCGGTCGAGCCGCTCTGGGCGCACCTCGACCGCAACGCGCAGGACGACTCGCTCGCCCTGGTCGAGATGGCGCCTCCCGGAGGCGGCGGGCCCCGCTCGGTCTCGTGGCGCCTGCTCTCGCAGCGGGTCCGCGAGCTCGCCGCCGGGCTCCGCGCCTCCGGCGTCTCCCCGGGCGACCGCGTCTCGCTCCTCGTGCCGCCCGGCGCCGACCTGACGGCGCTGCTCTACGCGTGCCTGCGCATCGGAGCCGTCGTGGTCGTCGCCGACGCGGGCCTGGGCCTGCGCGGTCTCACCCGCGCGGTCCGCGGCGCCTGGCCGGATCTGGTGGTCGGCGCCCTGCCCGGCCTCGCCGTCGCGCGGGCCCTCCGCTGGCCCGGCGGCCGGGTCTCGACGCAGACCCTGCCCCGCGCCTCCGCCTCGGCCCTCGGGGTCGACACGTCGCTCGGGCAGCTGATCGAGCTCGGCCGCGCCGAGCTGGCCGCCGACCCGGAGGCGCTGGGCGAGGCGCCCGCCGCCGACGCCGTGGCCGCGATCCTGTTCACCTCCGGCTCGACCGGCCCCGCCAAGGGCGTCGTCTACACGCACCGGCAGCTCGCCGGCGTCCGCGACGCGCTCGCCCGCCAGTACGGGATCGGACCGGGCACCGGCCTCGTCGCGGGCTTCGCGCCGTTCGCCCTGCTCGGTCCCGCGCTGGGCACGCGCTCCGCCACTCCGGACATGGACGTCACCGCGCCCCGGACGCTCACCGCGGCCGCCGTCGCCGCGGCCGCCGCACGGGTCGACGCGACCGTGCTGTTCCTCTCGCCGGCCGCACTGGCCAACGTCGTGGCCACCGCCGGCGCGCTCGACGTCGACGACCACCGGGCCCTCGCCGGCGTGCGCACCTTCCTCTCGGCCGGCGCCCCCGTCTCGGCGGGACTGCTCGGCGAGGCGCAGGCGCTCATGCCGAACGCCTCCGCCCGCACTCCCTACGGCATGACCGAGGGGCTGCTGCTCACCGACGCGTCGCTGGAGGGCATCCGCGAGGCCGCCTCCGACGACGATCCGCGCGGAGGCGTCTGCGTGGGCGTGCCCGCCGCGGGCGTCCGGCTGCGGATCGCCCCGCTCGACGCCGGCGGCCGCGCCGCGGACGAGCCGGAGGAGATCACCGGCACGACCGGCGAGATCGTCGTCTCGGCCGGTCACGTCGAGGACCACTACGAGCGCCTCTGGCTCACCGACCGCGCCGCCCGCGTCGGCGCCGTCCCGGGCGAGCGCTGGCACCGCACCGGGGACGTCGGGCGGATCGACTCCGCCGGCCGCCTCTGGGTCGAGGGCAGGATGCCGCACGTCGTCGTCACGCCGGACGGCGTCGTCACGCCGGTCGGACCGGAGCAGCGGATCGAGGCGCGCGTCACCTCGGTCGCCCGCGCCGCGATCGTCGGAGCCGGCCCGCGCGGAGTCGCGCAGCTGGTCGCCGTGGTCGAGCTGCGCTCGGGCGCGCGCCGCGTGGTGCTGGCCGAGGAGGCCCTCGCCGCCGAGGTGCGCGCGGCCGTCGGCCGGCCCGTCGCCGCGGTGCTCGTCGTCCCGGCGCTGCCCACCGACATCCGCCACAACTCCAAGATCGACCGGGCCGCGCTCTCGCGCTGGGCCGAGGGCGTGCTCGCCGGCGGCCCGATGGTGGCTCCGTGAGGGTCCTGGTCACCGGCGCGAGCGGCCTGCTCGGCGGTGCGGTGGCCGCGGGCCTCGTCGCCCAGGGGCACGAGGTCCGCACCTTCCAGCGTCGGCCCTCCGGGGTCGCGGGCGTCGAGGAGGCGCGGGGCTCCCTGACCGATCCGCGCGCGGTCGAGGAGGCCGTCGACGCGGCCGAGGGCGTCGTGCACCTCGCCGCGAAGGTCTCGCTCGCCGGCGATCCTGGCGACTTCGACCGCGTGAACGTCGACGGCACCCGGCGTCTGCTCGCCGCCGCCGCCCGCGCCGGCGTGAGCCGCTTCGTCCAGATCTCGTCGCCCTCCGTCGCCCACTCCGGCTCCTCGATCACCGGCGACGACGCCGAGCCCGCCGATCCGGACCGGGCCCGCGGCGACTACGCGCGCACCAAGGCCCGCGCCGAGCTGCTGGCGCTGGCGGCCGACGCCCCCGGCTTCGCGGTGGTCGCCGTGCGCCCGCACCTGATCTGGGGTCCGGGCGACACCCAGCTCGTCGCCCGCATCGTCGAGCGGGCGCGCGCCGGCCGGCTGCCGCTCCTCGGGCACGGCCAGGCGCTGATCGACTCCACCTACATCGACAACGCCGCCTCGGCGATCGTCGCCGCTCTCGGGCGGGCGGAGGAGGTGCACGGCCGCTCCTACGTCGTCACCAACGGCGAGCCGCGCCCGGTCGCCGAGCTGCTCGCCGGGATCTGCCGCGCCTCGGGCGTCGAGCCGCCGCGCTGGTCCGTCCCCGCCTCCGTCGCCCGCGCTGCGGGCTCGCTCGTCGAGCGCGTGTGGGCCGTGCGGCCCGGCGCCGATGAGCCGCCGATGACCCGCTTCCTCGCCGAGCAGCTCTCGACCGCGCACTGGTTCGACCAGCGCCGCACGCGCGCCGATCTGCAGTGGAGCCCGTCGGTCACCCTCGACGAGGGCCTGGCGCGCCTGTCCGCCGCCCGCTGAGGCGCCGGCTCCGGAGACGACGGAACGGACGGGACCCCGTCGCCGAGGCGAGGGGGTCCCGTCCGTCCGGGGCTCCCGCGACGGATCGCGGGAGGGGAGTCGAGGTCAGTCGGCGAGGATGAGGTACAGCGCGCGACGGGTCTCGTCGAGCTTGGCGGAGGCGGCGGCGCGCTGCGCCTCGGTCGCTCCGCGGAACTGCTGCACGACGCCCATCAGCTTGCCGACGTTCTCCATGAAGGCGCGATCGGCGTCGCTCGCGCCGGGAGTGGCCTCCCAGGCCGCGTCGAGCTCGTCGGCGTGCTCGCGCACGTAGGTGCCGCCCGCGTCCGTGAGCTGGTACTCGGTGCCGCGGCCCTCGCCGACGGCCGTGATGAGGCCCTCGTCGACGAGCTGCTGGAGGGTGGGGTAGACGGAGCCGGGGCTGGGACGCCACGATCCGTTCGTCTTCTCGGCGATGGCCTTGATCAGGCCGTAGCCGTTCGAGGACTTCTCGGAGAGGAGGGAGAGGAGGGCCGCGCGGACGTCACCGCGTCGGGCGCGTCCTCCGCCGCGGCCGAAGGGGCCGCCGAAGCCGGGGCCGAAGCCCGGGCCGAAGCCGAAGCCGGGCCCGAAGCCGCGGCCGTGACCGCCGGGTCCGCGGCGCTGTCCGCGGCCGGGGTGCTCGTGGCGGGAGGAGTGGTCGCCGTCGCAGGAGTCGCGGCGGTCGTCGGAGAAGAAGGTCCTGGGGTTCATGGGTGTGCTGCTCTCTGTCGTGAGGGGATCCCTTTCGATCGGATCCGGTCGCCCGTCGGGAGCGGCTGCTTCCGATCTGTCGGCGATGCAGTAACGATATATCGGCGACGGATCGGATGTCAACACCTGAACTGCCCGTAGCCTGGGAGCTCCCCGTCGATCGAGAGGTCCCGCATGCCGCTTCCCGACTCCGAGCTCGAGGCGTACCTCGACTCCTCCCTCCTCGCCGGGGACGTCCTCACCGGCCGCGCGAGCAACCTCGGCAACCTGCGCGGCCTCGCCGCCCGCGAGCCCGCGCACCTCTACGGGGTGGACGTGGCGGAGGACTGGACGTTCGAGAGACTGCTCGCGCTGATGGGGGAGCGCGTGGGGATCAGCACCGACCCCTCCTTCGAGAGCGGGCAGGACCGGATCGACGCCCGCCTGACGGTCGCGGGGCTCGCCCGCTACCGCGAGCGGTTCGCCGCCGCTGTCCGCGAGGGGGCGCTCCTCCTGTTCGCCACCGCGCACCCCGCGACCCTGATGGACGTCTACCGCCGCTTCGCTGCTGCCGCGACGGAACGGGGCGCCCGCGTGATCGACGTGAATGCGCTCCCGTTCGCCGCCCCCGACGGGATCCGCGTGCCTCTCGCGGACGAGCACCAGGCCCTGTGGTGCACCGGCGGGGTCACCTGCGTCTACCGCGGGGGAGGGCTGCAGCACACGCACTCGCCGGAGCCGATGGACGCGCTGCTCGACCGCCTCGACGAGCTCGGCGTCCGCCCCGACCTGGTCGTCGCCGACCACGGCTTCGCGGGCGCGGCCGGCCGGCGGGGGCTGCCGGTCATCGCGATCGCCGACTGCAACGACCCGGCGGTGTTCGTCGCCGAGGCGCAGGGCTCGATCGAGGTGGTCGTCCCGATCGACGACGGGCTGGCCGTCCACCTCTACGAGCCGGTGATCGACTTCGTCCTCCGCGCCCTCTCGGAGCCCGCGCGCACCTGACGGCTCGTAGAATCGCCTTCGGCTCGTCGCGATCCCGGATCCGACGGGCCGACCGTTTTCGCGAGTCCCCGCACTCGCCCACCACTGCAGACGGAGCATCCGTGACCCAGCCCCACGACGGCCTCCTCCCGCGCTTCGCCGTCGGCGTCGACATCGGGGGGACGTCGATCAAGGCGTCCCTCGTCGACGTCACCACCGGCGAGCGGGCGGCTCGGCGCTTCGCGGTCGCGAACCCGCTGGGCAAGGAGCCCGAGGACTTCGCCGAGGCGATCGCCGGAATCGTCCGGGACGTCTCGCCGATCGCGGGCACGCCCGTGGGCGTCGGCTTCCCCGGGATCGTCCGCGGCGGCGTCGTCCGCCAGACCACCCACGTCTCGCAGCGCTGGGTCGGGCTCGACGCGCAGGTCCTCCTCTCGGAGGCGACCGGGGTCGACGTCGTCGTCGTCAACGACGCGGACGCGGCAGGGGTCGCCGAGCGCGAGTTCGGCGCGATGCGCGGACGCGAGGGCCTCCTCCTGCTGACCACCCTCGGCACCGGCATCGGGACGGCGCTCGTCCACGAGGGCGTGGTGATCCCCAACTCCGAGCTCGGTCACCTGCACATCGACGGTCCCGACTTCGAGCCGCAGGTCGGCTTCTCCGCCGTCCGCCGCGAGGGCATCACCCTCGAGGAGTGGGCGGGTCGCCTCAGCGTCTACTACCGGCACCTCGAGATGCTGCTCTCGCCGCAGCTGTTCGTGATCGGCGGCGCGGCGGCGCACGTCTTCGACGAGTTCGCCCGCTTCCTCGACATCGGCACCGAGATCGTCCCCGCCCGCTTCGGCAACGACGCCGGATTCACGGGCGCCGCGATGGTCGCCGTCTCGCCCGACCGCCTCGCTCCCTGGTACCGCTCCACCCGCGGCGCCCGCCTCGACCCCGGGGCCCCCGCCATCGCCGACTGACCCCCTCCCTGCACCGAGGGAGCCCTGACCCGTCGAGGTAATCCGGCGGAGCGGGGTCCCTCGACGGTCCGGGGTTCCCTCAGCGGGCCGACAGGCCGCGGTAGACGGCGTCCAGCCGGGCGGCGGCGGCCGGCCAGGAGTGGGCGGCCGCCCAGTCGACGCCGCCGCGGCCGAGACGCGCCAGCTCACCGGGCGAGCCCAGCAGGGTCAGGATCGCCTCGGCCCACGCCGCGGGGGAGTCGGAGTCGAGCAGCAAGCCGCTCCCGCCGTCGCGCACCGCGTCCACCAGGCCGGTCGTCCTGCGCGCGAGCACGGGAGTGCCGCTGCCGGCCGCCTCGAGCGCGATCAGCCCGAAGGTCTCGGCCGCCGAGGGCACGAGCGCCAGCTGCGCGCTCCGGAGCCGCTCCGCCACCCGGTCGCGGTCGGCGGCCCCCTCGATCAGCACGCGGTCTCCCAGCGGAGCCGCCACGGCGCGCACCGCGTCGAGGTACGACTCCCGGCCCGGTGCCGCCCCGCCCACCAGCCGCAGCACCGGCCGCTCCGCCGGCGCCATCGCCGCGAGCGCCTCGACCGCCAGCAGCTGCCCCTTGAGCGGCTGCACCCGGCCGATCAGGACGACTCCGGAGCGCTCGCCGCCGCCGGGACGGAACCGCGCGTCGACTCCGGGCGGCACCACGACGACCCGGTCCGGATCCGCGCCGTACCCGCTGACGACGTCCTCCCGCTCCGAGGCGCCCGCCACCACGATCGCGTCGGCGGAGGCGAGCACGGAGCGCTCCGCGTCGATCCGCTGCTGCGGCTCCGCGACGTCGCCCGGGGCGAGCCGGGCGTTCTTCGCGAGCGAGCCCGAGTGCATCGAGTGCACGTGCGGCCTGCCGGTGAGCGCCCCCGCGAGGCCCGACACCCAGTAGTGGGAGTGCACGACGTCGGCCCCCTCCGCGGCGCGCGCGAACTCCGGCGCCGCGGCCGCCAGCGCGTACTTGTCGCCTGCCGGCACCGGCACGCCTACCACCCGCACACCCGGCGCGAGCGCGCGGACGCCCTCGCCGCGGGTCAGCACCTCGATCTCCCAGCCGAGCGCCGCCAGCTCCGGGAGCACCGCCGCGAGGTACACGTTCATCCCGCCCGCGTCGCCCGTCGACGGCTGCTCGAGCGGGGAGGTGTGCGCCGAGACGACGGCCAGACGGGGCATCCCTCCATCGTAGGGACGGCCGTGCGTCCTCCACGGATCCCGGCCCGCGGCTCGCAGCGCCTCCGGAATCGGGTTGAATAGACGGATGCGCTCGTTCGAGCGCGGAGAGCGTGAGGTCCATGGCCCGCCAGAGTCCCCCCGGTGAGGTGCTGCCGTCGGCCGCACCCGGGCCGGTGACCGCCGGCCACGAGCCCTTCTCCGAGCAGGACATCCGCGCCCTCGTCGGAACCGCCGCCGTTGAGAAGGGCACCGCGTACGCGGACGAGGGCCGCGTGCGCGAGCTGCAGTGGTTCGGCGGCCGCACCCGCCTCTTCGGCCAGGTCCGCGGATCCGGGCGCTCGCCGTACGCCGTGAGCGTGCAGCTCCGCGACGAGGGCGAGCACTGGACCCTCCTCGGCGGCGCCTGCAGCTGCCCGGTCAAGCACGAGTGCAAGCACGTCGCCGCCGTCCTGATCGAGGCCCTGCGCCGCGAGCGCGAGGGCGGAGTGGCCGGTCCCTTCCCGGGCGAGGCCGCTGTCGACGCCGTCCCGGAGTGGCGCAGCGCGCTCGCCCCACTCCTCGCCGGCGCGGAGCGCTCGCACACCGGCATCCCGCTCGGCCTGCAGTTCGAGCTGCTGCCCGGCGAGCCCGTGCGTCGCCCGCCCGGCCGCTACAACTCCTACCGGCCGCCGCCCGAGCCGCGCCCGCGCCTGGGCGTGCGCCCGGTGCGGATGGGCGACCGCGATCGTTGGGTCCGCACCGGCACCAGCTGGCGCGACCTCGGCTACCTGCACTACAGCCACGACTACGACGAGCGCCAGATCGACGTGATCCGCGAGATGCAGGGCCTGCTCTCCGGGCACAGCGCCTCCAGCTACTACTCGCCCGACACCTGGCTCTACCTCGACCAGTGCCGGAGCGAGGCGATCTGGGCGGCACTTCACGGCGCCGTCCGCGCGGGCATCGGCCTGGTGATGGGCGACCGCGACCAGACGCCGCTGAAGATCCTCGACACGACGGCCACCGCCTCCATCGACGTCACGCGCACCGCCGCCGGCCTCGAGCTGCGCTCGCTCGTCGCGATCGGCGACCACCCGGCGCCCGAGGAGTTCGGCTTCATCGGCGACCCGGCCGTCGGCCTCTACACGTGGGAGGGCGGCGACGAGATGCGCGCCCGCCCGGTCACGCTCATCCCGTTCGCCGCGCCGCTGCTGTCCTCCGCGCGCACGTTCCTCTGGAGCCGCGAGGCCATCCGCATCCCGGTGGCCGAGGAGTCGGCGTTCCTCACCGAGCACTACCAGCGGCTGCACCGGCTGTTCGACATCGTCTCCCGCGACGGCTCCTTCGAGGCGCCCGCGGTGCCCGAGCCGCGCCTCGGCCTCACCCTCGAGCACACCGACGGCGCGGGCCTGCGCGGCTCGTGGTGGTGGCGCTACGGAGTGGAGGGAGCGCGCGGCGGCGTGGACGCCGAGCGGCTCCCGCTGCGGGTCGGCGAGGACGCGGGCTACCGCGACCCCGAGGCCGAGCAGCGGATCCTCGACTCCCTCGTGGGAGCGGGTCTCGACCCGGAGTCGACGCCTGCCCTGGTGTCCCCGTCGAGCAGGCGCCTGCGCCCCACCTTCGACCTGCGCGGCATGCAGACCGTCGGCTTCCTCACCGGCGAGGTCGAGCGGCTCCGCGAGCTCGGCACCGTCGAGATCGAGGAGATCGGCGAGCGCGTCGAGTACCGCGAGGCGCAGACCGCGCCCGTGGTCGCCGTGCAGACCGTCGCCCAGCCTGACAGCCGCGACTGGTTCAACCTCGAGATCTCCGTCACCGTCAACGACGAGGCGGTCCCGCTGGCCGAGATCTTCCTCGCGCTCGCCCGCGGCGACGAGTACATGGTGCTGCCCAGCGGCGTCTACTTCGCCCTCGACGACGAGCGGTTCGGCCGCCTCCGCGAGCTGATCGCCGAGGCCCGCGAGCTCTCGGACGACCCCGGCGAGACCCTGCGGATCAGCCGGTTCCAGTCCTCCCTCTGGGACGAGCTGGTCGAGCTGGGCGTCGTGGAGGCCCAGGCCGCCGCGTGGCGCCGCTCCGTGGAGGGGCTCTCCGGCTTCACCGCGACCGGTGCGCTGGAGTCGCGGGTCCTGCCCGAGGGCTTCGCCGTGGAGCTGCGGCCCTACCAGCAGCTCGGCTACGACTGGCTCTCGTTCCTCTACGACAACCAGCTCGGCGGCGTGCTCGCCGACGACATGGGCCTGGGCAAGACCGTGCAGTCCCTCGCCCTGGTCACCCGGGTGATGCAGGAGCAGCGCGCCGCGGCCGCGGAGGCGGGCACCTCGCCGCGCCCGTTCCTCGTCGTCGCGCCCACCAGCGTGGTGCCCAACTGGGTCGGCGAGGCCAAGCGCTTCGCTCCGGACCTCCGCGTCGTCGGGATCGACGAGACGTCGAAGAAGAAGCGGAAGGCGCTCTCCAGCGTCATCGGCGAGGCCGAGCTGGTCGTCACCTCCTACGCCCTGTTCCGGCTCGACTACGAGTCGTACTCGGGAATCCAGTGGTCGGGGCTCCTCCTCGACGAGGCGCAGTTCGTCAAGAACCGCCAGTCGGCGACGCACCAGCTCGCGCGCCGGCTCGACGTGCCCTTCAAGCTCGCCATCACGGGAACGCCGATGGAGAACAACGTGATGGAGCTCTGGTCGCTGCTGTCGATCGTCGCTCCGGGCCTGTTCCCCTCGCCCGCCGGGTTCGTCGAGTTCTACCAGAAGCCGATCGAGCGCGAGGCCGACAGCGAGAAGCTCTCGCAGCTGCGGCGGCGCATCCGCCCGCTGATGCTGCGGCGCACCAAGGAGCTCGTCGCCAAGGAGCTGCCGCCCAAGCAGGAGCAGACCCTCGAGGTCGAGCTCGGCCCGAAGCAGCGGAAGGTCTACGACACGTACCTGGCGCGGGAGCGGCAGCGCGTGCTGGGCCTGATCGGCGACTTCGAGAAGAACCGCTTCGCGATCTTCCGCGCGCTGACCGTGCTGCGCCAGGTCGCGCTCGACGCGGCACTGGTCGACGAGGCGCACGAGAGCGTGCCCTCGACCAAGCTCGACCTGCTCGACGAGCTGCTGGGCGACGCCCTCGGCGAGGGGCACCGCGTGCTGGTGTTCAGCCAGTTCACGCGGTTCCTCGGCCGGGTCCGCGGCCGGCTGGACGCGGCGGGCATCGAGTACGCCTACCTCGACGGAGCGACGAAGAAGCGCGACGAGGTCATCGAGCGGTTCCGCTCGGGCGCGGCGGGCGTGTTCCTGATCTCGCTCAAGGCCGGCGGCTTCGGGCTCAACCTCACCGAGGCCGACTACTGCATCCTGCTCGACCCGTGGTGGAACCCCGCCACCGAGTCGCAGGCGGTCGACCGCGCGCACCGCATCGGCCAGACCCGCTCGGTCATGGTCTACCGCCTGGTCGCGAAGGACACGATCGAGGAGAAGGTGATGGCCCTCAAGGAGGCGAAGGCCGCGCTCTTCGCCGCGGTCATGTCGGACGACGGCGCGGCGGCCACCGGCGGGATCACCGCCGAGGACGTGCGCGAGCTGCTGGGCTGAGCGCCGCCGCTACTCGCGCACCTGCTCCAGCAGGGTCGTGACGGCGGCGCGGGTGTCGGCGGCGAGCCGTCCGAGGCGGTGCGCGGCACGGATCGACACCGGCCGGTACGGGTGCACGAGCCGCCGGGCCGCCGTGCAGGGCAGCGCGAACGCCGCGACGACGCCCGCGTCGATCCCGTCGAGTCCGCCGTCGTCCCGGCCGAAGACGAGCTCCCGACCCTCGCGGGCGAGAGCCTCCGGCAGGTCGGCCTCGCCGATCGGGAGGCGCAGCACGGCGAGCAGGCCGGCCGCCTGCACCCGGCGCGGCAGCGGGCGTCCGAGGCGTCCCGCCGCGTGCACCGTGAAGAAGTCGGCCTGCCGCTCGAGGATGCCCGTGACCGTCTCGGCGAGGCGCTCCATCTCGGGGTGCAGCGAGAGCCGGGCGAGCCGGCGGTAGCCGTGCACCGCGACCCGGGCGTCCACCGCGAGGGCCAGCGCGACGGGGCCGGCGAGGGAGGCCGCGGCGCGGTCGAGGAGCGGGCGCGACCTCACCGTCGGCTCCGGCGGGCGGATGTCGATGCCGCGGATCTGCGGCGAGGCCGCGAGCACGTCGCTCAGGGCGTCGGCGATCCGGTGCCGCTCGGCGGCCCAGACGGACGCGAACGCGCGGACCTGCTCGTCGGGGTGGGCGCGCGCGAGGGGGAGCACCCGGGCCACGGTGGCGTGCTCGATCGCCCGCAGGTACGCGGTGGCGACGATGGCCTCGCGGTCCAGCGGCACCTCCTCGAACTCGCGCACCGAGAAGTGCTCGCGCAGGGCGCCGTGCGCGCTGCGGTGGTGGTCCTCGAGGTCGAACGGTTCCGCGATGCCCACGTCGTGCTCCTCCGCTAGTCCGGTCCCTCCATCCTGGGCCCCCGGTGCGAGAGGCGGAAGAGCACGCGCCCATCCCTGGGACACTGGGAGCCGGTCGTCAGGCGGCCGGGGGAGCGGGGCGGGATGAGCGGGGCCCGGACCTCGGCGATCGGCGCCGTCCTCCTCGCCGCCGTCTGCTTCGGCACGACGGGGACCGCCCAGGCCCTCGGAGCGGCGGGCGTGGATCCGCTCCTCCTCGGGGCGGCGCGCATCGTCCTCGGCGGCGCCCTGCTGGCCGCTCTCCTCGGCGTGGAGGCTCTGCGCCGGCGGAGCCGCTCCCTCCCGACCCGCGCCGTCGTGCTGCTCGTCGTGCTCGGAGCGGTCGGCGTCGCCGCGTACCAGCCCGCCTTCTTCACCGGCACCGCGCAGAACGGAGTCGCGGTCGGCACGATCGTCGCCCTCGGCTCCGCTCCCGCCTTCACCGGCCTGCTGGAGTGGCTCGTCCTGCGGACGACCCCGAGCCCGCGCTGGTTCGCCTCGACCGCGCTCGCCGCGGTCGGCGTGGTGCTCCTCAGCGGCGGCGGATCCGGCGGCGTGACGCTCCCCGGCCTCGCCGCCTCGGCCGGCGCCGGCGCCTCCTACGCGCTCTACGCCGTCTGCGGCAAGCTGCTGCTCGAGCGCGGGCTCAGCCCCGTCGCCGCCATGGGAGCCCAGTTCGGAGCCGCGGCGCTGCTCGCGCTCCCGTTCCTGCTGCTGGGCGATCCGTCGCGGCTCTCCGGCTCGATCCCGGCCGCGCTCTGGCTCGGAGTGGTGACGGTCGCCGTGGCCTACACCTTCTTCGCGCGCGGCCTGCGAGTGCTTCCCGCGGCGACCGTCTCGACGCTCACCCTCCTCGAGCCGGCGACCGCGACCCTCCTCGGCGTGGCGGTGCTGGGGGAGCGCCTGACCGCGGGAGCCGTCCTGGGCGTCGCCGTGCTGGTGGCGGCGGTGCTGCTGCTGGCGGTGCGGGGGCGCGGCCGTTCCGGTGCGCGGAGAGAGGCGCCGGCGCGCTCCGCGGAGTAGCGTCGAGTCCCACCGACCCGACGACGAGGCGGAGCGCATGACCAACCCGTGGCTGGCCCGCCCTGGCAGCGGTCGGCGGCGCGCGCTGGTCGAGGAGTCGTGGGAGCGCGCACGGCGGCGGCGCCTCGATCCGGACCGGCTGACGGCACCGCTCTCGTTCTCGGGCGACAACCTCCGCGAGTACCGCACCGGGCATCCGCTCGCCTCGGTCCTCCCGGTGATCCGCCGCCTGCTGGTGCGGGACGCCGACGAGGACAGCGGCGTGCTGGTCGCGGTGGGCGACGCGCTCGGGCGGCTGCTCTGGATCGACGGGGACCAGCACCTCAAGAGCCTCGCCGAGGGGATGTCGTTCGTCGAGGGCGCGGCGTGGGCCGAGCCCGACGTCGGGACGTCCGCGCCGGGGACGGCCCTCGTGCTCGATCACGGCGTGCAGATCCACGGCGCCGAGCACTTCGCCTCACTCGTGCACCCGTGGAGCTGCACCGCCGTCCCCGTGCACGACCCCGAGACGCACGAGATCCTCGGCGTGATCGACATCACCGGCGGCGCCGACGTCGTCGCCCCGCAGACCCTCCCGCTGATGGAGGCGACCGCCGCCGCCGCCGAGAGCGAGCTGATGGTGCAGCGGCTCCTCCGCCCGCGGCGGCCCGCTGCACGGAGCACGGCGGCGGCCCGGGCGCCGAGCCTGCGGGTCCTCGGGCGCGAGACGGGCCTGGTGACGGCCGCCGGAGCGACGCTCGAGCTCAGCAGCCGGCACGCCGAGATCCTGACCCTGCTCGCCTGGCACCGGGCCGGGCTCTCGGCCGAGCAGCTCGCCCTCCTGCTCCACGGCCGGGACGACGCGGTGGTCACCGTCCGCGCCGAGATGGTGCGGCTGCGCCGCGCGCTCGAGCCGACCCTCCCGCGCCTGGTGCCCCTCTCGCGCCCCTACCGCCTGGCGAGCCCGGTCGACCTCGACGCCCGCCAGGTGCTGGGCCTGCTCGACCGCGGCTCCCACCGCCTCGCCCTGGACGCCTACCGGGGCGCGCCGCTGCCCTCGTCCGAGGCGCCGGGGATCCGGGCGATCGCCGGCGAGCTGCGCCTGCGGGTGCGGGCGAGCGTCCTCGCCGATGCGGCGCCCGCGACCCTCCTCGCCTGGGCGGAGGGCCCTGACGGCCGCGACGACGCGGAGGTGTGGCGGGAGCTCCTGCGCGTCCTCCCGCCCCGCTCGCCCCGGCGTGCCGGTGTCGCCGCGCACCTCGAGACGATCGAGGCGGAGCAGTGCTGAGCCGTTCCGGTCGCTCCCGGGAGTGCCGCCGGAGCCGTCCGGCCGCGGAGCCGCCTCGCTAGCCTCGACGCATGAGCACCCTCGCGCCACCTCCCCGGGCCCTCGCGAGCGGAGTCGCGGGGGGCCTGCTCCTGATGGCGGTCTTCACGATGTGGTGGGCGAGCGACACCACGGTCGGCTGGCCTGCACCTGCGGCGACGACCGCCGTGACCCTCTGCGCGCTCGCGGCCGTGGTCTTCGCCGTGCAGGCCGTCCGCCTCCTCGTCGCCCGGCGGAGGATGGCGGTGGAGCTCACCGACGCCGACCACGCGGCGAAGCCGAACGGCGTGCTGTTCGGAGCGGTCTTCGCCGCGGAGGGCGTGCTGATCGGTGTCGCGGTGGGTGTCCTCACCGGCACCGGGCTCGAGCGGTTCCTCGTGCCGGCCATCGCCGTGATCGTGGGCCTGCACTTCTACCCGATGGCGAGGATCTTCGGCCGGACCCTCGACCTCTGGCTCGCCACCTGGACGACGCTGGTCGGAGCGATCGGAGTCGTCGTGGTCCTCGTCGACGGCTCCGCCTGGCCGCAGGTGTGGTCCTGGGTCGGCGCGGGGGCCGCAGCGGCCACGGTGACCTACGGCGTCTACATGAGCCGGATCGCCCAGCGCCTGCTCGCGAGCGTCTGAGGTCCGGGCCGCGGGGCCCTCCTCCTCGGGCGGCCGCGTCTCCGCCCGGCCGGTCCGGCCTCCGTCCTCGCCGCTCCCGCCGGTGCGTCGACCCGTGCAACGTCGTGCAACCCCCCGCGACGTAGCGTCAGGACCGGGCGCCCACCCCGCGCCCACGACAACGACGTCGATGGAGGTCCACATGACGCTGTACGCCGACCAGGTCGCCGAGCAGGCACCGCAGGAGCCCGGTTCCACGGTCTACGCGAATCCAGGCACGGAGGGATCCGTCGCCTCCTTCCGCTCGCGCTACGACCACTACATCGGAGGCGAGTACGTCGCCCCCGCGAGCGGCCAGTACTTCGAGAACATCACCCCGATCACCGGGAAGCCCTTCTGCGAGATCGCCCGCGGCACCGCCGCCGACGTCGACCGCGCCGTCGAGGCGGGCTGGAAAGCGTTCGCGAGCTGGGGGAAGACCAGCCCCGCCGAGCGCTCGAACATGCTCCTGAAGATCGCCGACCGCATGGAGGCGAACCTCGAGCTGCTCGCCGTCGCCGAGACGTGGGAGAACGGCAAGCCCGTGCGCGAGACCCTCGCCGCCGACATCCCCCTCGCCATCGACCACTTCCGCTACTTCGCCGGAGCGATCCGCGCGCAGGAGGGAGGCGTCTCCGAGATCGACCACGACACGATCGCGTACCACTTCCACGAGCCGCTGGGCGTGGTCGGGCAGATCATCCCCTGGAACTTCCCGATCCTGATGGCCGTGTGGAAGCTCGCACCGGCGCTCGCCGCGGGCAACTGCGTGGTGCTGAAGCCGGCCGAGCAGACGCCGGCGTCCATCCACGTGCTGCTCGACCTGATCGGCGACCTCATCCCCGCCGGCGTGCTCAACGTCGTCAACGGATTCGGGTTCGAAGCGGGCGCCCCGCTCGCCTCCCACCCGCGCATCCGCAAGATCGCCTTCACCGGCGAGACGACCACCGGCCGCCTGATCATGCAGTACGCCAGCGAGAACCTCATCCCGGTGACGCTGGAGCTGGGCGGCAAGAGCCCGAACGTGTTCTTCGCCGACGTCGCCGCGGAACGCGACTCCTTCTACGACAAGGCGCTCGAGGGCTTCTCGTTCTTCGCCCTCAACCAGGGCGAGGTCTGCACCTGCCCGTCGCGGGCGCTCGTGCAGCGCTCGATCTACGACGACTTCGTCGGAGACGGCCTCGAGCGGGTCAAGCGGATCAAGCAGGGCAACCCGCTCGACACCGCCACGATGATCGGCGCCCAGGCCTCGAACGACCAGCTCGAGAAGATCCTCTCCTACATGGACATCGGCAAGCAGGAGGGAGCGAAGCTGCTCATCGGCGGCGACCGCGCCGACCTGGGTGGCGAGCTCAGCGGCGGCTACTACGTCAACCCGACCGTGTTCGAGGGCCGCAACTCGATGCGCATCTTCCAGGAGGAGATCTTCGGACCCGTCCTCGCCCTCACCTCCTTCGACGACTTCGACGACGCGATCGGCATCGCCAACGACACCCTCTACGGCCTCGGCGCCGGAGTGTGGAGCCGCAACGGCGCCCAGCTCTACCGCGCCGGCCGGGCCATCGAAGCCGGCCGCGTCTGGTCGAACACCTACCACCAGTACCCCGCGCACGCGGCGTTCGGCGGCTACAAGCAGTCGGGCATCGGACGCGAGAACCACAAGGTGATGCTCGACCACTACCAGCAGACGAAGAACCTCCTCGTCTCCTACGCGGAAGGACCGATGGGCTTCTTCTGAGCTGGTTCGCACGGGCTCCTCGTTCCTCGTCGCCCGTGCCGCGGTCGGCTCGCCGATGTGGCCGGGTGGGGAGGCGCGGGGAGCGTTCGCACCGAGACGGATCCGCTGGCACGCGGATCCGCCGTTCGGTGCTCGGCCCTGCGGGCGAGGCACCTGACGTCGCGTGGAAGGACGGTGCTCGGCCCTGCGGGCGAGGCACCTGGCGGCGCGCGGGAGAACGGTGCTCGGCCCTTCGGGCGAGGCACCTGGCGGCGCGCGGGAGAACGGTGCTCGGCCCTTCGGGCGAGGCATCGGACGAGGGGGCGCCCCCTCATGTTGATCGAGTAGTCCGCGCAGCGGCGTATCGAGATGCCGCCCGGAGGAGCGTCCGCCGTCAGCGGTCGGGCGCACACAGACATTCCGCACCACGAGCGAAGGAGCACCACCCATGACCTCCACGAGGGTCGACGTCACTGCGGAGGCGGCAAGCATGCTCCACCGGATGACGGCGCTGCACGGGCCGCTCATGTTCCACCAGTCGGGCGGATGCTGCGACGGCAGCTCCCCGATGTGCTTCCCCGCCGGGATGTTCCGCACCGGCGCCTCGGACGTGCTCGTCGAATCGCTCCGGCTCGACGGCCTGGACCCGATCGACTTCTGGATGTCCCGCTCCCAGTTCGAGTACTGGAAGCACACCCACCTCACCGTCGACCTCGTCGACGGGCGGGGCAGCGGATTCAGCGTCGAAGCACCCGAGGGCAAGCGCTTCATGATCCGCAGCCGGCTGCTCACCGACGACGAGCTCGTCGAGTTCGGGCTCCTCCCCGCCGGAGCCGTCGGGCCCTGAGCCGGCTTCCCTGACCCGTTCCCCCTGACCCGTTCCCGTCGCAGATCCTCCCCGACCGGCGACATCCCGGTCCAGCGGTGTCAGCCGCCCGGAGCAGGAGCGGGCGGCGCCTTCCCCGTGCTCAGCTGCACGCCCACCACCGATCCCTTGTCCACGCGGGTGCCCGCGGCCGGACCGGTGCCCGCCACGGTGTTCATCGGCTGCGTCGAGTCGACCTGCGACGTCGCTCCGGGTGTGAGCCCTGCTGCGGTCAGCGCCTGCGCGGCGGAGTCGCTGGTCCGGCCGGACAGGTCCGGCACGGTGACCTGCGGCGCCGCGATGAGCGACTGATCGGCCTGCGGGAAGTCGGAGCCGCCGTAGCGGGAGTCGATCGCCGTCATCAACGGCTTCCAGATCCGGTGGCGTGCCGAGGGCGCCCAGCCGCTGTCGAAGTCGATCGAGTCGAGGTTCACCCTCGACCCGTCCGCGCGTGCCGAGATGCTGCCGACCCAGACCGCGAGGGAGGTCTCGGTCGAGGCCCCGATGGCCCAGGTGTCGGCGGAGTTGTCGGTGGTGCCCGTCTTGGTGATGTGCTGGATGCCGTTCTTCGGATCGTCCTCGACGCCCGTGCCCTCGGCGGTCACCTTGAGCATCGTGTACTGCATCGCCGACGCGACCCTCGACGACACCGCCCGGCTGCAGGTCGTCTCCACCGGCTCGATCTCGCGGCCGTCGGCTCCGACGATCGCCGTGATCGCGACGGGGGTGCAGGTCGTGCCGTTCTCGGCGATGCCGGAGTAGGCGGTCGCCATGGTGAGCGGTGCGATCTCGTTGGTGCCGAGGACCGCTCCCGGCGACTGCACGAGCGCGGTCCCGTCCGCGCGGTGCACTCCGAAGGCCTCGGCCTGCTTGCGGATCTCGCACTGGTCGAGCAGGTGCGACATCCCGGTGAAGCCCGTGTTCAGCGAGTAGATCGTCGAGTACAGCGCCGTCTGGGTGTCGGTGTAGCCGCCGTCGCCGGCGTTCTTGGGGTTGTAGGAGTCGTAGTCCCAGGTGCCCTCGCAGCTGTCGGCGAAGCCGGTCCAGTTCTTCTGCTTCGAGTCGAACTGCTCGAGCAGGGTGTGCCCGCGGTCGAGCCACTCGGCGAGCGTGAACACCTTGTAGGCGGAGCCGGTCTGGAAGCCGTTGCCGCCGCCCGCGGACGCGTCGACGTTGAGGTTGATCGCCGAGAACTCCGGCCCGCTCGCGATCACGTCCGGGTCCTGGCTGTAGCGCTTGTTCTGCACCATCGTGAGGATGCGCCCGGTGCCGTTCTGGACGGCGACCGCCGTCGCCCCGACGTCGAAGCGCGGATCGGAGGAGGGGACCTGCTCGTCCATCAGCTCCTGCGCGGTCCTCTGCAGATCGAGATCGATCGTCGTGTAGACCTTGATCCCGCCCTGCTTGATCGCCGCGTAGCGCTCGTCGTCGGTCGCTCCGAGCGCCGGGTCGTCTCGGAGGACGTGGGTCACGTAGTCGCAGAAGTAGGCCGCGCTGCCGGCCGTCTGGCAGCCGGTGGACGGCGGGGTGATGTCGGGGGTGATCGCCTCGGCGGCCGCGGCGTCGTGCGCGGCCTGGTCGATGCTCCCCGTCTCTAGCATCCGGTCGAGGATGTAGTCGCGCCGCTCCCGGGTCTGCGCGTAGCCGGTCGCTTCGCCGTTGGCCGTGTCGTCCGGCCGGTCGAAGCGGAACTTCTCGGGGTTGTTCACGATCGCCAGGAGCGAGGCGGACTGCGCAAGGGAGAGGTCGGCCGCCGGGATGCCGTAGTAGTACTCCGCCGCCGCCTCGATGCCGTAGACGGTGCCTCCGAACAGGGCGATGTTGAGATAGCCGAGCAGGATGTCGTCCTTCGAGGACACCTTCTCGAGCCCGATCGCGAGCCGCATCTCCTTGAGCTTGCGCTCGGCCGTGGTCGCCGTCGCCTCCGCGTACGCGCGGTCGCGGTCCGCCTCGTCCGGGATCGACTCGGCCTTCTGCACCAGCACGTTCTTCACGTACTGCTGCGTGATCGACGAGCCGCCCTGGGTGTCGCCGTCGAGGAGGTAGGTGCTGGCGATGGCGCGGAGGGTGCCCTGCAGGTCGATCCCGCCGTGGTCGTAGAAGCGCGGGTCCTCGCTCGCGACGAGCGCGTCCTTCACGGAGTCGGCGATCCGGTCGGCCGGCACCTCGATCCGGTTCTGGTCGTAGAAGGAGGCCAGCAGCGTCGGATCGTCCGGGTCGCCCGCGTAGACGTCGCTCTTCTGCATCAGGCGCCCGACCTCGAGGTAGCTCGGGAGTGACTGGAAAGCCGAGATGGTGCCGGAGGTCGCCGCGCCGGTGAGCGCGGCGGCGGGGGCGACCACGAGCGAGGCGAGCAGACCCGCCAGGACGCTGACGATCACGAATCCGAACAGCGCGCCGAGAGCCCCGTGGACGGTTCGACGGGGCTGGAAGACGGGGACGTTCGGTCGCTTCAGGATGGATCCTCTCGCTGCACCAGCACCCTAGGCGAGGCCTGCGACATCCCCGACGAGGCGCGCCACGGCCGCGCCGGACGCCCGTCCGCCCGGAGTCGGCGCGACGGCGCCCGCGCAGGCCCGGCGCCTGCGACAGCAGAAGGGGCCGACCCCGGAGGGATCGGCCCCTTCACGGGACGGGCGACGTCTCTACTCGATCAGGTCGCCGTTCAGGTCCGAGATGTCGTTCGGATTGGCCGGAGCCTTGCCCGTGCTCACCTGGAGGGGGATCACCCCGCCGGCGACCGCCGTCTCCTCCGCGCTCGGCGTCGTCGACACGACGGAGCCCTCCGGGATCGTCGCGGAGTCGACCGACTCGTGCATCCCGACGACGAAACCGGCGGCGGTGAGGATCGCCGTGGCGCTCTCGACCGTCTCGCCCGTGACGTCGGGGACCTCGGAGTTCGCCGCCGATCGCGGCGAGTACGCGAGCATCGAGGCCGGCGGTGCCGTGAAGTCGTCGCCGCCGTACTTCTCGTCGAGCGCCGTCATGATCGGCTTCCAGATGGCGTGCCGGGCGTTGGAGGCGCGGATGGTCCCCTTCTCGCCCGTCAGGCTGATGAAGCGCAGGTTCTGCTTGGTGTTGTCGGCGAAGCCGTTGATGCTGCCGACCCAGACCGCCAGGGAGGCGGCCTTGCTGGCGCCCGCCGTCCACACGTCGGCGGCCTCGTCGGTGGTGCCCGTCTTGCCGATGTGCTCGATCCCGTCGAAGGGGTTCGAGGCGTAGGCCGTTCCGGAGGTCATCACCCGCTGCATCGCGTACTGCATCCCTCGGGCGACCTCGGGCGACACGGAGGGCGTGCACGCCGATGCCGGGGCGGCGACGGCGTTGCCCTCGCTGTCGGTGATCCGGTCGATGACGATCGCCGAGCAGGTCGTGCCGTCGTTCGCGATCCCCGCGTAGGCGTTGGCCACCGTCAGCGGCGCGATCTCGTTCGTACCGAGGACCGAGGCCGGCCCGTTGGCGAGCTCGCGGCCGTCGGCGCGGTGCATCCCGAACGACTCGGCGGTGGTGCGGATGTCGCAGAGGTCGAGCTGCTGCGCCATTCCCATGAAGCCGGTGTTGATCGAGTTCGTGGTCGCGCCGAGCGCGCTCATCGAGCTCGCGTCCTCCGACGGGTCGTCGTTGCGAGGCGAGAACTTGCCGTAGTAGCCGCCGTCGCCCTCGACGTTGCACTTCTGAGGGTAGGAGCTGAAGCCGGAGGTGGGGGAGGCGAACGACTCGTTGACGGTGTGCCCCGCCTTCAGCCACTGCGCCAGCGTGAACACCTTGTAGGTCGATCCGGTCTGCACGCCGGAGCCGCCGCCCATGCTGAGGTCGACGTTGAGGTTGATCGCGCTGTAGCCGGGGTTCGCGGCGAGGAACTGCTCGTCCTGGCTGTACTGCGTGTTCTGCACCATGGAGAGCACGCGGCCCGTCTTCGCCTCGACGGAGGCGGCCGTCGCGCCGACCTGGAAGCGCGGGTCGACGGAGGGGATGTAGGCGTTGAGCGCCGCCTGGGAGACCTGCTGGATGTCGAGGTCGAGGGTCGTCACGACGTCGAAGCCGCCCTGGCGGATGCGCTGGTAGCGCTCGTCGTCGGTCGCCCCGAAGACGGAGTCGTTGCGGAGGACGTTCAGCACGTAGTCGCAGAAGTACGCGGCGTTGCCGGCGGTGGTGCAGCCGGTCGAGGGCTCCGTGATGTTCGGGGTGATCGGCTCGGCGACGGCGGCGTCGTGCGCGGCCTGGTCGATCCGGCCGTGCTTGAGCTCCTCCGACAGGATGTAGTCGCGGCGCTCCTTGGTGGCGGCGTAGCCGTTGGCGGCGCCGTTCGCCTCGTCGCCCGGGTTGTCGAAGCGGAACTTCGCCGGGTTGTTCACGATCGCCAGCAGCGCGGCCGCCTGCGAGGTCGAGAGCTGGCTCGCGGGGATGCCGTAGTAGTAGTTCGCCGCGGCCTCGATGCCGTAGACGGTGCCCCCGAAGAGGGCGATGTTGAGGTAGCCGAGCAGGATGTCGTCCTTCGACGCCTCCTTCTCGAGTCCGATCGCGAGGCGCATCTCCTTGAGCTTGCGCTCGGGGGTCGGGTCCGTCGCCTCCTGGTAGGCCTTGTCGCGCGCAGCCTCGTCGGTGATCGACTCCGCCTTCTGCACCAGGACGTTCTTGACGTACTGCTGCGTGATCGACGACCCGCCCTGCAGGTCGTCGCCCGTGAGCGTGACGGCGATCGCCCGGAGCGTGCCCTGGAGGTCGATGCCGCCGTGCTCGTAGAAGCGCGGGTCCTCGCCGGCGACGGCGGCGTCCTTCGCGGACTGCGCGACGTCGTCCCAGCCGACCTCGACGCGGTTCTGGTCGTAGACGGAGGCGAGGAGGGTCGTCCCGTCGCTCGCGTAGACGTTGGTGCGCTGCATCAGCTGGCCCACGTCGAGGTAGCCCGGCAGGTTCTGGAACATGCCGATCGTGTTGCTCGTCGCCAGGCCCGTCAGCGCGAGGGCCGGCGTGACGCCGACGGTGATCAGGACGCCCGCCACGGCGCTCATCCCGATGAACCCCATGACCGCCCGCAGCGACATCCCGAGCGGCCGGACGGAGCGGCGGGATGCAGTGGGAAGTGCCATGGAGCGGTCGTCCTTTCGACGCGGCGCCGGGCCGCGGAGATCTGAGGGAGGGTGGCGAGAAGCCTCGCGAGCAGTCGCGCGATCCCCCGGCTTCATGGTACGTGACGGGTGCGCCCGCGGGGCGTCCTCCTCCCGGTGGAGATGAGGAGCTGGCGGGTGATGCGCAGGAGCGGGCGCGTCCGGGGTGCTGACCTCGGGTCGATGCATCCGTATCGTGGAGGGAGCGCCGCTCCGAGGGGCGCTGCAGCACCCGTTCCACCCACCGCTCCGGGGCCCCGGGCGGCCGGCCCCGGCAGAAAGCGCACACCATGGCACGCATCCACGACGACGTGACCCAGCTCGTCGGCAGGACCCCCCTCGTCCGCATCAACCGGCTGGAGGGCGCCGACCAGGCGACGGTCCTCGCCAAGCTCGAGTTCTACAACCCTGCGAACAGCGTGAAGGACCGCATCGGCGTCGCCATCATCGACGCGGCCGAGGCCTCCGGCGAGCTGCACCCCGGCGGGACGATCGTCGAGGGCACGAGCGGCAACACCGGCATCGCGCTCGCGATGGTGGGCGCCGCCCGCGGCTACAAGGTCGTCCTCACGATGCCCGAGACGATGTCCGTCGAGCGCCGGGTCCTCCTCCGCGCCTACGGAGCCGAGATCGTGCTCACCCCCGGCAGCGAGGGCATGCGCGGAGCGGTCGAGCGCGCCCGCGCGATCGTCGACGAGACCCCCGGCGCGATCCTCGCCCGCCAGTTCGAGAACGCAGCCAACCCCGAGGTGCACCGCCGCACCACCGCGGAGGAGGTCTGGGAGGACACCGACGGCGAGGTCGACGTCTTCGTGGCCGGCATCGGAACCGGCGGCACCATCACCGGAGTCGGCCAGGTGCTCAAGGAGCGCAAGCCCGGCGTGCAGATCATCGGAGTGGAGCCGATCGACTCCCCGCTCCTCACCCAGGGCACCGCCGGTCCGCACAAGATCCAGGGCATCGGCGCCAACTTCGTCCCCGCGATCCTCGACCGCGAGGTCTACGACGAGATCATCGACGTGACGCTCGACGACTCCGTGCGGGTGGCCCGCGAGATGGCCGCGCAGGAGGGGATCCTCGGCGGCATCTCCTCCGGCTCGATCATGTGGGCCGCGCTCGAGGTCGCGAAGCGCCCCGAGAACGCGGGGAAGACCATCGTCGCCATCGTCTGCGACTTCGGCGAGCGGTACATCTCGACCGTCCTGTACGAGGACCTCCGCAGCTGAGCCCCTCGAGACGAGCCGGGACGCCCCGCTCCGGACGCGACGGTCGGCCGGAGCGCCGCGTCCCGTCCGGACCGGAGCGTCCCGGGCTCCTCGCCCTGCTCCGCGAGGACGTCCGCACCGCCCGGGAGCGCGACCCCGCCGCCCGGAGCGCGGTGGAGGTCGTCCTCTCCTACCCGGGAGTGCACGCGGTCTGGGTGCACCGCGTCGCGCACGCCTGGTGGCGGCGGGGCCTCCGCCTGCCCGCCCGGCTGCTCAGCCAGGCGGCGCGCGCGGCGACCGGGGTGGAGATCCACCCCGGTGCGACCATCGGCCGACGCCTGTTCATCGACCACGGCATGGGCGTCGTCATCGGCGAGACCGCGCGGATCGGCGACGACTGCATGCTCTACCACTCCGTCACGCTGGGCGGGAGGTCGGCCCGGCGCGAGCGTCGGCACCCCACGCTCGGCAACCGGGTGGTCGTCGGCGCCGGCGCGGTCGTCCTGGGCCCGCTCGTGCTCGGATCGGACGTCAGCGTGGGCGCGAACGCCGTCGTGGTGAAGGACGCGCCCGACGGGGCGGTGCTCGTCGGCATCCCGGCCCGCGATCTGCGCGATCAGGGCGGGGAGGAGGACCCGCTCGCCGGGTCCGGCCGCTCCACCGGCCCGGCGGGACGCGTCTAGCCGGCGACGCTCAGTCGTCGCCCCGCGGCGAGATGTCGCGCGGGGCGCTCTTGATCTGCGCGAAGGCGTCCAGTGCGTGCGCCCGCGTCTCCTTGAGGTCGACGAGGGGCGCCGGGTAGCCGTCCGCGCCTCCGGTCAGCGTGTCCTCGAGCGTCCACGGCTCGTGCACGGCGGCGCCCTCGACTCCGTCCAGCTCCGGCACGTTGTGGCGGATGTACTCGCCGGCCGGGTCGAACTTCCTCGACTGCGTGACCGGGTTGAAGACCCGGAAGAACGGCGACGCATCGGCTCCCGAGCCCGCGACCCACTGCCAGTTCGCGGCGTTGCTCGCCGGGTCCGCGTCCACCAGGGTGTCCCAGAACCACTCCTCGCCCACCCGCCAGTCGACCAGCAGGTTCTTGATCAGGAACGACGCGGTCACCATCCGGACCCGGTTGTGCATGTAGCCGGTGCTCCAGAGCTCGCGCATGCCGGCGTCCACCAGGGGGTAGCCGGTGCGCCCCTGGTGCCAGGCGTCGATCGCCTCCTGGCCGGGGCGTCCCCACGGGAAGGAGTCGAACCGGGTGTCGAAGTTCGCGGTCGCCAGATCCGGCCAGTGGAACAGCAGGTGGTAGCAGAACTCGCGCCAGAGCACCTCGGAGAGGAACCGGTCGCTGCCGTCGCCGCGGTGCAGGCCCTTCGCGTGCGCCTCCTCCAGGGCGTGCCACACCTGGAAGGGGCTGATCTCGCCCCACCTCAGGTGCGGGGAGAGGTTCGAGGTGGCGTCCTCCGCCGGCCGGTCGCGACCGTCGGCGTAGTCGTCGAGCTGCTCCGCGAGGAACGCGCGCAGCCGGTCGGCCGCCGCCTTCTCGCCGGGGACCCAGCGCTCGCGCAGCCCTCCCGCCCAGTCGGGACGCGTGGGCAGCAGCTCCCAGTCGTCGAGGGAGTCGGAGGCGATCTCTCCCGTGACGCCGTCGAGCGAGCGGGGGCGGGGGAGCGGCGCGCGCGGCGTCGGCTTGGCGCGGCAGGCGCGGGCGAAGGGCGTGTAGACGGAGTAGGGGCCGCCCGCGCCGGTCTGCACGGTCCACGGCTCGAACATCAGCGAGCCCTGGTGGCTCTCGGCCTCGAGGCCGCCGTTGCGGAGCGATTCCTTCACCGCCGCGTCGACGGTGCGCTCGGCCCTCCCGTAGCGGCGGTTCCAGTGCACGGCTCCGGCGCCGATCTCCTCGGCGAGCTGGAGGACGACGGCCTCGGCCGGCCCGCGGCGCAGGATCAGCGGGGCGCCGTGCTCGCGCAGGTCGGCGGCGAGGGCTGCGAGGCTGCCGTGCAGCCACCAGCGGGAGGCGCCCCCGAGCGGACGGATGCCCGCCGACTCCTCGTCGAGCACGTAGCAGACCGCGACGGGGCCGCCACGGCCGATCGCAGCGCGCAGAGCGGGGTTGTCGGCCAGGCGCAGGTCGTCGCGGAGCCAGACGAGGGTGGGGGAGGTGTCACTCATGGTGACCCCCATGATCCGCGAGTCCCGCGCCGCGGCGAAGACCTGGCCGGTCGCTGCGGCCCGTGCTAGCGGGGACGGATCAGGAGGAGGCGATGCCGTCGCGGAGCTTGTCGCAGAGCGCGGTCAGCTGCTTCAGCTCGTCCTCGTCGAGGACGCCGCCGACCTGCTCCGAGATGGTCCTCATGTGGGTGAGCGCGACGCGGCGGAAGAGCGCGTAGCCCTCGTCGGTGATCGCGATGATCGTGCCGCGGGCGTCCGCCGGATCCTCGCTCTTCTCGACGCAGCCGCGGGCGGCGAGCCGGTCGATCAGCCTGCTGACGCTGGGCTGCGTCAGGAGGACGTGCCGGTTCAGGTCGCGCAGCCGTGCGCGCCGACCGGGCTGCCGGGTGAGGTTGAAGAGCACGTCGTACTCGTTCATCGAGATCTCCCGCGAGGGGAACTCGGTGCTCAGGGTGCGCATCACCTGGACCTGGGCGCGGAAGAGCGACTCCCAGGCGGCGACGGCCTCTCTCGACCCCACTGGTCCTCCTTCTCGGCGCTCAGGAAGCGGTTCCCTGACATCCAGACGCCGTACAGCCTACGCCGGGGTGCTGGGAGGAGGGGAGCCGGAGGAGGGTGGCCGGGGGAACGACAGAAGGCCGGCCGCTGAGGCGAGCGGCCGGCCTTCATTCCCTTGCACCAAGAGTGTCCTGCAATCACTTCTCGCGCTTCCCGCCACAGCAAACGGTCGACGCACTTGAACTATATAACGACCCGGTAACGACGCAACCCTCTCTTTCCTGAATCCTCCCTGAGCCGCCCCGCCCCGCCCGCGCTCCGCACGACTCTCTCCTGACCCAGGACGCCCCGTCTGCTGCCTTCCGACGTTCGCACCGAACCGCAGCCCATCCCTGACCGTCCGCGGACACGACGAGCACCCTCTGCCCGCGTCCCCCGCCGACGCGGCCCGGCCCCGTCGTCCTGCCCCGCGAGGCGCGCCCGCCCCCCACGCCCTCGGCCACACAGCAGGCCGCCGAGCAGCCCTTTCCAGGGTAGGGGCGGTACGCGCACATCCCCGGAGGTCGGGAGGACGTTCCGCCCTCGAGGCGAACGCGGGAAACGCGTGTCAGCGTTTCCCGCTAGCCGGTCGCGACCCGCTCTCCGAATCGCGACCACCGGTGAAGCCGACCGCGGTGAGGAGAGCGCAAGCGCTCTCCTCACAATTCAGAACAGATCCGGCGACGGCGTCGACGCGTAGCGGATGGCGACGTCGGCGTGGCGGTCGAAGCGGTAGCCGACTCCGCGGACGGTGCGCACGATCTCCTCGTAGCGGCCGAGCTTGGCGCGGAGGCGGCGGACGTGGACGTCGATGGTGCGCTCGTTCGGCGCGTCGACGTCCGCGGCGCCCCAGAGCGAGGCGATGAGCTCGGCGCGCTCGATGGTGCGGCCCTCGCGGAGCACGAGGTACTGGAGGAGCTCGAACTCCTTGTAGGTGAGGGGGGTGGTCTCCTCGTCGAGGATGACGCGCTTGCGGGAGATGTCGATGACGACGCCGCCGGGTGCACGGTCGGGGTCGGGCTCGGCGTCGGAGCGGCGCTTGGCGACGGCGGCCGGGTCCTGCAGCGCGAGGCGGACCACGTCCACGTCGCGGCCGCCGGCGCCCTGCGGGGCGAGGGCGACGGAGGCGTAGGTCTCGGCGTCGGGGGCGAGCTGCGCCGTGACGCGCTTGAGCTCCTCGACCAGGCGGCCGAGGTCGACTCCGGCGGCGCGGGCCTTGGCCTCGTCGATGCCGACGTACAGGGCGAAGCCGCGGGCCTCGGTGCCCTGGGGGACGGCGCGGAGGCGGGGTGCTGCGGGCGCGGCGTCGGCGACCGGCTGGAGGCGGGGCGCCTCGGTGGAGGTGGCGGCGGGGACGGTGCGGGTGTGGAGGAGGGTCATGACGAGTCCTTGGCTGGTCGGATCCGGGACGAGTGTCCGAGGGAGCGGATCCGGGTGTGCGCGATCGAGCCGGCCCGCGGTGCGCGGTGGCGGCAGAGACGGATGCGGGGCATCCAGGGGATCGTCCGCGCCTCGGACGCTCAGCCGATCGTGACGATCAGCGGGCGGAGGCGGTGCGGGGATCCGGCGAGGTCAGTTCCTCATGCACACATTCGACAGCACATGACGGGGCCACCGGCCATCATCATGCCGACATTCCCGGTGGCCTCGAGGGAGGTCAGGGCGTGCAGGGTGTCAGTCATGTCCGTCAGTAAAGCGGAGGCCGGTGCGGTGCGTCAACACTTCCGTGGGGATGGACGGCGCGTCGGGGGTGGTTCCGGTGCTCGGGAGGAGGCGCGCGCCGTGATTGGGGACCTCGATGCGCCCGCTGCGCGGGCTGCTCGATCCGCAGGACGGGCTTTGCCGGACGGTCGCGGTGGGGGCTGTCGAGACCCTCGCTGCGCCGACCGACCGGCACGGCTCAGCGGGGCTCCCTGTTCCGGGGTGCGACGCGAGGCCCGCTCGTCCGGGGGCCGGCGGGCTCAGCCCGCGAGGCCGTAGAGGCGGTCGCCCGCGTCGCCGAGGCCGGGGACGATGTAGCCGAGCTCGTTGAGCTTCTCGTCGAGGGAGCCGAGGACGATGGTCACGTCGCGGTCGCCGAAGGCCTTCTCGACGGCGGCCAGGCCCTCGGGGGCGGCGAGCAGGCAGACGGCGGTGACGTCGACCGCTCCCCGGTCGAAGAGGAACTGGATGGCCGCGACGAGTGAGCCGCCGGTCGCGAGCATCGGGTCGAGGACGAAGCACTGGCGGTTCGACAGGTCGTCGGGCAGGCGCTCCGCGTACGTGGTCGGCTCGAGCGTCTCCTCGTTGCGCGCCATGCCCAGGAAGCCGACCTCGGCGGTCGGGATGAGCTTGACCATGCCCTCGAGCATCCCGAGGCCGGCCCGGAGGATCGGGACGACCAGCGGCTGCGGGTCGCTGAGCGCGAGGCCGGTGGTCTGCGTCACGGGGGTCTCGATGGTGACGGTGCGGGTGCGGACGCCGCGGGTGGCCTCGTAGGCGAGGAGCGTCATCAGCTCCTCGGCGAGCTGCCGGAAGGTGGGGGAGGGGGTGCGCTTGTCACGCAGCACGGTGAGCTTGTGGGTGATCAGCGGGTGGTCGGCTACGTGGACGCGCATAAGCTCAATCTACTGGCCGGAGCGGCGCCCCACCGGTCGCAGCTGGCCGCCGCAGGAGGGGGAGCGATGCGCGACAGCGATCTCCGCGTCCCCCGCCGCTCCGAGGAGTGGATGGGCCTGGCGCTCGACGAGGCGCGGCGGGCCGCGGGCTGGGGCGACGTCCCCGTGGGCGCGGTGGTCCTCGACTCGGAGGGTGCGGTGCTCGGGCTCGGGCGCAACGAGCGCGAGCTGCGGCGGGATCCGACGGCGCACGCCGAGGTGGTCGCGATCCGCGCGGCGGCCGAGGCCCGCGGCGACTGGCATCTCGAGGGCTGCACGCTGGTGGTCACGCTCGAGCCGTGCGTGCTCTGCGCCGGAGCGATCCTGGCGGCGCGGATCGACCGCGTCGTCTTCGGTGCGTGGGACGAGAAGGCGGGCGCCTCCGGATCCGTGCACGACCTCCTCCGCGACCGCCGGCACAACCACGTGGTCGAGGTGTACCCCGGGGTCCGCACCGCGGAGTGCTCGCGGCTCCTGCTCGACTTCTTCGCCGACCGCCGCTGACGCCGAGCGCCGACGAACCCCTCAGCTCGGAGCGCCCAGCCACTCCGTCAGCGCGAGCCGCGTCGCCGCGTGCATCCGCTCGAAGCGCTCCGCTGCGACGTCGTCGGCGAGCACGGCGGCGTCGTAGCCCGCCGCTCCTGCCCACTCCCCGTCGCCCTCGAGCCACTGCGCGGCCATCGTGCCGGTCAGCTCGGGGTGGAACTGCACGCCGAGGAGCCAGTCCTCCACGGCGAACGCCTGCACCTCGCCCGCCGGCGACGACGCCAGCAGCGCCGCTCCGCTGGGCAGCGCGAAGGTGTCGCCGTGCCACTGCATCACGTGGACGCCGGCGAGGTGCCGGAGCGGGGAGCCGGCGCCCTCCTCCGTGAGCACGACCGGGCGGAAGCCGACCTCGCGGGCCGATCCGGGATGGACGGACTCGCCCAGGGCGGTCGCGATCAGCTGCGCTCCGAAGCAGACGCCGAGCGTGGGACGGCGGTGGTGCATCCGGTCCTGCAGGAGCGCGATCTCGGGGCTGATGAAGGGGTGCCGCGAGGTCTCGTAGACGCCGGCGCTGGAGCCGAGCGTGACGACGAGGTCGGGGGCGAGGATGTCGATCGCGTCGAGGTCCGTCCCTGCGACGGCGTCGACGGCGAACCCCCGCTCGGTCAGCATCGGCTCGAGCGCGCCGAGCCCGGCACCGCGCTCGTTGACGATCGCCAGGGCCCGGCGCATCTCAGGCGCTCCCGTGCGGCGCGGCCGGCGGGGAGGCGGCGGGCGGAGCGGCGGCAGCGGCTGCCTCCGTCACGGCCGGACGGGCCGCCGCCGATCCCGCGCGTCCGCGGTCGACGTCGGGCTCGAGGTAGATCGTGGTGGCGGCGGGAACGGCCTCGCGGATCCGCTTCTCCGCGGCGTCGATCCCGGCGGCCACATGCTCGAGGGTCTCGGCGGCCGGGAAGGCGAGCTTCGCGGCCACGAGGATCTCGTCCGGTCCGAGGTAGAGCGTGCGCATGTGGATGACGCGCTCGACGTCGCGCCCGGCCTCGAGCGCGGCGCGGATCGAGGCGGCGTCGGCGGGAGTCGCCCCCTCTCCGACCAGCAGGCTCTTCGTCTCGACGCCCAGCACGATCGCCACCACGATCAGCAGGGTGCCGATCATGATCGTTCCGATCGCGTCGTAGACCGAGTCGCCGGTGATCACGGTCAGCCCGACTCCGAGCAGCGCGAACGTCAGACCGGTGAGCGCGGCGACGTCCTCGAGGAGCACGACCGGCAGCTCCGGCGCCTTCGCCCGGCGGATGAACTGCAACCAGGACTGCGAGCCGCGGACCCGGTTCGACTCCTTCACTCCGGTGCGCAGCGAGTAGCCCTCGAGGCAGATCGAGATCACGAGGACCAGGATCGGCAGCCAGGCGTTCTCGAGCTCGTGCGGCTCGGCGATCTTCTCGATGCCCTCGTAGAGCGAGAAGACGCCGCCGACGGAGAACAGGATGATCGACACCACGAAGGCGTAGACGTAGCGCTCCCGTCCGTAGCCGAACGGGTGCTCCTCGTCGGCGGCCTTCCGCGACTTGCGGCCGCCGAGCAGCAGGAGCAGCTGATTGCCGGAGTCGGCGAGCGAGTGCACGCCCTCGGCGAGCATGGAGGCGGATCCGGAGAAGAACCAGGCGACGAACTTCGTCAGGGCGATGCCGAGGTTGGCCGCGAGCGCCGCGATGATCGCGGTGCCGCCTCCGGATGCGCTCACGTGGTCTCCTCGGGCTCGCCGCTGGATGGTCGGGCCATCCTACGAGGCGCCGGACCGCCCCTGGACCCCCTTGCCGCGGGCTCTTCGTAGGATGAGCGGCGTGACCGATGCGCCCGTCCTGCTCCCGTCCATCGCCGTCCTCGGCCTCGGCTCGATGGGGGGCGCGATCCTCCAGGGCCTGCTGGCTCCCGGCGTCCGCGTCGAGGGGGGCGTGCGGGTGACCAACCGCGACTCCGCGAAGGCCGCCGCGTGGGACGGCCACCCGGTGGTCACCGCCTTCGCCACCGCGGACGACCCGGAGGCCAACCGGCGCGCGGTCGAGGGCGCGGAGATCGTGCTCGTGGCCATCAAGCCGCACATGGTGCCGGACCTGCTCGACGAGATCGCCGACGCGCTCGCGCCGGGCGCGGTCGTCGTCTCCGTCGCCGCCGGCGTGACCGCGGCCACGTTCGAGCGGCACCTGCCCGCGTCCGTCGCCGTGCTCCGCTCGATGCCGAACACTCCCGCGGTCGTGGGCCGCGCCGTCACCGGCCTCAGCGCGGGCACGCGGTCCGGCGACGAGGACCTGGCGCTCGTGCGCCGCCTGTTCGAGACGGTCGGCGAGGTGGTCGAGGTGCCGGAGTCGCAGCTCGACGCGCTCTCGACGATCTCCGGCTCGGGGCCCGCCTACGTGTTCCTGCTGATCGAGGAGCTCATCGCGGCCGCTGTCGCGAAGGGCTTCACCCCGGAGCAGGCGTCGACGATGGTGGTCGGCACGTTCCGCGGCGCGGCCGAGCTGCTCGCGGACTCCGGCGAGGAGCCGGCGGAGCTGCGCCGGCGGGTCACGAGCCCGAAGGGCACCACCGAGCGGGCCGTCGCGGTCCTGCAGGAGGCCGACCTCGCCGCTCTCTTCACGCGGGCGACCGACGCCGCGCTGGCCCGCGCCCGCGAGCTCGCCGCCTCCTGACTCCGCCCTCCTCTCCGCGAGATGCCGCTCGGGTACGCGACACCCCGGAGCGGGCGTACCGGAGCGGCATCCCGCAGAGGAGGAGGGAGGGGGCGCGGGTCAGGAGCCGAGGGCCGCGAAGCGCTCGATGTCGCTGGGGGTGCCGCTGACCACGATGAGGTCGTGGTTCGAGACGACGGTCTGCTCGGTCGCGTAGGTGAAGGGCTTGCCCGGGCTCTTGACGCCGACGACGGTCACGCGGTGCTTGCGGCGCACGCCCGACTCCGTGAGCGTCAGCCCCCGGATCGGCTTGGGCGGGTACATCTTCGCGAGCACGAAGTCGTCGTCGAACTCGATGAAGTCGAGCATGCGGCCCGAGACCAGGTGCGCGACGCGCTCGCCCGCCTCCGCCTCGGGGTAGATCACGTGGTTCGCGCCGATCCGCTCGAGGATCTTGCCGTGCGAGCGCGAGATCGCCTTCGCCCAGATCTGCGGGATCTTGAGGTCGACGAGGTTCGCAGTGATCAGCACGGACGCCTCGATGGAGGAGCCGACCGCGACGACGGCGACCTGGAAGTCCTGTGCGCCGATCTGCGCGAGGGCGTCGAGCGAGCGGGCGTCGGCCTGCACCGCGTGGGTGACCCGCTCCGACCACTTCTGCACGAGACCGGCGTCGGCGTCGATGGCGAGGACCTCGCGGTCGAGGCGGTCGAGCTGGCCGGCCGTGGCGGCTCCGAAGCGCCCGAGGCCGATCACCAGCACCGGGGCGTCGTACCTGATGCGGTCAACCAACGATGGGCCTCTCTTCCGGTCGTCTGAACAACTGCCTCCGCTGGCTCGCGGCGAGCGCGGCGGCGAGAGTCACGGTACCAACGCGGCCCATGAACATCGTCAGCGCGAGGATGTAGACCCCGGACGGCGGCAGCTCCGCGGTGAGCCCCGTCGAGAGCCCGGAGGTCGCGAAGGCCGAGATCACGTCGAAGAGCACGTGGTCGAGCGAGGCCTTGGTGATGTGCAGGATCAGGACGGACGACACGGCGACCGTCGTCGCGCCCCACAGCACGACCGAGACGGCCAGGCGCAGGACGTCGTTCGGGATCCGGCGGCCGAAGGCCTCCATGTCGTTGTTGCCGCGGGCCTCGGCGAAGGCGGCCAGGAACAGGATCGCGAGGGTCGTGACCTTGATCCCGCCGGCCGTGGAGGCCGATCCTCCGCCGATGAACATCAGCATGTCCGTCACGAGCAGGCTCGAGCCGTTGAGGTCGGGGACCGAGATCGTCGAGAAGCCGCCCGACCGCGTCATCGTCGAGAGGAAGAAGGACTGGAAGACGGTGTCTCCCGCATCGAGGCTGCCGAAGGTCCTCGGATTGTCGAACTCGAGCACGATGTAGAGGACGGCCCCGGCGACGAGCAGGATCACGGAGGTGACCAGCGTCAGCTTCACGTGCACCGACCACTTGCGCGGGCGCCGCCAGCCGCGGGAGAAGGCGTAGATGACGGGGAAGCCGATCGAGCCGAGGAAGACGCCGAGCATCAAGATGCCGAGGAACCAGTAGTCGTCCTCGAACGGGGTGAGTCCCGCGGCGTTCGGGGCGAAGCCGGTGTTCGTGAACGCCATCGCGGAGTAGTAGAAGGAGTGCCAGACGGCCTCGCCGATCGGGATCCCGTCGATCAGCATCCGCGGGAACAGCAGGAGCGCGACGATGATCTCGATCGCGGCGGCGCTGATCGCGACGGTGGCGAGCAGTCCGCCGATCTCGCCCAGGCGCACGGCCTGGCCCTCGGCGACGGGGCCGGAGTGGATCCGCAGCGGATTCGAGTCGCTGGCGACCATGAGCTTCGCCCGGAGGCCGAGGCGGCGCGAGATCGCCAGGCCCATGATCGAGGCGAGCGTCAGCACTCCCAGAGCGCCGATGTTCACGCCGACGAAGATGATCGAGTGGCCGAACGCCGACCAGTGCGTCGCCATGTCGACCGTCGCGAGGCCGGTCACGCAGATCACCGACATCGCGGTGAAGAAGGCGTCGTGCAGCGGAGTGACGGTGCCCGTGGTGCTCGACACCGGCAGCGAGAACAGCAGGGTGAAGACGAGCACGAGCGCCGAGAAGATGAGGATCGCGAAGCGGGACGGCGAGCGTCCGGCGAAGTCGTCGATGAGGTCGCGGGCCCGCTCGAACCCCGACCAGGGGGAGACGGGCGAGACGCCCACGGGGCTGCGGAACTGCTGCCGAACCACCACGGCGGATCCTCCACTCGATCGCGGCCATGCTACCCGCTCGGTGCCGGGCCCCCGGGGCGCTGACTAGCCTGGGCGCATGGCTGACATCTTCGGGGTGATCGCGGACGGGACCCGCCGGGACATCCTCGCCCTGCTGCTCGAGCAGCGGCGGGACGGCTCGGCCGAGGGCATGAGCGTGTCGCGGATCGTGGCGCGCCTCGAGCTGAGCCAGCCGACCGTCTCCAAGCATCTCAAGGTGCTGCGCGAGACCGGCCTCGTCACGGTGCGCGAGGGCGGACAGCACCGCTTCTACGCGCTCGAGTACGCGCCGCTGGCGGAGGTCGAGGACTGGCTGCTGCCCTTCCTCGCCGAGGACGAGGCGGCCGGCGCCCTGCTCGACGCTCCGACCGCGGCCCGGGCGGAGTCGCTGGGCCGGGCGCTCGCCGAGCGGACCCACCAGGTCAGCACCGTGGTGCAGGACATCCAGCGGGGCGTCAGCGAGGGAGCGACGAAGGTGGCGGAGGCGCTGCGCATCCGCAAGTGAGGGGCGCCGAGGAGCCGGAACCGGTGGAGCCCCGGGTCGTGTAAGCTCGCGGGAGCCAGTTTTTCGTAAGCGGCCGCCCGTCGGGCGGTCGACCCCCTGAACGTTGTGAGGTCTTCGTGGGTTCTGTCATCAAGAAGCGTCGCAAGCGTATGGCGAAGAAGAAGCACCGCAAGCTGCTTCGCAAGACTCGCCACCAGCGTCGCAACAAGAAGTAGGCTCGCGCCTCTTCCCACTCGAGCGTCCGCCCTTCCGGGGTCGGGCGCTCGTCTGCGTTCACGGATGATCCCGGCGGCGCTCGCCGTCTCGGCGCCCGTCGCCGGGGCCGCCGTACACTGACCGCATGGTGGACGTGGAGCTGACGCTCGTGGGCAAGCCGGGCTGTCATCTCTGCGACGACGCGCGGACCGTGGTCGAGCAGGTGGTCGCCGACCTGGGCTCCGAGGCGTCGGTCGCCGTCTCGGAGGTGTCGATCCTCGACGATCCCGAGCTGCACGAGCGCTTCGTCGAGGAGATCCCGGTGGTGCTGATCGACGGGCGCGTGCACACCTTCTGGCGAGTCGATCCCGTGCGGCTCCGGCGGGCACTCCTCGATCGCGGGTGAGCCTCGACCGGGCCGTCCGGACGGAAGCACGACCGCGACGTCCCTCTGACGGGGGACAGGACGGCTCGCGATAGCTCGCCTCTCGCCCTTACCCTCGTGAGGGGGGAGTGCGCTCCTCCGTGCGCGGACGCAGATCGTCGCCCGTGGAGGAAGGAACCGCCATGCCGTCATCCCGCCGACTCGCCCTGCCCGCCGCCGCTCTCGCGGCGCTCGTGCTCGGCCTGGCCCTCCCCGGAGCGGCCGTCGCGGCCCCCTCAGCCTCGACGGTCTCGACCACGGTCGAGCAGCCGGCCGCGACGACCATCCCCGGCGTGCCGGAGGATCCCGAGCAGCCGGGCGACGGCGGCTCCGACCCCGTTCCCGGCGTCCCCGAGGAGCCGTCCGTTCCCGGAGTGCCCGAGGAGCCGGCAGAACCCGAGCAGCCCGCTCCCGTCGACCCCGCGCCCGTGGACCCCGCGCCGGTCGATCCGGCACCGGTCGACCCCGCGCCCCAGCAGCCGAGCCAGCCCTCCACCGGCGGCGGATCCACCGGCGGCGGATCCACCGGCGGTGGATCGACCGGCGGCGGCTCGACCGGCGGCGGCTCGACCGGCGGCGGCCAGCAGGGCGGCTCCGGCGGCGGTCAGCCCTCCACCGGCGGCGGATCGTCCTCCGGCGGCTCCGGCTCCGGCGGCGGCACCACCGGCGGAGCGACGTCCGGCGGCACCTCCGGCGGCGGCACCACAACCGGCACCACCACGTCCGGCACCGCCGGCTCCTCCGGTGCGGGCGCCGTCACTCCGGCGGCGTCGGCCCCCGGACGCACCGAGCTCGGCACCTCGACCGAGGGCGCGAAGCCGGCGGCCGGTGCCGCGACCGCGGACGTCTTCCTCACCCGCGAGCTCGCCGTCCAGCCGGAGGCGCTCACCGTCGAGCTCGCCCGCTTCTACGGCGTCGGCTTCTCGTACACCGGCTTCGCGAGCGGCGAGGCCGTCTCGGCGGTCCTCCGCGACCCGAACGGCACCAAGACCCCGCTGACCCTCGAGGCGGGGAGCGGCACCGCGACCGTGCCGACCGCGCTGATCACCAAGTCGGGCGCCTTCACGGTCGACCTCACGGGCGACCAGGGCTCCGCCGCCAAGGTCGTCTTCCGGCTCGCGCCCTCCACCGGCAACGGCCTCCTGCTCGAGCCGCGCGAGCTCGGCGACGGCAGCACCGAGGCGCCCCGCGGCGCCGTCTGGGGCTTCGACGCCGACGAGGAGGTCGCCGTGGGCGCCTTCGAGACCTCCGGGGCCCGCGCCGACCTGGCCGCCGGCGACGTCGCCGTGCAGTCCGACTCCATCGGCTGGGCCGAGCTGGCGCTGGGCGACGCGGTCGTCGCCGACCCCGACCCCTCCGTCTACTGCGTCGTCGCCTTCGGTCGCGAGTCGCACCGCACGGCAGCCGTGACCGTCTCCTACCGTGACAGCGACACCACGGCCGCACCGTGGGAGGCGCAGCAGGTCTGCGGCACCGCGATCAGCGCCGCGCGCACCGCCTTCCTCAGCACGGCCGCCTCGGCGGGACCGGCCGGCATCACGCCGACCACCGCGCTGATGATCGGCGGCGGCGCGGTCGCCGCGTCGCTCGTCGCCTGCGCGGCCGTCCTGGTCGTGATGCGCCGCCGGCGGATGAACACGGACCTCTTCATCGGCGGACCGCTGCCGCGCACGCAGAGCGACTGACGCGTCCCGAGGACGAGGGAAGGCCCGCGGGACGCGATCCCGCGGGCCTTCCCTCGTCCTCTCCCGGCGCTCAGCCGGCCGCGGTGAAGCGGAGGAGGATCGTCCGCGCCTCCGGCCGCAGCTGGAAGTCGGGCCACACGTCCGGACCGCACGCGCGGGAGCCCAGGCCGTGCTGGGCGGCGTCGATCACGAGGACCGCGCGCTCCGACTCCGGCAGCTCGTGCGGGTGCGCGGCGGCCGTGATCTCCTGCGGCGTGTGCCGCGCCAGGGTGAAGCCGGGGAGGCGCCCGTGCAGGTCGCGCGCGGCTTCGATGCGGAGGCGGGGCGAGCCCGCCTCCGTCAGCGTCAGCTCGCGCACGCTGCTGCGGTGACCGCTCTCCTGCGGGCGGGCGTACGGAGTCGTCAGCCGGTCCATCTCCGCCGTGAAGCGCCCCACCCGCGCGGCCCGGAGGCTGTCGGGGTAGGACTCGAGCGGGCCGGTGCCGAACCACTCCGCGCCGTCGATCGACGCGGGCAGGTCGATCCGGATGCCCAGCCGCGGCCAGACGGAGTCCCAGCCCCGGGTCGGCACGAGGTCGACGCGGAGGACCGTGCTCTCCCCGTCGACGCTCCAGCGCTCCTCCATCAGGAGTCCCGCATCGAGGTCCGCGGCCGAGAAGCGGGTCACGCGGCGGAGCCCGGCGGAGGCGTCCACCTCCTGCACGCGGCCGACCAGGCGGTCGAGTCCGGCCTCGCGCCAGCGGGCGGCGGAGGACGGGGCAGGGGTCCCGCGGCCGTCGCCGTCGTACGGGTCGCCGGTGACGTAGCCGGGGAAGCCCACGCCCTCGTCGTTGTCGGTCGGGGCGCGCCAGAGCTCGGCGCGCGGTCCGCCGACGGGCAGGCCGGCGAGGGAGGCGAGCCGGCCGTCGCGGAACCGCGCGACTCCGAGCGCGCCGCCCTCGAGGGGCGGAGCGGCGCGGACGGCGCGGGTCCACGCGGGCACCGCCGACGGCGCGGCGAGGAGGTGCTGACCGGTGGAGAGCACGTGGCCCTCCTCCGCCCAGGCGGTCGGGGCGTCGAGGACCGCGTCGACGGTGAGCCAGGTCTCGCCGCCGGGGCGCACCTCGAGCGGGGTGAGCTCCACGTGCACGGCGTCGCCGGCCGCGATGACCGGGGCGTCGAGCACTCCCTCCGCGGTGACCCGCCCGTCCCGCTCGACCCGCCACGCGAAGCGCAGATCGGCGGTGGAGGCGTCGTGCCGGCGGTTCTCGATGACGACGCCGTCGCCGCGGACCGTGAGGCGCACCGGAGCGACGATCTGCTTCCACTCGAACAGGCCCGGGCTGGGCGTGCCGTCGGAGAGCACCATGCCGTCCATCACGAAGTTGCCGTCGTGCACCACCTCGCCGAAGTCGCCGCCGTACGCGTAGTACTCGACGCCCTCCGGCGTGCGCGCCCGCAGGCCGTGGTCGCGCCACTCCCAGACGAAGCCGCCGTGCAGCCGCGGGAAGCGGTCGACGAGGTCCTCGTACTGGTCGATCGCTCCCGGGCCGTTGCCCATCGCGTGCACGTACTCGCAGAGCAGGAAGGGCTTGGAGCGCTGCCGAGCGGACTCGCCGGGGGAGCAGCCGAGGAGCGGAGTGAGCGAGCCGTCGGTGCCGATCCGCTCGGTCTCGGGGATCGAGGAGTACATCCGCGAGTACACGTCGGTGTACACGCCGGTGTAGTCGCCCTCGTAGTGGACGGGGCGCTCCGGGTCGCGCCCGTGCACCCAGGCGGACATCGCGGCGAGGTTCGCGCCGGTGCCCGCCTCGTTGCCGAGGGACCAGAGCACGATGCTCGGGTGGTTCTTGTCGCGCTCGACGGTCCGCTCGATGCGGTCGAGGTACGCCTCGCGCCAGGCGGGGTCGTCGCTGGGGTTGCCCGCCCAGCCGACCCGCTCGAAGCCGTGGGTCTCGAGATCGCACTCGAGGACCACCCAGAAGCCGAGCTCGTCGGCGAGGTCGAGCAGACGGGGATGCGGCGGGTAGTGGCTGGTGCGGATGGCGTTCACGTTGAAGCGCTTCATCATCGCGAGGTCCTCGCGGGCGGAGTCCTCGTCGAACGCTCGACCGCGGTCGGGGTGCGTCTCGTGGCGGTTGACTCCGTGGAAGACGACGCGCTCGCCGTTGACCAGGAAGCGGTCGCCGCGGATCTCGACCGTGCGGAAGCCGAGCCGCAGCGAGACCGTCTCACCGGCGGAGGCGAGCGTCGCGTCGTAGAGGCGCGGAGCCTCCGCCGACCACGGCTCGACCTCGGGGACCTCGATCGCGGCGATCTCCTCCGCCGAGGCCCAGACCGTCTCGATCCCGAGCCCGAGCCCGGGCACGCGCAGCGTCAGCGGGAACGCGTCGGCCGCGGCGGTCACCTCCGCCTCGATCCGGCCCGCGCCGCCGGCGAAGGAGGAGCGCAGCCACACGTCCTCGATCCCGCCGACGGGGCGCGCGAGCAGGTGCACCGAGCGGAAGATCCCCGGCAGCCACCACTGGTCCTGGTCCTCCACGTAGCTCGAGGCCGACCACTGGTGCACGCGGACCACGACGAGGTTCTCGCCCGGGCGGACGACGCCGGTGACGTCGAACTCCTGCGCGAGCCGGCTGCCGGACCCGATGCCGATCTCGACGCCGTTGACCCAGACGCGGTAGCGCGACTCGACCCCGTCGAAGCGCAGGACGACCGCCTCGGCGGAGTCCCACTCCTCCGGGACCACGACGGTGCGGCGGTAGTCGCCCGTCGGGTTCGCGTCCGGAACGAACGGCGGCTCGGTCGGGAACGGGAACTGCACGTTCGTGTAAGCCGGCAGTCCGTAGCGCCCGTCGCCCTGCAGCACCCAGTGCGAGGGCACCGGCATCAGGTCCCAGCCGGAGTCGTCGAACGACTCGTCCCCGACGGCGTCCACGCCCTCGCCCTCCGGCAGCACGCCGGCGCCGCCCGGGGTCCCCGGAGCGGCGGGGAGCAGGCGGAAGCGCCACTCCCCGTCCAGCGGGAGCGCCGGGGCGTCGGTGTGCAGCCACGAGCGGGGGGCCCGGCGGCGGCCGGAGCCCGGTCCGGTGTCCGTCAGGTAGTGGGAGGTCGTCGGGGGAGTCGTCACTTCACGGAGCCTTCCGTCAGGCCGCCGCGCCAGAAGCGCTGCAGCACGATCATGGCGATGGCGAGCGGGATGATCGACAGCAGGACGCCGCCGGTCGTCAGCTCGTAGAACTCGGGCAGGCGGTCGACCTGTCCGAGCCAGTTGTTCAGTCCCAGTGTGATCGGGAACAGGTTCGTGTCCGAGAGCATCACCAGGGGCAGGAAGTAGTTGTTCCAGATCCCGACCAGCTGGAAGAGGAACACGGTGACCAGCGCGGGAGTCAGGATGCGCAGCCCGAGCGTGTGGAAGATCCGCAGCTCCCCGGCGCCGTCGATGCGCGCCGCCTCGATGATCGCGGTGTCCACGGTCGCCTGAGCGTAGATCCGGCAGAGGAACAGCCCGAACGGCGAGACGAGCGAGGGGATCAGCACGCTCCAGTAGGTGTTCGCGATGCCCATCTGGCTGAAGAGCAGGAACAGCGGCAGAGCGGTCGCGGTGCCCGGCACCAGGACGCCCGCGAGGATCGTCCCGAACACGAGCCTGCTGCCGCGGAACTCGTACTTGGCCAGCGCGTAGCCGCCCGCCGCGGCGAGGTAGGTCGCGAGCAGGGCGCCCACTCCGGCGTAGAGGACCGAGTTGAGGAACCAGCGGACGAAGATGCCGTCGCCGTAGGTCAGCACCTGCGTCAGGTTGTCCCAGAGCGCGAACGTCGGGGCGAACCAGAAGCCGTAGGTGGCGAAGAGGTCCTCGGTCGTCTTGGTCGCCGCGACGACGACCCAGTAGACGGGAATGAGGAAGTAGACCGCCACGACGACGAGGATCGCGGTGACGATGATGGTCGAGGCGCGGTTGCGGCCGGCCGAGCGGTCGGGCCCGCGCCCGGCCTTCACGGGGCGGTCGGCGGTGACGACTCCGGTGGTCGTGGTCGGCGGGGTCTCGGTGCGGCTCATGACGACCTCCTGTTCGAGATCGAGAGGAACGTGAAGGAGAGCAGGAACGCGACCAGCGCGATCAGGACGGCCTGGGCGGCGGCGACGTTGTAGTCGTTGTAGGCGAAGGCCGTGGTGTACGCGCTGAGGTTCGGCGTGTACTGGCTGTCGATCGCCGGAGCGACCGTCTTCAGCACCTGCGCCTCGGCGAACAGCTGGAGCGTTCCGATGATCGAGAAGATCGTCGTCAGCACCAGCGCGGGGCGGATGAGCGGCAGCTGGATGCTGCGGGCGACGCGCCAGGTGGAGGCGCCGTCGACCTTCGCCGCCTCGTAGAGCTCGACCGGGATCGCCTTGAGCTGGGCGACGATGATCAGCATGTTGTAGCCGGTGTAGCTCCAGAGCGAGATGTTCGCGATCGACCAGAGCACCGTGTCCGCACCGAGGAAGTCGGGCTGGAGCCCGACCACGTTCGCCGCGTCGATGAGCGGGCTGAGGCCGGGCACGTAGAGGAACGACCACAGGATCGTCGCGATCACTCCGGGCACTCCGTAGGGGAGGAAGTAGGCCGCCCGGAAGAAGCCGGGGAACTTCGCCGACGCCGACTCGAGCATCAGCGCGAGGACGGTGCAGAGGGCGATCATCACCGGCACCTGGACGACGCCGAAGAGGAACATCCGCCCGATGGAGGCGATGAAGTTGCCGTCGGCGAGGGCCTGCGCGTAGTTGTCGAAGCCCGCGAACCCGCTGGTGACCCCGGCCTCGCCGAAGAGGCCGGAGCGCGTCACCTTCGTGAAGCTGGAGCCGACGGCGACGACGATCGGGACGATGAACGTGAGGACGAACAGGGCCAGGAAGGGTCCGAGGAGGATCCACGGGGCGCGGGCGACCGCGCGGCTGCGCCGGGGCGCGCCCGGCGTCCGCGTGGTGGCCGCGACCGCGGCGGCGGCGGGGGAGGTCGTGGTGGTCATGCGGAGGCCCTCCTGATGCTCAGGCCCTTGTTCTCGAAGACCGTGATGATCTGCTGCTCCGCCTCGGCGACCGCGTCCACGAGCGAGAGCCCGGACGCCTTCTTCCGGAAGCCGTCGCTGAGGATGTTGAAGGACTGCTGCGTGACGGGCCACCAGGACCAGTCGGGGTTCTGCTCCTTCGATGCGGGCACGAGGACGTCCTCGTTGTAGTTCTGCCCGCTGAAGAAGTCGCTCGGACCCTTGCGGGCCGTGCCGATCTCGCCGACCGCGGGAGACCAGCCGATGCCGCTGTTGGCGATCATCGCGTCGATGCCCTCCTGCGTGGTGGTCATCCAGACGGCGAACTCGATCGCCTCCTCCGGGTGCTTGCTGCTCGAGAACACCGCCGCGGTCGATCCGCCGAGGAAGCTCGAGCCGAAGCCGGTGTCGCCCCAGACGGGCATGGGAGCCGCGCGCCACTTGCCCGCGCCTCCGCTGACCCCCTCGATCAGGGCGTCGCCCCAGCTGCCGGTGGCGCAGGAGGCGATGCCGCCCTTCGCCGCGGCCGCGAACCACGCGGGGGAGTAGGCGCCGTAGCCGGTCTGCACCAGGTCCTGGTCGATGGCCGTGTCGAAGAAGGAGGCGACGCGCGTCGTGGCGTCGTCGGTCATGTCGATGACCCAGCCGTCCTCCTCCGGGCGCAGCCACTGCGCGCCGGCCTGCGTCGCGAACGCGGCGAAGACCGAGGCGTCGGCGAGGGGGAAGCAGTCGATGTAGGAGCCGGCTCCGCGCAGCTCCGTCGCCACCGCGGCCCAGTCGTCCCAGGTCGTCGGCGGCTCCGCACCCACCTTCCCGAACACCTCGGGCTGGTAGAAGAGCGCCATCGGGCCGCTGTCCTGCGGGATGCCGTAGACGCCGCCGGTGTAGCTGACCTGGCCCCAGAGCGTGGGGTCGTACAGGTCGCGATACTGCTCGACGCCGTACCGGGTGAGGTCGACGAGGCCGTTGACGAGCATGAACTCGGGGACGGAGCGGATCTCGACCTGGCCGAGGTCGGGCCCGCCGCCCGCGGCGAGGGCCGAGTAGAGCTTCTGGTACCCGCCCGCGTTGCCGCCGGGGATCCAGACGGCCTCGACCTGGATCTCGGGGTGCGAGGCGTTCCAGACGTCGCAGACCTTCTGCAGGTCCTTCAGCCAGCCCCAGTACTGCAGGCGGACCGGGCCGGTGGCCGGGGCGATCGTCGGCGCCGTGTTGACCGAGACGGTGCCCGGTGTCGCGCAGGCCGTCAGGCTCCCGAGTGCCGCGGTGCCGAGACCGGCGGCGATGAGCTGTCTCCGGGTGAACGGATGCATCTTCCCTCACTTCGTCGTGGTGGAGAGCCGGGGAGTCTCACCCGGCGATGATCGGGACGCTACCACGAATTCGAGTAGGTACTCGAAATTGGCGGCACTGCTCCTCCGCCGCCGCTACGCTGGCCGTTCGAGGGGCACGGCGAGGTGCCTCCAGTGCGGAGGAGGGGTCGATGGCGGAGGCGACGAGGCGACGCGGCCCGTACGCGAAGTCGGCCGAGCGCCGGCGAGCCATCATCGAGGCCGCCCACCAGGTCTTCGCCGCGCGGGGCTACGCCCGCGGCTCCCTCCAGGAGGTCGCCGACCGCGTCGGGCTCAGCCAGACGAGCCTCCTGCACTACTTCCCGTCGAAGACCGACCTGCTCTTCGCGGTCCTCGAGCACCGCGACCTGATCACGGGCGACGGTTCCTCGCCGCCGGACCCGGAGGAGGGGCTGGTCGCCGGCATCCTGCGGCAGACCCGCTACAACGAGACGGCGCCCGGAGTGATCGAGCTGTACGCCGTGCTCTGCGGCGAGTCGACGACGCAGGAGCACCCGGGGCGCGACTTCTTCGCCGCGCGGTTCCGCCGCCTCCGCAGCGAGTACGCGGCCGAGCTGCGCGAGCTCCAGGCAGCCGGCCGCCTGCGCGAGGGGTCCGATCCGGAGCGGGTGGCGGCGTCGATCATCGCGCTCTGGGACGGTGTGCAGCTGCAGTGGCTGCTCGAGCGCGACGCGGTGGACATGGTGGCGTGCCTGGCCGACTACCTCGACCTCGTGGTGCTGCCGGCTCCCTAGCCGCTGGCGCGAGGGAACCCCGGCCCGTCGAGGGGACCCGCCGTCCGCGGCGGTCTCGACGGCTCGGGGTTCCCGCGACCGTGGTGCGCGCCTAGGGCAGCAGGCGGGTCGGGCCGCGGAACAGGTAGGTGACCTCGCGGAGGTTCGCCTGGTTCAGCATCAGCATGATCACGCGCGAGAGGCCCATGCCGAAGCCGCCGTGCGGCGGGACGCCGTAGCGGAAGAAGTCGAGGTAAAACTCGAGCTCCTCCGGGTCGAGGCCCTTCTCGCGGGCCTGCTCGACGAGGACGTCGACGCGGTGCTCGCGCTGCGCTCCGGTCGAGATCTCGACGCCGTTGTAGATGAGGTCGTAGCTGTTGGTGATCGTCCCGTCGCCCTCGCGGCGCATGTGGTAGAACGGCCGGATGCTCGACGCGTAGTCGGTGAGGAACACGAAGTCGTGCCCGAACTCCTCCTGCACGTAGGCCGCGATGCGGCGCTCGCCCTCGGGGTCCATGTCGTCGTCGGCGCGGGGCACCTCGTAGCCGCGCTCGGCGACGATGCGCTTGGCCTCGGCGAGCGGGATGCGCGGGAACGGCGTGGTCGGGACGGTCAGGTCGATGTCGAAGAGCGCCTTGACCTCGGCGCCGTGCTTCTCGACGACGGCGGTGAGGCCGGCGACCATCAGCTGCTCGTGCAGCTCCATGACGTCCTCGTGCGAGTCGATCCAGGAGACCTCGGCGTCGACGCTCGTGAACTCGGTCGCGTGACGCGAGGTGAAGCTGGGGTCGGCGCGGAAGGCGGGGCCGACCTCGAAGACCTTGCCGAAGCCGGCGGGCTGCGCCATCTGCTTGAAGAACTGGGGGCTCTGCGCCAGGTAGGCCTTCGTCTCGAAGTACTCGACCTCGAAGAGCTCGGCCCGCGACTCCGAGGCGCTCGCCATGAGCTTCGGGGTGTGGATCTCGATGAAGTCGTGCTCGATCCAGTACGTGCGCAGCGCGTGCTCGAACGTGGTCTGCACACGGGCGATGAGGTTCTGCTCGGGACGGCGCAGGTCGAGGAAGCGCCAGTCCATGCGCTTGTCGATGCCGGAGTCGGGCGCGATCGGCGCCTCCGGGATCGACGCGGCGACGACCTGGAGCGTCTCGAGCTTGACCTCGATGCCGCCGAGCTTCACGCGCTCGTCGTGCTTGAGCGCGCCGGTGACGGTGATGAAGGAGCCCTGGGCGAGGCCGGAGATCTCCTCGGTGATCGCGAGGCGCGCAGCCGACGCGTCGTCGCCCTCGACGGCTTCGCGCACGGCCGGGTTCACCAGCTGCACGGCACCGGACTCGTCGCGCAGGACGACGAACTGCACCTTCTTCTGGTCGCGCACGGTCTCGACCCAGCCGGACACGCGGACGGGTCCGTCCTCGAGCGCGGCGAGCTTCTTGACAGTGGTTCGGGGGAGGCGGGTCTCGTCGGTCACGGTAGGGGAGTCTACTCGGGGGCCGCCGGGCGGGCGCGGAGCAGGAGCACGCGCCGGCCCGCGGCCTCCGGCGCGGCACGAAAGGGGGTGCAGTCGGTCCCCCTGCGTGCTCCGGCGTCGGGCTAGCATCGCGGAGCGAGCGCGCGGGCTCGAGAGGATCCGAGGGGGATGTGCCATGGCGGGACCGGGATTCGCGGTCATCGACTTCGAGACGACGGGGGTCCGTCCCGAGCGGGGCGACCGCGTCATCGAGGTCGCTGTCGTCCATCTCGATGCGGAGGGGCGCTTCGAGGCGGCGTTCGAGACGCTCGTGAACCCGGACCGCGATCTCGGCGCGCAGAGGATCCACGGCATCTCGGCGCGCGAGATACTGGACGCACCGTCCTTCGCCGCGATCGCCTCCGATCTGCTGGTACATCTCGACGGCCGGGTGGTCGTCGCCCACAATGCGAGCTTCGAGCGGCGGTTCCTGACAGCGGAACTGGCCCGACTCGGCGTCGAGACGACACTCTCGAGCGAGATGCTGCTGTGCACGATGCAGCTCGCACGCGAGTTCCTGCCGGGTGCGGGGCGCTCGCTCGCCGCCTGCTGCGCCGCGTTCGACATCCCGCTGGAGAACGCTCACCGAGCGGTCGTCGATGCGACCGCCACGGGCCGCCTGCTCGCGGAGTACATCGCCGTCTCCGGTGGTCGCGACCGCTGGGACGATCACCTGAGAGAGGCACTCGCCTACGGCTGGCCTCCTGTTCCGCGGAGGCGCACACTGTGGACGCCCCGACCCGCGACCGCCGTGGCTCCCGCCTCCTTCCTGGAGCGCGTCGTCCAGCGGATGCCCGACCACTCCGGACCCGTGGAGCACGGCGAGTACCTCGCCCTCCTGGACCGCTGCCTCCTGGACCGCGTCATCTCGGCGCACGAGGAGCGCGAACTGGTCACCGCGGCCGACGACCTCGGAATCGGTCGTGCGGTCGTGCGCGTCCTCCACGACCGCTACTTCGACGACCTGACCGCGGTCGCCTGGTCGGACGGCGTCCTCGCCGACGACGAGCTGATGGACCTCGCGACTGTCGCCGATCTGCTCGGCATCGATCACGAGCGGCTCGTCGCGGCCACGGAGCCGCGGGACGCCGTCGAACAGCCCGCGCCCGTCGTCGACCGCTTCTCGCTCGAGCCGGGCGACCTCGTCGTCCTGACCGGGGAGATGCGCCGGACCCGCCAGGAGTGGACGACCGTCCTCGAGGACTGCGGGCTGATCGCCCACCCCGGAGTGACGAAGAAGGTCAAGCTGGTCGTCGCCGCCGATCCCGACTCCCTGTCCGGCAAGGCGAGGAAGGCCCGCGACTACGGGATCCCCGTCGTGAGCGAGGACGGCCTCGCCGCCCTCCTGCGCGCATGAGCACCGCACTGATCACCGGCGCGTCCTCCGGCATCGGCCTCGCCTTCGCCCGGGCGTTCGCGCGCCGCGGCTGGAGCCTCGTCCTCGTCGCCCGCAGCGAGCAGCGCCTCCAGGAGGCGGCGGCCGGACTGCGCGGCCTCGGCGCCGCGGCGGTCGAGGTCCTGCCCGCGGACCTCGGCGACCGCGAGCAGGTCGAGCGCGTGCGCGCGCGGCTCGTCGATCCGGCCCGACCGGTCCGCGTCCTCGTCAACAACGCCGGCTTCGGGATCGACGGGACCTTCGCCGAGCCGGACGTCGCCGCCCAGGACCACGCCTTCGAGGTGATGGTGCGTTCGGTCGCCGTGCTCTCGGGCGCGGCGGCCGAGGCGATGACCACCCGCGGCCGCGGCGCGATCCTCACGGTGTCGAGCGTCGCGGGCTTCGTGCACCTCGGCCCCTACTCCGCGGTGAAGGCGTGGGCGACCGCCTTCGCGCAGTCGCTGGCCGTCGAGCTGCGCGGCACCGGCGTCCGCTCGGCCGCGCTCTGCCCGGGCTGGGTGCGCACCGAGTTCCACGAGCGGGCGGCGATGGACACCTCCTCCATCCCCTCCTTCCTCTGGCTCGATGCGGACGCGGTGGTGGAGGAGTTCCTCCGCGACGTCGCGCGCGGCTCCGTCGTCTCGGTGCCGTCGGTGCGCTTCGGAGTCCCGATGGCCGTGGTGCGGCACCTGCCCGGACCGCTCGTGCGGCGGCTGTCGGCGGCGGTCTCGGCGCGGCGCTGAGGCTCCGCTCAGGTCCGGCTCAGGCGACCCTTTTCCCGGCGTTCCCCCACGCCGCGTTCCGTACACTTGACGCTCGTGGTTGCCGATCAGATCCATCTCGTGCGGCACGGCGAGGTGTTCAACCCCGACCGGGTCCTCTACGGGCGACTCCCGAACTTCCGGCTCTCGGATCTGGGCCACCGCATGGCCCGCTCCGCCGCCGACGACCTGCTCGAGCGCCGGCGCCACGTCACGGCGCTGATCGCCTCGCCGCTCCAGCGCACGCAGGAGTCCGCGCAGCCCATCTCGCAGGCGTTCGAGCTCGAGATCCGCACCGATGAGCGGGTGATCGAGCCGAGCAACCGCTTCGAGGGGAAGTCCCTCGCCGCGCGCAGCTCCGCCCTGCGGAACCCCAAGCACTGGCCCTGGCTCCGCAACCCCTTCGAGCCCAGCTGGGGCGAGCCGTACCTCTCCATCTCGGCGCGGATGTACGCGGCGGTCGAGTCGGCGTGGGAGAGCACGGAGGAGGGCGACGCCGCGATCGTCAGCCACCAGCTCCCCATCTGGACGGTCCACCGCGCCCTCGCCGGCGAGCGCCTCTTCCACGATCCGCGCAAGCGCCGCTGCGCGCTCTCGAGCATCACGACCCTCGAGCGGCGCGGGGACGGCTTCGTCGAGGTCGGCTACTCCGACCCGGCCGCCGGCCTGCAGGGCCTGGCCACCGACGTGGGAGCGGTCTGATGCGCCGGACGGGGCGGCTCCGCGCCGCGGGCGTCCTCGCGCTGGCCGCCGCGCTCGCGCTGACGGGCTGCTCCGAGGATCCGCTCGCCGACCAGTACCGCAACGGCAGCAACAAGGGCTACATCTCGGGGGACGGCACCGTCACCGAGATCGCCGCCGCCGACCGGGACGACCCCATCGTCTTCTCCGGCACCGACGAGACCGGCGCCACCATCGACTCCGCCGACCTCGCCGGGCAGGTCGTCGTCGTCAACTTCTGGTACGCCAGCTGCGCCCCGTGCCGCGCCGAGGCCGCTGACCTCGAGACGGTGAACACGGAGTTCGCCGACAAGGGCGTGTCGTTCGTCGGCGTCAACGTGCGCGATCAGGCCCCCACCGCGGCCGCCTTCGCCGAGACCTTCGGGCTCGGCTACCCCTCCATCGTCGACACCGACTCGTCGGTGCAGCTCGCTTTCACCGGCACCGTCCCGCCGAACGCCGTGCCCACGACGCTCGTCCTCGACAGGGAGGGGCGCGTCGCGTCGCGCATCCTCGGCCAGCTCCAGGAGGCGTCGATCCTCTCGACCCTCGTGGGCGACACGCTCGCCGAGGGGGAGTAGCGGCGTGGGCGACATCGTCGTCAGCGGTCAGCTCCTGCTGGCCGTGCCGATCGCGCTCCTGGCCGGGCTCGTGTCCTTCGCGTCGCCCTGCGTGCTCCCGCTGGTGCCCGGCTACCTCGCCTACGTCGGCGGATTCACCGACGCCGACGAGCGGGCGGCCCGCGGACGCCGCCGGGTCGTGCTGGGGGTGCTCCTCTTCGTGCTCGGATTCTCGCTGGTGTTCGTCCTCTACGGGGCGGCGGCGGGCACGGTCGGCTTCTGGCTGCGCCAGTACACCGACCTGATCACCCGCGTCCTCGGGCTCGTCGTGATCGCGATGGGGCTCGTCTTCATCGGGCAGTTCTCGTTCCTCCAGCGCACGCTCCGACCCGGGATCCGTCCCGCCACCGGGCTGATCGGAGCGCCGCTGCTCGGCATCGTCTTCGGCGTCGGCTGGACGCCCTGCCTCGGCCCGACGCTGAGCTCGATCCTCGCCCTCAGCTACGGCGTGGGCTCGCCCTGGCGCGGCGCCCTCCTCGCCCTGGTCTACTGCCTCGGACTCGGCATCCCCTTCCTCCTCGTCGCCTTCGGCTTCAGCTGGGTGACCAGCACGCTCGCCTTCGTGAAGCGCCACATCCGCGTGGTCAACATCCTCGGCGGCGCCGCCCTCGTCCTGATCGGAGTCCTGATGGTCACGGGCATCTGGAACACCCTCGTCTACGGATCCCTCTCGGCGGTGATCGATGGCTTCCAGCCGGCGATCTGAGCCCGAGGAGAGCACGCGCCGCCCCGACGAGGCCGCGCAGCGGAGGACGGACGCCTCCTTCCGCCCCGCCGACCACTACGACTCCGACGGCGCTGTCACGCAGCCGGCGCTCGGGTTCACCGGCTGGCTCCGCTGGATGTGGCGCCAGCTCACCAGCATGCGCACGGCGCTGTTCCTGCTGCTGATGCTGGCGATCGCGGCGGTCCCCGGATCGCTCGTGCCGCAGCGCTCCTCCGACCCCAACGGCGTGACCCAGTACTTCGTCGACAACCCCGACCTCGCGCCCCTGCTCGACAGGGTGCAGGCGTTCGACACCTACACCTCCGCCTGGTTCTCGAGCATCTACCTGCTGCTGTTCATCTCCCTGATCGGCTGCATCGTCCCGCGCACGCGTCACCACTTCCAGGCGATGCGATCGCGGCCGCCGCGCACCCCGGCGCGCCTGCAGCGCCTCGCCGGCTACACCGTCCGCGAGGTCGAGGGCGCGACGGAGGAGGAGGCCGTCGCCTCCGCCCACTCCGTCCTGCGCCGGGCGGGCTACCGCGTCGAGCGCTACGACGACCCGCGCGGCCGCTGGTCGAGCGTCTCGGCCGAGCGCGGCTACCTCCGCGAGACCGGCAACCTGGTCTTCCACTCCGCCCTGGTCGGCATCCTCGTCGCCGTCGGAGTGGGCGGCGGATTCGGCTACAGCGGGCAGCGCGTGCTGGTCGAGGGCTCCCAGGGGTTCGCGAACAACCTCGCGGCCTACGACTCCTTCAACCCCGGTCGCTTCTTCGACAGCAGCCAGCTCGACCCGTACCAGCTGACCCTCGACAGCCTCGACGTGAAGTACGAGGAGCAGAACCAGTCGGCGCTCGGCCAGCCCGTCGACTTCACCGCGAACGTCACGACCTCCGAGCGCGGCGGGCGCACCGAGGACCGCACGATCAAGGTCAACGACCCGCTCGCGATCGGCGGCACGAACGTCTACCTCCTCGGCAACGGCTACGCCCCGACGATCACGGTCCGGGATCCCTCCGGCCGGGCGATCTTCACCGACTCGGTGCCGTTCCTCCCGCAGGACGCGAACCTGACCTCCGTCGGCGTCGTGAAGGTGCCGGACGGGCTCTCCGAGCAGCTGGGCCTCACCGGCTTCTTCTACCCGACGCAGGACACGCTGGCCTCCGGGGCGTCGACCTCGATCTTCCCCGACCTGCAGTACCCCGTGCTCTCGCTGAACGTCTTTGCGGGCGACCTCGGCCTCGACGGGGGAGTGCCCACATCCGTCTACGTGCTCAACACCGACTCGCTGACCCGGCTCACCGGCGGCACCACCGGCGTCTCGCCGATCACCCTCAAGCCCGGCGACACGGCCGAGCTCCCGAACGGGCTCGGCAGCGTGACCTTCGACAACACGGGCGCCGACCCGACGCGGATCGGCACCGACAGCGTCAAGCGCTTCGCCTCGTTCGACATCCACCACGACGCGACCCAGGGCTGGGTGCTGCTCTTCGCGATCCTCGTGCTCGCCGGACTCCTCACCTCGCTGTTCGTCCCGCGGCGCCGCGTGTGGGTGAAGGCGACCGCCCAGGACGACGGCGGCCTCCTCCTCGAGTACGCGGGACTCGCCCGCGGCGAGGACCCCCAGCTGGTGCGCGCCGTGCGGACGATCGCCGACCGGCACGCCCCGCTCGACTGACCCGCCTCCCGGACGCCCCTCCACAGCCGTCGCCCGGCTGGGCAGGGGCCGAGTCTGTGCAAGCGCGAAGGGGCGGGCGGGGCGGCGAGCGATTACCCTGAGGAGGTGATCGCGACCCTCTCGCAGTACTCGGTGCTGTGCCTCTCCTCCGCCATGGGCATCTACGCCATGGCGTTCGTCTTCTTCGCGATCGACCTCGCCCGCCGCGCCTCCCTGGCCGACGGCGAGTCGATCGAGGTCGTGCAGGAGGCGGAGCGCGTCGCCTCCGCGGCCGCCGCCGACCGCGCGGCCAGCGGCAAGGCCACCGTCGCCGCCGCAGGCTCCGGACGCACAGCGACTCTCTCCCGCATCGGCAGCCGCGTCGAGGACGAGGTCTACCGCGCCCCCGCCCGCTCGAAGACCATGCGCATCGGGTTCTCGCTCACGCTCCTCGGCTTCGTGCTGCACCTCGGCGCGACCGTCCTCCGCGGCGTCGCCGCCGGCCGCGTCCCCTGGGCGAACATGTACGAGTTCTCGATGACCGGGACGCTCATCATCATCGGCGTCTTCCTCGCCGTCCAGCTGCGCTGGGACCTCCGCTTCCTCGGAGCGTTCATCACCGGTCTCGTCCTGGTGCTCCTCGGCATCGCGACCGTCAACTACTACGTCGCCGTCGTCCCGCTCCCGCCGGCACTCCAGTCCTACTGGCTGGTCATCCACGTGCTCGTCGCGATCCTCGGCACCGCGTTCTTCGCCCTCGGCTTCGCGCTCTCGGTCACCCAGCTCCTCCAGGCCCGCCGCGAATCCTCCGGCGACAGCCCCCGCTCGGTCCTCCGCTTCCTGCGCACCCTGCCCAGCTCCCTCACCCTCGAGAACCTCGCCTACCGCGTCACGATCCTCGGCTTCATCCTCTGGACCTTCACGCTCATCGCCGGCGCCGTCTGGGCAGAGAAGGCCTGGGGCCGCTACTGGGGCTGGGACACCAAGGAGGTCTGGACCTTCATCATCTGGACCATCTACGCCGGCTACATCCACGCCCGCGCCACCCGCGGCTGGCGCGGCACCCCCTCCGCCTGGCTCGCCATCGTCGGCTTCGCCGCCGTCATGTTCAACTTCGGCGTCGTCAACGTGTTCTTCAAGGGACTCCACGCCTACTCCGGCCTCGACACCGGCATGTGATCGGCGGGGCCTGGCGGGGTCCCTCGCGGCGTTGTCGGCGACGAACGTAGCGCCGCTACGCCCGACGCCTCCGCCTTGCGATCGACCCCACCAGGCCCCGCCGACCGCCCACCAGGACGCGCACTGGGGACGGCTCCGCTTCGCGTTCGCCGCGGGAGGGCCTCCGCTTCGCGGTCGGGTCTGGGTGGGCTCCGCTTCGCGGTCGCCGTGGGGGAGTGCTCCGCTTCGCGGTCGCGGTGGTGGATGGGCTCCGCTTCGCGGTCGGGTCTGGGTGGGCTCCGCTTCGCGGTCGCCGAGGTGGGTGGGCTCCGCTTCGCGATCGCCGTGGGGGAGCGCTCCGCTGCGCGGTCGGGTTCTGGGGAGCTGCGCTTCGCGGGAGGGCGGGGGGACGGCGGTCGACGGGACATGCTGATCGAGTAGTGAGCAGCGCGAGTATCGAGATCCCCTGACACGAACGCTCGGAGCGAGCCTGTCGAGTTCCCGCGTACGGAAGCGCCGGGTCGGTGCGTGCTGATCGAGGAACGGGCGTGTCGGGGCCGGGGGCACGGACGGGCTTCGGGTGGCCCCGCGCGGGTCAGACGGCGGTGACGACGTCGATGAGGTGGGGGGCGAAAGGGGCGTCGAGGGCGAGGACGATGCGGGTGCGGGCGTCGGAGGGATGGACGCCGCGGTAGATGCCGCGGAGGTCGGCGACGGTCTGGCCGCGGCCGGGGCCGTGGGTGGCGTCGACAGTGACGTGGACGCGCGGGGCGGAGGTGAGGGCGACGGCGTCGACGGCGATCGCGGCGGCCATCGGGTCGTGCATGGCAGCGGTGCGCTCGCCGAAGTGGCCGACATAGAAGTCGAAGTAGAAGTCGAGCGCCTGCCCGATGGCCTGCGCGAGGGGATCGGGCGACGCGAGCAGGACGGCGCGGTCCTCCTCCGTCAGCAGGTGCCGCATGGTCACGTCCAGGGGCACGAGCGTGAGATCCCAGTCGGCCGCGACGACCTCGGCGGCGGCCGCAGGGTCGTGCCAGATGTTGGCCTCCGCCACGGCGGTCACGTTGCCGGGGACCAGCGCGGCTCCACCCATCACGGTCACCGAGTGGACGAGGGACGCGATCTCCGGGTGCGCACGGAGGGCGATCGCGAGATTCGTCAGCGGGCCGATCGCGACCAGCCGCAGCTCGCCCTCGTGCTCACGGGCGAGACGGAGGAGGAGGTCGGCCGGATCCTCGTCGACCGGCTCGCCGCCGTCGGGCAGCGCGACCCCGCCGATGCCGTCGTCGCCGTGCACGTGCGGAGATCCGCCGGCGTAGTCCTCCTCGAGGAAGTGGTGCGCCCCCACGGCGACCGGCACATCGTCGCGGCCGGCCAGCGCGAGCAGGCCGAGGCTGTTGACCGCGGCCCGGCGGGCGTCGGTGTTGCCGCTGACCGTGCTGATCCCGACGAGGCGGGCCCGGGGCGAGCGGAGGAGGTACGCCAGGGCGAGCGAGTCGTCGATGCCGGTGTCGCAGTCGAGGAAGACGGGGACGGGGACGGTCGATGCGCTCACGGTGCTCCGATGCTCGAGGGTGGGGGATGCGTCGGGCACCGACGGCCGACGCTCCCATTCTGCCGCTCCTCGGACGCGGCGCCCGCCGCCGACGATCAGAGCAGCGCGTAGGAGTCGCGGAGCCGCGCCCGCCACCAGGCGAGCCGCTCCGGCGACACGGCGTGACGGGAGAGGAGCTCCTCCGAGACCTCCACGCGGCCGACGGGGATGCTGCCGTCGACCGGCCGCAGCGGCCGCTCCGTGACGTCCGCGGCGAGGAGGGACGCGGTGCCGAGTCCGCAGTCGAAGGGCAGCTCGGGGAGCGCCGCGGCCAGGGCGGCGCCCATGGCGAGTCCGACCGAGCTGTCGATCGCGCTCGAGACCACCGCCGGCAGCCCCGCCTCGGCGACGAGGGCCAGCGCCCGGCGCGTCCCCCCGAGCGGCTGGGCCTTCACGACCAGCAGGTCCGCGGCTCCGGCCCGGGCGACGGCGAGCGGATCGGCGGCCTTGCGAACGCTCTCGTCGGCGGCGATCGGGATGCCCATGTACTTCACCCGGTAGCGTAGCTCCGCCAGCTCGTCGACGCTCGCGCACGGCTGCTCGACGTACTCGAGGTCGGACTCCGCGAGGGCGTGGACGGCGTGCTCGGCCTCGTCGAGGTTCCAGCCGCCGTTAGCGTCCACGCGGATCCGGCCCTCCGGACCGAGCAGGCGGCGGACCTCGACGACCCGGGCCACGTCGTCGGCCAGCGTCTGGCCGCGCTCGGCGACCTTCACCTTCGCCGTGCGGCAGCCGTGGTAGCTCGCGAGCACGGCGGCGACCTCGTGCGGTGCGACGGCCGGGATGGTCGCGTTCACCGGGATGCGGTCGCGCAGCGGTGCCGGCTGCTCGCTCCAGCCGTAGTCGATCGCCGCCCGGAGCCACGCCGCCGACTCCTCTGCGCCGTACTCGAGGAAGGGCGAGAACTCGGTCCAGCCCTCGGGGCCGCGCACGAGCGCGATCTCGCGGTGGTCCACACCGCGGAAGCGGGTGCGCAGCGGCAGAGCGACGACGCGGAGTCCCGCGTCGATCTCGCCGAGGGAGGGGAGCGGGGAGGCGGGCACGACGTCGTCCATCCGGCCATTGTCCACCGGCCGGGGCGACGCGGCGGCCACCCGGGCGCAGGAGGTCGGCGACGCGCGCGCAAGCCCCCGGGGTCCCTCCTCCGAGCGCCCGCCGAGGTGCCAGACTGACGAGGCTGCCGTTGGAGTCCGGAGGAGTGCGATGAGCCAGATGCCGATGAGCCCGCCGCCCGCGCCCGCCCCGGGCCCGACGCAGGGCTCCGTCCCCTCCCACCGCCCGCTCGGCAGGGGCGCCTGGATCGCGCTGGGCACGAGCCTCCTCGTGGGCGTCGTCTACACCGGCGTGCTCGGCACGCTCGTCGCCGTCGGAGTGGGCGGCGCGCTCGACTCCGCCGCCGGCAGCGCGTCGACGAGCGCTCCGTCCGAGCCGTTCGGCGACCCGACGGACGACCCGTTCGGCAGCGGGGACCCGTCCGATCCGCTCTACGACTACCCCGGCTACCAGGACGGCGACGCCGCGACGATCCTCGGCCAGCCGTCCGCGGAGGACGTGCGCGCGAGTGCCGAGAAGGCCGTCGCGGCCGTCGAGGGCGCCGTCCCCGAGGAGTGGACCTCGGCCGACGACGAGTACTACGAGCAGTCGCAGAACGCCTACGGCGGGCCCTCCCTCCTCTACGACTACATCTCGGCGACCGAGTACGCCGCCGCCGACGTCTCGACCGACGCCGACAGGCAGGCGGCGGTCGACCGTTTCACCGCAGCGCTCTCGCCTCTCGGCTTCGACGACGTCGAGGTGGCCGACACCCCCGAGGAGTGGTCGGAGGCGGGCTACGAGCTCGACGGCGACCTCTCGGACGAGGAGGCCTCGGCCGCGCTCTGGATCGTCACCGCCCGCTCATCCGCCGACCTCGTGCCCGCGATCGAGCTGGGCCTCGTCGACCTCGACGCCGATCCGACCGGCCTGGTCGCCGACATGCTCGACGGAGTCGGCCTCTCGCCGGACCCGCAGGGCGCGTTCCTGGCGGGGTACGCGAACGGGGTCCTCCAGGACGAGGACCGCGGCGAGTTCACCGACCGCCTCGAGGAGTACGGCGGAGTCGCCACGACCTGACCGGGCGCTACAAGCAAGCCCGTCCGCCCGCAAGCCCGAATCGGCGCACCGCCCGCGCCCTACGGTGAGGGGATGGCTGCACCCCGCTCGACCAGGCCCCTGCGCGACTACGCCGCGATCGGAGACGGTCGCACGGTCGCCCTGATCGCGAAGGACGGCAGCGTCGACTGGATGCCCGTCCCGGACCTCGGCTCCACCCCCGCCTTCGCCGCCCTGATCGACGCCGAGTCCGGCGGCTGCGTCGAGCTCGCCCCCGAGGAGCCCGCCGAGGTCTCGCGCGCCTACATCCGCGACACGAACGTCCTCGAGACCACCTTCACCACCGAGTCGGGCACCGTCCGCGTGACGGACGCGCTCGTCACCGGGATCGCGGGCCGCCTCCCGTGGGCCGAGCTCGCGCGCCGCGTGGACGGTGTCGACGGCGAGGTGCGGATGCGGTGGGCCGTGCGTCCCGGAACGGGACTCGGCCGGTTCTCCCCGTGGATCCAGAACGCCGACGGCCGCTCGCTCATCCGCGCCGGAGACATCACCATCGGCGTCACCGGGCAGGAGCACGGGCCCGACGGCGAAGACGCACCCTCCGGCGCCGGCGACGAGCTGACGGGCTCCTTCGTCGTGACCGCGGGGAAGGACGCCGTGCGGCACGTCCTGGTCGTGTCGGCCACGCATGACGAGCCGCTGCACTTCCCGGTCGCGAAGAACGTCGACCGCGGCATCGACCGCACCATCCGCAGCTGGCAGAACTGGTCGGAGGAGTTCTCCTACGACGGCCCGTGGTCCGAGGCCGTCCAGCGCAGCGCCCTCGCGCTCAAGCTGCTGATCTACTCGCCCACAGGAGCCATCGCCGCGGCCGCGACCACGTCGCTCCCGGAGTCGCCCAACGGCGGCAAGAACTGGGACTACCGCTTCGCCTGGGTGCGCGACGCCGCGTACACGATGCACGCGCTGGTGCGCTTCGGCCTGCGCGAGGAGACGCACGCCGCGCTGTCCTGGCTCCTCCGCACGATCAAGGAGCACGGGCCGGACCTGCACATCTTCTACGGACTCGACGGCTCCATGCCGACCGTCCTCGAGGAGTTCGACGTCCCGGGCTACGCCGGCATCGGCCCGGTCGTCGCCGGCAACGCAGCGCAGAGCCAGCTGCAGCTGGGCGTCTTCGGCGACCTCTTCGACATCTGCCGCATCTACGTCGACGAGGGCAACGTCCTCGACATCCAGACCGGTCGGCTCCTCGCCCGCGTCGCCGACACCACCTGCGACCTGTGGCGGAACCGCGATGCGGGCATGTGGGAGCTGGAGGAGGAGCAGCACTACACCTCCTCGAAGATGGGCTGCTGGCAGGCGCTCGACGCGGCCGTGCACCTGGCGGAGCTCGGCCAGGTCGCGGGCAGCCCCGACCGCTGGCGCTTCGAGCGCGACCGCATCCGGGAGTGGATCGAGGAGCACTGCTGGTCCGAGGAGCTCGGCTCCTACGTGATGTACCCGGGCAGCGAGGAGCTGGACGCCTCGGTGCTCCTGCACGCGCCCAGCGGCTACGAGCGCGGCGAGCGGATGATCTCGACCATCGACGCCCTGGTGAAGGAGCTGGGCCGCGGCGCGCTGCTGTTCCGCTACTCCGGCATGGAGGGCGAGGAGCACCCGTTCGTGGCCTGCTCGTTCTGGCTCGCCTCCGCCCTGGCCTGCGTCGGTCGGCACGACGAGTCGGTCGCCCTGATGGACGAGCTCGTCGCCACGGTCCCGAACGACGTCGGGATCATGTCCGAGATGATCGCGGTCGACGACCTGGCCTTCTGGGGCAACCTGCCGCAGGGGCTCAGCCACCTCGCGTTGATCAACGCGGCCATCACCATCGAGGAGCTGGCGCCGAAGAAGGTCGGCCGCGCGTAACCCCGCCGACGGCGTCCGCGCAACCCGTTGAGGGCCGGCTCCGAGGGGCGTAGACCGGTACCACCCCCTCGCACCGCACCCACAAGGAGCACCTCAGCATGGATCTCGGGATCACCGGCCGCACCGCCCTCGTCACCGGAGGCGACTCCGGCATCGGCCTGGCCACGGCGCAGCTCCTCCTCGCCGAGGGCGCGACCGTCGTGATCACCGACAAGGACCAGGCGGAGCTGGACCGGGCCGCGGCCGGGCTCGACGCTCCGGAGGGCCGCCTGCACGCCTTCGCCGCCGACGTCACCAGCACGGAGCAGCTCGCCGAGCTGCACCGCCGCGTGGCCGGAGCGGTCGGCGCGATCGACATCCTCGTGCAGTGCGCCGGAGTCACGGGGGCGCAGGGCCTGTTCCACGAGATCGACGACGAGGGCTGGACCAGCACGCTCGAGGTCGACCTGCTCGGGCCTGTGCGGCTCGTGCGCGAGTTCCTCCCCGACCTCCGCACCGGAGGCTGGGGCCGGCTCGTGCTCACCGCCTCCGAGGACGCCGTGCAGCCCTACGACGACGAACTGCCCTACTGCGCCGCGAAGGCGGGCGTCCTCGCCTTCGCCAAGGGCCTCTCGCGCTCCTACGCGCAGGAGGGCCTGCTCGTGAACACGGTCTCGCCCGCGTTCATCCGCACTCCGATGACCGACGCGATGATGTCCAAGCGCGCCGAGCAGAGGGGCACCTCGGTCGACGAGGCGATCTCGTCCTTCCTCGACGAGGAGCGCCCGTACATGGAGCTGAAGCGCCGGGGCGAGGCCGAGGAGGTCGCAGCCGTGATCGCCTTCCTCTGCTCCGACCGCGCCTCGTTCGTGAACGGCTCGAACTACCGCGTCGACTCCGGATCCGTCGCCACGATCTGATCCCCGCAACCACGGGCCCCGTCCAGCGCGCGCACCCCGCGCGTGCGGGCGCCGTCCAGCCGAAGAAGCCAGACTCGGGGCGGGACACCGCACCCGGCACTGCAAGAGAAAGGAACGGTCCATGACCACCACCCTCGAACGCCACGTCGAAGCCCCCGCGGGCTCCGGTGCCAAGACCAGCCGCCGTCAGAACGCCGAGAAGGGCTTCAAGGCCTCCAAGGAGCTGCTCGACAGCCTCCAGATCGTCCTCGTCGACCTGATCGAGCTCCACGTCCAGGGCAAGCAGGCCCACTGGAACGTCGTCGGCAAGAACTTCCGCGACCTCCACCTGCAGCTCGACGAGATCATCGAGGCCGCGCGCGAGTTCAGCGACGACATCGCCGAGCGCATGCGCGCCCTCCACGGGATCCCGGACGGCCGCAGCGACACCGTCGCCGCGACCACCACCCTCCCCGAGTACCCGCACGGCGAGATCGACACGGCCGAGACCGTCGACCTGGTCACGATCCGCCTCGAGAACACCGCCGCCACCATGCGCGAGGTCCACGACCAGGTGGACGAGGAGGACCCGACCAGCGCGGATCTCCTCCACGCGATCATCCAGAGCCTCGAGCAGTACGCCTGGATGGTGTCGGCCGAGAACCGCACCACCTCCGCCGCCAAGTAGGGGCGAGCACCGGCAGGGGGACTCCGCGTCAGCGGGGTCCCCTTCCGTCTGCCCGAGCGGTGTCGAGTCGCCGTGCAGTCCGGATCAGTAGGGTCGTGGCATGAGCACGCAGGTCTCCGAACTGTTCGACGCGCACCGCTGGGCGGCCGTCGACGGCTTCGACGCACTCGAGGACATCACCTACCACCACGACCGCTCCGGCCGCATCGCGCGGGTCGCGTTCGACCGGCCCGAGGTCCGCAACGCGTTCCGGCCGCGCACGGTCGACGAGCTGTTCCGCGCCCTCGAGGACGCCCGGACGAACCCGCGCGTCGGCGTCGTCATCCTCACCGGCAACGGCCCGAGCCCGCGCGACGGAGGCTGGGCGTTCTGCTCCGGGGGAGACCAGCGGATCCGCGGCCGCGACGGCTACCGGTACTCCGACGGCGAGACCGCCGAGGGCATCGACTCCGCGCGGAACGGCCGCCTGCACATCCTCGAGGTGCAGCGCCTCATCCGCTTCATGCCGAAGGTCGTCATCGCGGCCGTCCCCGGCTGGGCCGCGGGAGGCGGGCACTCGCTGCACGTGGTCTGCGACCTCACCCTCGCCTCCGCCGAGCACGGGCGCTTCAAGCAGACGGACGCCGACGTCGGCTCCTTCGACGCGGGCTACGGCTCGGCGTACTTCGCCCGCCAGATCGGGCAGAAGGCCGCGCGCGAGGTGTTCTTCCTCGCGCGGGAGTACTCCGCGCAGCGCGCCTACGAGATGGGCGCCGTGAACACGGTCGTCCCGCACGCCGAGCTCGAGACGACCGCGGTGGAGTGGGCCGAGACGATCCTCACCAAGTCGCCCACGGCCATCCGGATGCTGAAGTACGCGTTCAACGCCGTGGACGACGGCCTCGTGGGCCAGCAGCTCTTCGCGGGCGAGACCACGCGCCTCGCCTACGGCACCGATGAGGCCGTCGAGGGACGCGACTCCTTCCTCGAGAAGCGCGAGCCCGACTGGTCGCCGTTCCCGTGGCAGTTCTGAGCCGGAGGGCACGCAGGTGACCCGCCCGCTCGCCGGTGTCGACGCGACGGTCGAGGCCGTCCTCCTCGCTCTGCGCGCGGCCCTGGACGGCAGCGGCCCGGCGATCCGCGTCTCCGCCCCCGGCGCTGCGACCGCCTCCGAGGATGCCGTCGTGCCGCAGCGCGTCGCCGCCGTCGTCGAGACCTCGGGCTCGTCGGGGCCGCCCAAGCGGGTCGCGCTCTCGACAGCGGCCCTGCTCACCAGCGCCTCCGCGACCCTCGCCGAGCTGGGCGGGCCGGGACGCTGGCTGCTCTGCCTGCCGACGCACTACGTCGCGGGACTGCAGGTGCTCGTCCGCTCGCTGACCGCGGAGGCCGACCCGGTCGTCCTCCCGGCCGGCGGCTTCGACGCGGCGGCCTTCCTCGCTCTCGCTCGGACGATGCCGGCGGGGGAGCGGCGGTACTCCTCGCTGGTCCCCGTGCAGCTCGCGCGGCTGCTGGACCTCGCCGAGCGCGATCCGGCCGCGGCCGAGGCGCTCCGCTCGTTCGACGCGCTCCTGATCGGCGGCCAGTCGACGCCGCAGCCGCTGCGGGACCGCGCCGCCGCCCTCGGTGCGCGCATCCGCCTGACCTACGGATCGAGCGAGACGTCCGGCGGCTGCGTCTACGACGGCGTCCCGCTCCACGACGTGCGGATGCGCGTCGAGAACGGGCAGGTGCTGCTCGGCGGCCCGACCCTCGCGGAGGGCTACCTCGACGCCGACGGCGCGATCGACCACGAGCGCAGCGCCTCCACCTTCCTCGAGCTCGACGGGGAGCGCTGGTACCGCACGGGCGACGCGGGGTCGATCGTCGACGGGCGCCTCCGGGTGACCGGTCGGCTCGACCGCGTGATCGTGTCGGGCGGGGAGAAGGTCTCGCTCGACTCCGTCGAGGCCGTGCTCCGCGAGGGGCCCGTCCCCGACGCGGTCGTGGTGCGGCGGGCGGACGAGCAGTGGGGCGAGGTCCCGGTCGTCGTCACGGCGGAGGAGGCTCCCGCGCTCACCGACCTGCGCGCCCTGATCGCCGACCGCCTCGGGCGCGCCGCCGCTCCCGCGGCCGTGCTGCCGGTCGGCCGCATCCCCCTCCTCGCCTCCGGGAAGCCCGACCGCCGCGCCCTCGAGGTGCTCGCCGAGCAGGCCTGACCGGCTCCGAGCGTCGACGGGCCGGTGGGTAGGATTCCCTCCGTGTCGAGTACGAGTCGCAAGAAGAAGTCCTCCAGCGGCCGCCCCGGGGGCAGCCCGCGAGCGGTCGTCGTGAAGCCCGCCGGTCCCCGCGAGTGGATCGCCGGCGCCCGCCTCCGCACCCTCCCGCTGGCCGTCGCCCCCGTGCTCATCGGCACCGGAGCGACCCAGGTCGTCGACGAGGGCTGGCACTGGGTGCGCGCCCTGCTCTGCCTGGCCGTCTCGCTCGCCCTGCAGATCGCCGTCAACTACGCCAACGACTACTCCGACGGCGTGCGCGGCACCGACGCCAACCGCGTCGGACCCTCGCGGCTGACCGGCTCCGGAGCGGCGAAGCCCCGCCAGGTGCTCACCGTCGCCCTGGTCTTCTTCGGGATCGCGGCCGTCGCCGGCCTCGTGCTCACCGCCCTCTCGGGGCAGTGGTGGTTCCTGATCGTCGGCGCGGCGGCGATCGCGGCCGGCTGGTTCTACACCGGCGGACGCCGCCCCTACGGCTACCTCGGGCTCGGCGAGCTCTTCGTCTTCGTGTTCTTCGGCCTGGTCGCCACCGTCGGCACCACGTTCGTGCAGATCGGCCGCACCAACCAGGAGTCGTGGCTCGGCGCCGTGGCGGCGGGCCTGTTCGCCTGCGCCGTGCTCATGGTCAACAACATCCGCGACATCCCGACCGACCGCCTCTCGGGCAAGCGGACCCTCGCGGTCCTCGCGGGACCGGCCGTGTCCCGGGCGATCTACACGGGCTTCGTGCTGATCCCGTTCGGCATCGCGGTGATCCTCGCGCTGTTCTACCCGCTGGCATGGCTGACGCTCTTCGTGCTTCTGATGATCCTGCCGGCCATCCTGATCACCCTGACGGCGAAGACGGCGAAGGAGCTCATCCTGGCGCTGCAGCTGACCAGCCTGGGCGGGCTCGCCTACGCGGTCATCCTCGGGGCGGCGCTGGCGTTCTAGAGCGGCGGCTCGCACGAGGCGGGCTCGGGTGGGCCGGATTCGGGTGAGAATGGCTGTTGCGTGCCGGGCCTGGTGCGAGCGGGGTCAGCGCGTCCGAGGGGAGCCCTCCCCGGCGGGAGCGCCCGGCTCAGCGGTCGTCGCGGGTCGCGTCGACCGCGGCGTCCTCGACGTCGTCGTCGGTCGGGGCGCGCGGGACGTCCTTGCGGCGCTCGTAGATCGCCTCCGCGATGCGCTCGCGGGGCTTCCTCAGCAGGATGTAGGAGAGGGACAGGCTCGCGATCGCGGCGACGAAGCCCGCGGTGACCGCGGCCGTCAGCTCCGAGTCGACGAAGGTGCGCGCCGGCAGGTACACCAGCACGAAGACGCCGGCGAACATCGCCAGGCGCAGGAGCGAGTAGACGACGACCGCGCGGCTCAGTTTCACCGGGACAGTGTACGTCGGCCCCTGCACGCGCTTCCGTGAGCACCGTGGGAGCCTCCTGTCCAGCGTCCGTGCGGACCCTCCCCGACGGGGGTGCCGGACGTAGACTCGTGTCCATGATCCGCCTCGTCATCGGCCTGCTCGTGGCCCTCGCCGTCTTCACGGTCTACACCGTGATCGACGTCGCGATGAGCAACCGTCACGCCGTGCGCGCGATCCCGAAGTGGTCCTGGCTCCTGGTGGTGGTGATCCTCCCGGTCATCGGTGCGGGACTGTGGTTCTGGATCGGCCGCCCCCGAAAGCAGCGCGCCGCCGGCCGCCGCTACACCGCTCCGGACGACGACCCCGACTTCCTCGGCACCCTCCGCATCGAGCGCGACCCCGAGGAGGAACGCCTGCAGGCCGAGCGCATCGCCCAGCTCGAGCGCGACCTCGCCGACATGGACGAGCAGGGCGAGGCCGACGGCCCCGGCCGCCGGGATGCCTGAGCACCGGCCGGTCGCCCCCTCCACCCGATTCGCGGTCGACCTCCTCACCCGCTTCGTCGCGCTCGGCGTCCGCGACGTCGTCGTCGCTCCGGGCTCCCGCTCGCAGGCGCTCGCCCTGGTGGCGGCCGAGCTCGAGACCCGCGGCGACGTCCGGCTGCACGTGCGGATCGATGAGCGCTCCGCTGGGTTCCTGGCGCTGGGCCTCGCCCTCGAATCCGGGATGCCGGCGCTCGTCATCACGACCTCCGGCACGGCGACCGCGAACCTGCACCCGGCCGTGCTCGAGGCGGACGCCTCGGACGTGCCGATGATCGTCCTGACCGCCGACCGGCCCGACGAGCTGCGCGGCATCCGATCGAACCAGACGGCCGAGCAGCGCGAGCTGTACGGGCGTGCCGTGCGGCTGTTCGAGGACGTCGCTGCTCCGGACGACGCCTCCCGGCCCGAGGACGCGCGTGCGCTCGCCGATCGTGCCGTCACCGCGGCGCGCCGCGGGCCGGTCCACCTGAACCTCTCCTTCCGCGACCCGCTCTCCTCCGCTCTCCCCGACATGGAGGGGATCGAACCGGTCTCGTCGCCCGCCGTCGGATCCGGGATCCCGCGTGCCGTCCTGACCGCCGGTCCCGGTGAGCCGCTCACGGTCGTCATCGCCGGGGACAAGGCGGGCGCCGCGGCCGAGGAGATCGCTCGCGCCGGCGACTGGCCGCTGCTGGCCGAGGTCTCCTCCGGCGCCCGCTTCGGACCGCAGCTCGTCGTCGCCTGGCGTCGCCTGCTCGGCGAGCCCGACTTCGGCGGACGCATCCGCCGGGCGATCGTGCTCGGACACCCGACGCTCTCCCGCGAGGTCCCCGAGCTGCTGCGGCGCGAGGACGTCGAGGTGATCGTCGTGGACGCCGTGCGCGAGCAGTTCTACAACCCCGGCCAGCGTGCCCGCCGCGTCGGAGGCGTCGACGTGGTCCGGCCCGTGGGGTCGCCGCGTCCTGAGCGCGGCGAGCGCGCCTGGGCCGGATCCTGGGTGTCCGCGAGCCGCGCCCTGACGGTCGACCCCGACGAGCTGGACGAGGTCCCCGACGCCGGGTCGATGTCGGTCGAGGACCGCCGCGGCTACGCGCGCAACGCCCTCGCCGCGATCAGGGCACCGCTCACCCGCGACTTCGTCGTCGCCGCGGTCTGGAAGGTCACCTGGCCGCACGACCGGCTGCTGTTCGGAGCGTCGCGGCTGATCCGCGTCGCCGACGGGACCCTGCCGGGCAAGCGGATATCCGTCCTGGCGAACCGCGGCCTCGCCGGCATCGACGGCACGATCTCGACGGCTCTCGGGATCGCGGTGGCTTCGCAGGCGACCGAGCAGGGAGCCGGCGGAGTCACCCGGGCGGTCCTCGGCGATCTCACTCTGCTCCACGAGGCCGGCGGCCTCCTCCTCCCGCCCGGAGAGCGACGCCCGCGCGTGCAGCTCGTCGTCGTGAACGACGGGGGCGGCACGATCTTCGACGGACTCGAGGTCGCGTCGAGCTCGCATCCCGATGCGTTCGACCGCGTGCAGTTCACCCCGCAGAACGCCGATCTGGAGGCTCTCGCGCACGCCTACGGGTGGGGCCACCGTCGTGCGGCGACGCGCGGCGAGCTGGAGCAGGCGCTGACCTCGCCGGGCGACGGGCCGGGCATCGTGGAGATCCGGCTCGAGCGCTGAGTCCGCACGGGTCCGGTCGGTCGGTCCTCCACAGGTCGTCGTCGGACGCTGTTCTCCCGGGGACGCCTCGTTCGAGCTCCGCAGCTCGTCTGCTGCTGCTTCGCTGGAGGCATGGCTGATGCGGAGACCGTGCGAGGAGAGGTCCTCGCCCTCGGCGACCGGGCGGCGGCGCTCGCGAGGAGCGCCTCCCCGGTGCTCCTGTCCGCGGCGGAGGCGCTGCACGCGGGACACTGCGCGGCGCTGACCTGTCCCGACGCGTTCGCCCGAGGCTCCTCGGCGGACAGCGAGGATGCGACGGACCTCGTCGAACGGTCGATCCGAGCGGAGTTCGCCGTCGCCCTCGGGGTCTCCGAGCGCACCGCCGCCAGGGAGCTGCTGCACGCCTCGCTCCTGATGGAGGAGCTGCCGCGGACCCGCTCCGCGCTCGCCGACGCCAGAATGCGCTGGGAGGCCGGCCAGCTCATCTGCTCCGTCGCGGCGACCCTCCCGGCAGCGGCGCGCGCGGCCTACGACGACCGGGCCGTCGACCTCGCGGAGACGCTGACCCCGGGGCAGCTGCGCCACGCCCTCGCGCGGGTGCGGGAGGAGCTGCACGACGAGCCCCTCGCCGAGCGGCACGCTCGCGCCCGCGAGGACCGCCGGGTGTGGATGACAGCCGGGATCGACGGCATGGCGACGGTCTGCGCGCACGTCCCCGCGCCCGAGGCCGTCGGAGCGCTCGCCCGGCTCGACCGCATCGCGAGGGATCTGCGGGACGGCGCCGAAGGGGACCGCGATCTGCGGACGCTGGCGCAGCTCCGCGCCGACGCGTGGGCCGACCTGCTCTGCCACGGGGACGTGGCGGGGACCACTCCGGAGGGAGCCGCGGCGCCCTCGATCGGGCTGCGGGCCGAGGTGAGAGTCACCGTGGCGGCGAGCACCGCCGCGGGTGACGACGAGGCGGCCGCCGAGCTCGACGGCTACGGGCCGATCCCCGCCGAGGCGGTGCGAGCGCTCATCGACGACGCCGCCGCCTTCACTCCCGTGCTGACCGACGAGGAGACCGGCGCGGTCGTCTCCGTCGGGCGCCGCCACCGCCTCCCGCCGCCGAGGATGAGGCTGCTGGTCCGCCTCCGCGACCAGACGTGCCGCTTCCCGGGCTGCACCCGGCCGGCGTCCTCGACGGAGACCGACCACAGCGTCGAATGGCGGAACGGGGGAGAGACGACTCCCGACAACCTCGCCTCCCTATGCGTCGCCCACCACCACGTGCGCCACGGCGACCGCTGGACGTATCTGCTCCATCCGGACGGCACAGCGGACTGGACCACACCGACCGGCCGTCGCGTGACGACCCGGCCGCCGGCGCTGCCCGGGCGTCCGCCGGTGGGCGCAGGACGACGGCCGGGTGCTCCCCGGCTCGAGAGCGACCCGGCGGGGTAGCCGACGGCTTCAGCGACTCCCGACGTGCGTCATGCCAGCGCGTCGGTGATCGGGCGGAACTTCATGCGGGTCTCGGCGAGCTCGGACTCGGGAACGCTGTCGGCCACGATGCCGGCGCCCGCCCAGGCCGTGACCGCGCCCTCGGCCGTGACCTCGGCGCTGCGGAGTCCGACGGCCCACTCGCCGTCGCCGTTGCCGTCGATCCAGCCGACGGGTCCTGCGTACCGACCGCGGTCGAAGGGCTCCAGGTGCTCGATGAGCGCAAGGGCGTCGGCGGTCGGAGTGCCGGCCACTGCCGCGGTCGGGTGAAGAGCATCGACGAGATCGAGCGCGCTGGAGGAGTCGCCCAGAATTCCTCGCACGTCCGTCGCGAGGTGCCAGAGATTCGGCAGGCGGAGCGTGAACGGGGCGGCGCCCGCCGTCAGCTCCCGTGTGTGGGGCTCGAGTTCCCGGACCAGACTGGCGAGAGCGAAAGCGTGCTCCGAGCGGTCCTTCGGACTCTCGAGCAGAGCGGCCTCCACGTCCGCGTCGGCGAGGGGATCCTCGCCTCGTGCGGCCGTGCCGGCCAACACCCTCGCCGAGATCTCGCCCCGATCGACCGCGACCAGCGTCTCCGGACTGGCGCCGAGGAATCCGTCCACGGCGAAGCCCCAGCAGTCCGGGTACCGCTCGGTGAGCGCACCCAGCATCCGACGCAGGTCCGCCCCCGGCGGGAGCCGCCCCTGCAGATCGCGCGCGATCACGACCTTGGACAGCTCACCCGCCCGGATCGTCTCCACCGCGGCAGCGACCGCCGCGCGGTACCCGTCCGGCGGCAGCGCACCGGGCGAGAGCGGCACGTGGTACTCCGCCCCCAGCGGCTCCTCGCTCGGCGTATACGGTCTCTCCGCCTCGCCGATCGTGATCCGCGTCAGCCATGACCGGCCGTCGCGCGTCCCGATCACGGTGCGCGGCACGATCAGCACACTCGCCGCCTCGGATCGGCTCGAGAAAGCGAAGGTCCCGAACGCGACCAGCCCCGTCCCGGGCAGTCCGACCCGGTCCTCCACCGTCGCCGCGTCGCAGAGCCGACGCCAGGCCGCCGCGGCATCCCGCAGCCGTTCCGGGCCCGAGAACTCGAGGCGCAGGGCCTCGCCGCGTCCGCTGAGGCCGGCGCCGTCGCGCTGCCAGAGGAGGGGCCGCCTCGGGTCGGAGTGGGAGAGGAGCGACGGCGGAGAGTCCAGTGGAGTCGTCTCCGCACGCAGCAGGGGGGTTCCAGCGCCGATGAGCGTCACCTCAGCAGGGTACGCCCGCGCCAGAAGGTGGGACGTCCCATGCCGCGGGGCTCGGGGCGCAGGGCTCCGTTGCTACCGTGATCCGGTCCGGGGCCGCCGCGCGAGGCGGAGCGGGGCGGTCCCGGCGCTTCCCCAGGGGGGAGCGCGCCGACCGGGCGCGGGACGGCGGATGCACAGCCGCCGTCCCGCGTCTCGCCGTAGACTTGCGGATCGTGACGAAGGCAGACCTCACCAAACGGCCCGACGAGGTCGCCTCGATGTTCGACACCGTGGCTCCCGCCTACGACCTGGTGAACGGACTCCTCTCGGTGGGGAACGACCGGCTCTGGCGGATCGCGACGACTCGCGCCGTCAACCCTGCTCCCGGTGAGCGCATCCTCGACATCGCGGCCGGCACCGGAACGTCGAGCGCGTCGCTGGCGCGGTCGGGCGCCCAGGTCGTCGCAGCCGACTTCTCCCCGGGGATGATCGCCGTCGGCCGTCGCCGTCAGGCGGGCAACGACCGGATCGAGTTCGTCCAGGCCGACGCGATGGACCTCCCGTTCGAGGACGAGTCGTTCGACGCCGTGACCATCTCCTTCGGTCTGCGCAACGTGGCCGAGCCGAGGACGGCGCTCGCCGAGTTCCTGCGTGTGCTGAAGCCCGGCGGCCGGGTCGTGATCTGCGAGTTCTCGACTCCGCCGATCGCTCCGCTGGCCGCCGCGTACGACTTCTACCTGTCGACGGTCATGCCCGCCGTCGTGCGCCTCGCGTCGTCGAACAATCCTGCGTACGACTATCTCGGCGATTCCATCCGGGCCTGGCCGGAGCAGAGCGTCGTCGCCGCCTGGCTCCGCGCGGCGGGCTTCGAGCGCGTGGCCTACCGCGATCTGACCGCTGGCATCGTGGCGCTGCACCGCGGCGTCAAGCCGATCGCGGCGACCCGATGACGACCGGGGTCCGCACAGGCCGAGACGTTAGGGTTTCCCTGTGAACGCCACTGCGCCCGTCGCCCGTCGCAGCCCGTCTCTGACGGCGCAGCTCGGCCTCTCCGAGCGCATCTTCTCCTCCTCGTCGGACCGCGCTCTCGCCCGCACGATCGACGCGGGTCTGGAGCAGGTCGAGGAGGGTCTCGTCCGGCAGCTGTCCTTCGCGGACGCCGTGGCCGACGTCTCCACCCGGTACCTCCTCGAGGCGGGCGGCAAGCGCGTGCGCCCGATGCTCACCCTCCTGGCCGCGTCGCTGGGCCGCGGCAACACGCCGCAGGTCCTGCTCGGTGCGCAGGCGATCGAGATCACGCATCTCGCATCGCTCTACCACGACGACGTCATGGACGAGGCGGAGAAGCGCCGCGGCGTCCCGTCGGCGCAGACCGTGTGGGGCAACAACGTGGCCATCCTGACGGGCGATCTGCTCTTCGCCCGCGCGAACCAGCTGATGGTCGAGCTCGGCGACAAGGCGATCCGGCTCCAGGCCGACACGTTCGAGCGGCTCGTCCTCGGGCAGCTGCACGAGACGGTCGGCCCGACCGACGGCGAGGACCCGGTCGAGCACTACCTGTCCGTCCTGGCCGACAAGACCGGGTCCCTGATCGCCGCGGCGGGCCGCACGGGAGTCGCGTTCTCGGAGGCTCCGGAGGAGTACGAGGAGGCCATGCGCGTCTTCGGCGAGAAGATCGGCGTCGCCTTCCAGATCGTCGACGACGTCATCGACCTCTCTCCCCAGCCGGAGGAGACCGGCAAGAACCCCGGCACGGACATCCGCGCCGGCGTGTCGACGCTGCCGATCCTGCGCCTGCGCGAGCGCGCCTCCTCCGATAGGGAGGCCGCGGCTCTCCTCGCCCGCATCGAGAGCTATGTGAGCCGCTCGAACGACGCCATCGCGCACACGGAGGAGCAGAGCGCCGACATCTCGGACGCCATCGCTCAGCTGCGCGATCACGACGTCACCGCGCAGACCCTCGCCGAGGCCCACCGGTGGGCCGACGAGGCCGTCGCCGCCCTCGCTCCGCTGCCCGACGGCTCCGTCCGCAAGGCGCTGACGCGCTTCGCCGACACCGTCGTCGAGCGCAACGGCTGACCCCGATCGTCGCGGCGCGCCCTGCGCCGCAGGAATGAGACCGGTTGTGCGCTGCGGCGCCCCGGCAGGAGGAACGCAATGACCAAGCTCAGGCTGGCCATCGTCGGCGCGGGTCCCGCGGGCATCTACGCCGCCGACCTCATGATCAAGGCCGAGAAGAAGTACGACGTCTCGATCGATCTGTTCGAGCACCTGCCCGCGCCCTACGGCCTGGTCCGCTACGGCGTCGCGCCCGATCACCCGCGCATCAAGGGGATCATCACCGCGCTGCGGGAGGTGCTCGACCGGGGCGACATCCGCATCTTCGGCAACGTGCACTTCGGGACCGACATCACGCTCGAGGATCTCAAGCGGCACTACCACGCCGTGATCTTCGCGACCGGCGCCGTTCGGGACGCTCCGCTCGACGTCCCGGGTGTCGAGCTCGAGGGCTCCTACGGTGCGGCCGACTTCGTCAGCTGGTTCGACGGCCACCCCGATGTGTCGCGCACCTGGCCGCTGGAGGCGTCCTCCGTCGCTGTCATCGGCAACGGCAACGTCGCGCTCGACGTCTCGCGGATGCTGGCGAAGCACGCCGAGGACCTCCTGCCCACCGAGGTCCCGCCGAACGTCTACGAGGGGCTGAAGGCGTCTCCTGTCACCGACGTCCACGTCTTCGGGCGGCGCGGTCCCGCTCAGGTGAAGTTCACGCCGCTGGAGCTGCGCGAGCTGGGCGAGCTGCGCGACGTCGACATGATCGTCGCCGACGAGGACTTCGACCTCGATCCCGCTTCGGAGGCCGCCATCGCGACCAACAAGCAGGTCATGGTCATCAACCGGGTGCTCAACCAGTGGCGCACCCGCGAGGTCGGGAGCGCCTCGCGTCGTCTCCACCTGCACTTCTGGGCGAAGCCGCTCGAGTTCGTGGACGACGGATCGGGTCGGGTCGGCGCGATCCGGTACGAGCGCACCGAGCCGGACGGCGAGGGCGGAGTGCGCGGCACGGGTGAGATCCGCGAGGTCCCCGTGCAGGCCGTGTACCGCGCGGTCGGCTACTTCGGCTCGCCGCTCGACGGCCTCCCGTTCGACGAGATGCGCGGCGTGATCCCGAACCGCGAGGGCCAGGTCCTGGACGACGAGGACCAGCAGGTCCACGGCGTCTACGCGACCGGCTGGATCAAGCGCGGACCGGTGGGCCTCATCGGGCACACCAAGTCCGACGCCATGGAGACCGTCGCGCACGTGCTCAACGACCAGGCGTCCTGGTGGACGCCCGAGCACCCCGAGGAGGCGGCCGTGGTCGCCCTGCTCGAGGAGCGGGACATCGCCTACACGGATCTCGACGGCTGGCACCGGCTGGACGAGCACGAGATGGCGCTCGGCGAGCCCGAGGGCCGTGCGCGCGTGAAGGTCGTTCCCCGCGAGGACATGATCGCGATCTCGCGGGCGGAGCCGGTCGCGCTCTGACGCGTGCTCTCCGAACGGCCCTCCGGTGCACTCCGGGAGGCCGTTCGTCGTTCCGGCGCGGACGCCGCGCACCTCCTCTAGGATTCGGGCACCGCTCTGGACGGAGACAGCATGACCACGGCCGCGCCCCACGACGTCATCCGGGTGCGCGGTGCGCGCCAGAACAACCTCCGGGGGATCGACGTCGACATCCCGAAGCGGAGGATCACCGTGTTCACCGGGGTCTCGGGCTCCGGCAAGTCGTCGCTCGTCTTCGGCACCATCGCGGCCGAGTCCCAGCGCCTCATCAACGAGACCTACTCCGCCTTCGTGCAGCAGTTCATGGGGTCGCCGGCTCGCCCGGACGTGGAGTCGCTCGACGGACTGTCGGCCACGATCGTCGTCGATCAGGAGCGGATGGGGTCGAACGGCCGGTCCACGGTCGGCACGGCGACCGACGCGTACACGATGCTGCGGATCCTCTTCAGCCGGATCGGCGACCCGCACGCGGGCACGAGCGGTGCGTTCTCCTTCAACCTGCCGGAGGGGATGTGCCCGCGGTGCGAGGGGACGGGCCGGGTGTCGAGCATCGACCTCGACGCGCTGATCGACCGCTCGAAGTCGCTCGAGGGCGGCGCTCTCGACGCGATCCCCAACTTCGTCGTCGGCGGCTGGTACTGGAAGGGCCTCGCTGAGTCGGGCCTCTATCCGGCCGATGTGCCGATCGCCGATTTCACGCCCGAGCAGATGGACGCGTTCCTCCACCGTCCGGCCACGAAGATGGCCATCGCCGGGATGACGATGACCTACGAGGGCCTCCTGGTGAAGGTCACCCGCCTCTACCTGGCCAAGGAGGCGGCGCAGCCGCACATCCGCGCCTTCGCCGAGCGGGTGGCCACCTTCGCCGCCTGTCCCGAGTGCGGAGGCGGCCGGCTCACCCGGGCGGCGCTGGAGTCGCGCATCGGGGGCCGGAACATCGCCGAGTGCGCCGCGCTGCAGGCGACCGACCTCGCCGCGTGGCTCCGCGGACTGCAGGCGCCGTCCGTCGCTCCGATCGTCGAGACCCTCCTCGGGACGCTCGACGCCCTCGTCCAGGTCGGCCTCGGCTACCTGTCGCTCGATCGGGAGTCGGGCACCCTCTCGGGCGGTGAGGCGCAGCGGGTCAAGATGGTGCGGCATCTGGGGTCGAGCCTCACGGACGTCACCTACGTCTTCGACGAGCCGACGGCGGGTCTGCATCCGCACGACGTCTCGCGGATGATCGAGCTGCTGCGCCGCCTGCGGGGCAAGGGCAACACCGTCCTGGTGGTCGAGCACAAGCCGGAGATCATCGAGATCGCCGATCACGTGGTCGACCTCGGTCCGAGGGCCGGCGCGCACGGCGGCGAGCTGCGGTTCGAGGGGACGGTGGCGCAGCTGCGCACGTCGGACACCCTGACGGGCCGTCATCTCGGTCACCGCGTCCCGCTGAAGGAGGCCGTGCGCCGTCCGACCGGGGCGGTGGAGATCCGCGGGGCCTCCACGCACAACCTCCACGGCGTCGACGTGGACGTCCCGCTGGGCGTGCTGACCGTCGTCACCGGAGTCGCCGGCTCGGGCAAGTCGTCGCTTCTGCACGGCTCGCTCGCGGGTCGGCCGGGCGTGGTGGTGGCCGACCAGTCGCCGATCCGCGGCTCGCGGCGCAGCAATCCGGCGACCTACACCGGGGTCCTCGACGCGATCCGGGCGGCCTTCGCGAAGGCGAACGGTGTGAGACCGGCGCTCTTCAGCGCGAACTCGGCAGGCGCCTGCCCCGTCTGCAAGGGGGCCGGGATGATCTTCACCGAGCTGGGCCCCGCCGCGACGGTCTCGTCGGTCTGCGAGGAGTGCGACGGCAAGCGGTTCACCGCTGAGGTGCTCGAGTACCGCCTGCGCGGGAGGAACATCCACGAGGTGCTCTCGATGCCGATCGTCGACGCCGCGGAGTTCTTCGCGAGCGGACCGGCGCACACGGTGCTCGCCCGTCTCGTCGACGTCGCTCTCGGCTACCTCACGCTCGGACAGCCGTTGAACACGCTGTCCGGGGGCGAGCGCCAGCGCCTCAAGCTCGCGATCAACATGGCCTCGTCCGGATCCGTCTACCTGCTCGACGAGCCGACCACGGGCCTGCACCTCGCGGACGTCGACACACTGCTCGGACTGCTCGACCGGCTGGTCGACTCCGGGAACTCGGTCGTGGTGATCGAGCACCACCGCGCCCTGATGGCGCACGCGGACTGGATCATCGACGTGGGGCCCGGAGCCGGGCACGACGGAGGGACGATCGTCTTCGAGGGGACTCCGGTCGGGCTCGCGGCGGCGGACACGCTGACCGGACGCGCCCTCGCCGAGTACGCGCGCTGAGGCGCACGGAGCCGCGACGTCCGCGGGTCAGCGCGAGAACGGGCCGGACAGGGCCGCCCACTGCAGGAGCATGATCGTCTTCGCGTCGACGATCTGCACGCCGATCTGGGTCAGCGCCTCGTCGAACGAGAGCTCGAGGACCTCGATGTCCTCGCCCTCGTCGGCGAGTCCCGCGAATGCTCCGCTGCGGGTGCCCGCACGGTAGCGCCCGGCGTAGAAGTGCAGCTTCTCGGTGACCGAGCCGGGGCTCATGAACGCGTCGAAGACGTGCTCGAGCCGGCCGACCTCGAGTCCGGTCTCCTCGGACGCCTCGCGGCGGGCGCCCTCCTCGGGCCCGTCCTCGTCCAGGAGACCGGCGGGCACTTCGAGGAGCATCCCGTCGAGGTCGCCGTTCACGTACGCGGGGTAGCGGAACTGCCGGATCAGGACGACGGTGCGCGCGTCGGCGTCGTAGAGCAGGACCGCCGCGCCGTTCCCCCGGTCGTACGTCTCGCGCTGCTCGCTCGTCCAGCTGCCGTCGCGGTGCAGGTAGTCGAAGCGGGTGGTGCGGAGGACGTACCCGTCGCTCGAGAGGAGGGTGACCTCCTTCACGACCACGTCGGGGTTCCCGACGAGGTCGAGGCCCTCCCGGTCGAGTCCGGTGCGGCCCCGCCGGTCGGGCTCGTCGATGCCGGCGGTCACGCGCGTGCTCCCGTGTGCGTCATTCCTCAGCGGAAGTTGACGAACTGGAGGTCGAGCTCGAGGTCGGCCCCGCGCAGGAGCGCCATGGTCGCCTGGAGGTCGTCGCGGCTCTTCGAGGAGACGCGGAGCTCGTCGCCCTGGATCTGCGACTTGACCGACTTCGGCGCCTCGTCGCGGATGATCTTGTTGATCTTCTTCGCGTGCTCCTGGTCGATGCCCTCCTTGAGGGTGGCCTCGATCCGGTACTCCTTGCCGGACGCGAAGGGCTCGCCCGCATCGAGGCTCTTGAGGCTGATGCCGCGCTTGATCAGCTTCGACTGGAAGACGTCGAGGATGGCGTTCGCCCGCTCCTCGGTGTTGGCCTTGATCAGGATCTTCTCGCCGCTCCAGGCGATCGAGGCGCCGACGTTCTTGAAGTCGTAGCGCTGCTCGACCTCCTTGTGGGCCTGGTTCAGGGCGTTGTCCGCCTCCATCTTGTCGATCTTGCTGACGACGTCGAACGTTGAATCTGCCATGGCTCCGAGTTTAGCTTTCAGGCGTGGCGGAGCCCGGCCCCAGGCGCGGCTGGTACCTCTGAGGGGTGCGCCGCCTCCCCGTTCTCGTCCTCGTCCCGCTCGCCGGCCTCCTCCTGGCCGGCTGCGGCCAGCGGCCGCCCGCGCTGACGGTCGAGGAGGGCCTGTCCACCGTCCCTCCCGCGGCGACCGCTCCCGTCGCGGCGGACCCCGTCGTATTGGCGGATCCCGAGCAGGCCGCGGCGACGCCGGTGCGACTGCTCGCCGACGAGGCGTGGCTGGGCACGGCGTCCGAGGGGAGCGGCATCCCGCTGCGTGCGCTCACCGCCTACGCGGGCACGGCCCTCCTCACGGCGTCGGTCGACCCCGACTGCCGGTTGGACTGGGCGACCCTGGCCGGCATCGGCTATGTCGAGAGCAGGCACGGCACGATCGACGGCGGCGAGCTGGGCGAGGACGGGCGGCCGACGGAGCCGATCTACGGTCCGCGCCTGGACGGAACGCGCTTCGACCGGGTCCCCGACAACGACGGCGGGGCTCTGGACGGCGACGCCGAGGTCGATCGGGCGATGGGTCCGCTGCAGATCATCCCGGCGACGTGGATGGCGTGGGCGTCGAGCGGATGGGATCCGCAGAACGTGGACCAGCAGGCGGTGACCGCCGCCCGGTACCTCTGCGACGCCGGCGGCGACCTCTCGACGGAGTCGGGATGGCGGGCGGCGATCGCGGCCTACAACCCGGCCGGGAGCTACGCGGGGAAGGTCGCGGAGGCGGCGTCCCGCTACGCGGCGGAGGCGGACTGAGGCCTCGCGGCACCGATTTCCGATCCGCCGGTCGCGTGGGTATCCTTGCTGAGTGCCTCCGGTTGTGAACACGCGGTCGGGTGCGCCACGGCGAGTTACCCTAGCGGCCAAAGGGATCTGACTGTAAATCAGACGGCGTAGCCTTCGGGGGTTCGAATCCCTCACTCGCCACCGAGCAGGAACACCCAGCAGACGCCCCGGCATCACGAGATGCGCGGGGCGTTCCGCATGTCGGGGGATCGCCGTTCCGGAGGAGTGCCTTTCCGGGGGAGCACCGGTCCGGCGGATCGCCGGGCCCGGCGTCTTCGTCCCGTCGCACCTGGCGCGCCGTCGGCCCGGCCCGCGCCGTCGCCTCAGCCCCGCGCCTCCTGCTCCAGGAACGCTGCGAGAGAGAGCGGCGGCCGTCCGGTCAGCCGCTCGACGTCGCCCGAGACGTGCTCCAGCTGTCCGGCGGCGATCGCGGAGTAGGTGCTGACCCAGGCGTCCAGCTGCCAGTCCGGTGCGTTCCAGCGGCGGCGTGACGCGTACGCCTCCTCGAGGGTCTCGTCGACGTACACGGCGGTGCGGCCCGCCGCCGTCAGTGTCGCGGCGACCTCGTCGAGGGTGAGGGCCTCGGGCCCGGTCAGCTCGTAGGCGGCTCCGCGGTGCTCGGAGGGGGAGCGGAGGACCGCGGCGGCGGCGCGGGCCACGTCCTCGCGCGCGACGACGGCGGCACGGCCCGATCCCGCGGGTCCGCGGATCGCGCCGTCGTCGCCGAGCATCGCGGGCAGGAAGTCGAGGTAGAGGTTGTCGCGGAGGAACGTCCAGCCCATGCCGGAGCGGCGGATCGCGTCCTCGGTGGCCGCGTGGTCTCGGGCGAGGGTGAAGACCGCGTCGGGTGCGGCTCCGGCGAAGGAGGTGTAGACGACGTGCTCGACACCCGCGGCGGCGGCTGCGTCGACGAACGCGAGGTGCTCGGCGCGGCGCTCCTCGTTCTCGGAGGCGGAGACCATCAGGAGGAGGCGCACGCCCTCGAGCGAGTCGCCCGCGTCGGCGAAGGAGGAGCGCACCACCTCGGCCCCGGGGAGCTCGGGCGCGCGGGACGGGTCGCGGACCCGCAGGCGGAGGGCGTGACCGGCGTCGGCGAGCTCGCGCGCGACGCGACCGCCCAAGGCTCCGGTGGCTCCCGTGAGGGCGATAGGGGTGCTCATCCCCCCATGATGGGCCCGATCCCTAGGCTGGGGCCATGAGCGACAACGCCCCCCTCCTCGCCATCGCCCGCTCGATCGCCGTCGAGGCGGCGCACCTCGCCCGCCAGCGGCGGCAGGACGGTGTCGAGATCGCCGCGTCGAAGTCGTCCCCGGAGGACGTGGTGACGGCCGCGGACCGGGAGGTCGAGGAGCTGATCCGCAGGCGCCTGGCCGAGGCGCGTCCGGACGACGGCTTCCTCGGCGAGGAGTCGGGGTCGGGGGGCGGCACGAGCGGGCTGACCTGGGTCGTCGATCCGATCGACGGGACCGTCAACTACCTCTACGGCATCCCCTCCTACGCGGTCAGCATCGCTGTGGTGGAGGGGGAGCCGGATCCCGCGACCTGGACCGCGCTCGCCGGCGCGGTCGTGAACGGAGCGACGGGCGAGGTGACCACGGCAAGCCGAGGCGGGGGAGCCGAGCGGGACGGAGTCGCGCTGCAGGTCTCGGCTCCCTCCTCCCTCTCGCTCGCGCTGGTCGGCACCGGCTTCGGCTACGACGCGGGCCGCCGGATGCGTCAGGGCGCCGTGGTGCAGGAGCTCCTGGGCTCGGTCCGCGACATCCGCCGCATCGGCTCGGCGGCGCTCGACCTGTGCTCGGTGGCCACCGGGCAGCTGAACGCGTACTACGAGCGGGGCCTGAACCCGTGGGACCTCGCTGCGGGCGCCCTCATCGCCGAGGAGGCGGGTGCGCGGGTCGCGGGACTCGACGGCGCACCCTTCGGCTCCGGGCTGCTCATCGCGGCACCGGATCCTCTCTTCGCCGAGCTGGAGGATCTGCTGCGCCGCCTGCGCGCGGACGAGGTGTAACCGCTCTCCCAGGCCGAGCCGACACGGATTCCGTGCGCCGAGAGGCGGATCGGCGCAGGATCCCGCCGGGGCTCGCCGCGCGTCGTGCCCCGATCGCGCCTGTGCGCGGCGGCCTCTGGCCGGATCCCGCCGGCCGTGGTTATCCTTTATGAATTCGTGATGTTCGCACAGGCTGCGCTCACGGAGCCGAGCGGTGCCTCTCCCTGGAGGCCCGCTCGTCCCCTGCCCCCGACGGAAGACATCGATTTCGTGAGCCCCGATTCGCCCGCCCCCGCTGCCCCTGCATCGACCCCCGGCGAATCGACTCCACCCCTCTCCCGTCGCGAGCTCCGCGAGCGCGAGCGCGCTCTGGCCCTCGCCTCCGACGTCTCGCTGGCGAGCGGCTCCGACGACCTCCTCGCGGCTCCCACGGCGGAGCAGCTGCGCGAGGCGGAGCGCCGCGTCGCCTCGGTCCGCAGCGCCCCGGCGCCCGTCCCCGCTCCGCGCGCGACGCCGCTCCGGCCCGTGCGCCGGGCCCGGGTCGGCGGACTCGTCGCCCTCTCCTTCGTCGCGGCCATCGTGGCGGCGACCTCTCTGCCGGCCACATCTCTCCTGACCGCGGAGGACGTGCAGGCGCAGAGCCTCTCGACCCCCTTCGGCGCCGACGCCCGCCGCGGCGCGCAGTCGTTCGTCGCCGGCGAGGTCAGCGCCGAGACGGTCGCCCGCGACGGGTTCGGCGTGCAGGAGCGCAAGACGCAGACCAACGTCGCCGACATCGTCCGCACCTCCGACACCGGCTTCACGAACGACCCGAACGCGTCCATCCAGTGGCCCTTCGCCGTCGGCGTGCCGGTGGGCGACCGCTTCGGCTACCGCAACTGCGCGGGCTGCTCGGTGAACCACGGCGGCACCGACTTCAACCCGGGCGACGGCTCGCCCATCCAGGCGATCGCCGACGGCGTCGTGCGCACGGTCATCGACGGCGAGGGCTCGCTCGGCGTGCACGTGATCGTCGACCACGAGATCGACGGGCAGCTCGTCTCGAGCGTGTACGCGCACATGCAGCACGGCTCGGCGGCCGTCTCCGAGGGCGACCCGGTGAAGGTCGGTCAGCTCCTCGGCCTGGTGGGCACGACCGGCATGTCGACCGGCCCGCACCTGCACTTCGAGATCCGCCTCGACGGCGTGACGAAGGTCGACTCCTACCTCTGGCTCAAGGCCAACGCCGGGCGCTGACCCGGCGGCGGGACGCGGGATCCGCCGGGCGGACCCCGCGGCCCGCTACTCCGCGTGCAGCCAGACCGTGGTGTCGGCGGGCAGCGCCGGCTCGTGCAGCTCCTCCGAGGACAGCACCACGGAGCCGACGGGCAGCTCGACCGGAGCCTCGCCGAGGTTCGCGATCACCGTGACGGCTCCGTTGCGGAACGCCACGACGTCCTCCGGGTAGCCCTCGAGCCATTCGACGGCGCCGGAGCCCAGGTCCTCGGCGCGGCGCACCGCGAGCAGGGACCGGTACAGCTCGAGCGTCGAGCCCGCGACACCGCGCTGGCGGTCGCGCGCGAGCGGCGCCCAGTCGCCGGGCTGCGGCAGCCAGGAGTCGCCGGTGCCGCTGAAGCCGTACGCGGGTGCGTCCGCCTCCCACGGGATCGGCACCCGGCAACCGTCACGGCCGTAGCGCTCGCCGCCCGTGCGGAACCAGGTCGGGTCCTGACGCGCCGAGTCCGGCAGGTCGATCGCCTCGGGGAGCCCGAGCTCCTCGCCCTGGTAGACGTAGGCGGAGCCGGGGAGCGCGAGCATGAGCGCGGTCGCGGCACGAGCGCGGCGCAGCCCCAGGACGGGGTCGGGGAGTCCGGGCGTGCGCGGGCCGATGCCGTAGCCCTGCGGGTTGTCGGACGTCAGGGCCAGGCGGCTCGCGTGGCGCACGACGTCGTGGTTCGACAGCACCCACGTCGACGGGGCGCCGACGGCGGCGAAGGCCTCGACGGAGGAGTCGATGATGTCGCGGAGGGCGGGTGCGCTCCACGGGGTCTCGAGGTAGGCGAAGTTGAAGGCCTGGTGCATCTCGTCGGGGCGGACCCAGCGGGCGAGCTTGGAGAGCGGCTGCACCCACGCCTCGGCGCAGAGCACGCGGTCGTCCGGGTACTCGGCGAGCAGGGAGTGCCAGTCGCGGTAGATCTCGTGGACGCCGTCCTGCGCCCAGTAGGGGGCGGTGGCGGGCTCCTCGCCGTCGGCGGGAGCGACTCCGCCCATCGACCCGCTGTCGGCGGGCGGAGTGTAGTCGGGCAGCCCCTCGGCCTTGATCATCCCGTGCGCGACGTCGACGCGGAAGCCGTCGACGCCGCGGTCGAGCCAGAAGCGGAGGACCTCCCGGAAGCGCTCGCGCACCCACTCGTTCGTCCAGTCGAAGTCGGGCTGCGAGGTGTCGAAGAGGTGCAGGTACCACTGGCCGGCCGAGCCGTCGGGCTCCATGACGCGGGTCCACGCGGGGCCGCCGAAGACCGACTCCCAGTTGTTCGGGGGCAGCTCGCCCGACTCGCCCCGGCCGTCGCGGAACAGGTAGCGCGCCCGCTCGGCGCTGCCCGCGGGAGCGGCGAGCGCCTCCTGGAACCAGCGGTGGGCGCTGGAGGAGTGGTTGGGGACGAGGTCGACGATGATGCGGATGCCCAGGGCGTGAGCGCGGGCGAGCATCGCGTCGAAGTCGGCGAGGGTGCCGAAGAGCGGATCGACGTCGCAGTAGTCGGCGACGTCGTAGCCCGCGTCCTTCTGCGGCGAGGTCATGAAGGGCGAGAGCCAGATCGCGTCGACGCCGAGCTCGGCGAGGCTCTCGAGGCGCGAGGCGATGCCGGGCAGGTCGCCGATGCCGTCGCCGTCCGCGTCCGCGAAGGAGCGCGGGTAGATCTGGTAGATGACGGCGGTGCGCCACCACTCGGCTCCCCGGCGGTGCTCGGCCTCGGAGTCGGGGCCGGGGGAGTTCTCGGGCGCGCCGGAGGTAGCGGAGTCCAGGGTCATGAGGTCCAGTTTATCGGGCGGCTCGTGGGCGCCGGGGGCACGCCCCCCGCCGTCCCGTACAGTCGACGGGTGATCGAAGAGACGCCGGACGAGGCCCGAGCCCGACGCCGACGGGCGCTGCTGTGGGTGGTGCCGCTGCTGGTGCTGCTGGTCGGCGGCCTGGTCGCCGTCACCCTCGCGATCGGCGGATTCGCGCTGCGCAGCATGACCGGCGCCTCCGCCGTGCAGCTCGTCCTGGTCGCCTAGGCGGTCGCGGCCGGGCCGTCCTCGTCCTCGGGCGGGGGCGCGGAGGAGGTGCGCGCCCGCTCCTCGGACGCGTGCGCGGTCTCGGGCCCGGTCGCGCGGGCCTGCTCGTCGGCGCGGGTGACCGCCTCCGCGAGCTCGTCGGCGACGAGGTACCCGGGAGAGACGGCCTCGGCCCGGTAGGCCGCCCGGCCGACCATGTGCGCCGAGACGGGCACGGTCAGCAGCTGGAAGCCGATCACCAGCACGATGGTCCCCGCGGCGGCGAAGCCGGGGTTCCGGATGGCCACCGCGAGCATCACGCAGATCAGTCCGAGCACCTGCGGCTTCGTGCCCGCGTGCATCCGGGAGAGCAGGTCGTCGAACCGCATCAAGCCGATTGCGGCCAGCAGCGAGAGCAGGGCGCCGACCAGCAGCAGCACAGCGGTGAGCACGTCGAAGAACAGGTCCATGTCAGTCCTCCTCGCGGTTGGCCATGAACTTGGCGACGCTGATCGATCCGAAGACGGCGAACAGCGCGAGCCCGAGCGCGACGGGCAGGGTCCGCGCGTGGTGGTTGACCGCCATCTCGGCGCCGATCCCGCAGATGATCGTCGCGACGAGCACGTCGGCCGCGACGACCCGGTCGAGCACGGACGGACCGCGGAGGATCCGCACGAGCGCGAGCAGGCAGGCGGCGCCGAAGACCGGCACCAGGATCCAGATCAGCCAGTCGATCACCGGACCACCCCCGATCCGGCCTCGATCGGCCGATTCACGCGCTGCACGTCCTCGCGGGAGCCGATGGCCCGGACGATGCGCGCTTCCGTCCGGAGGACCGTCCGGCGCACCTCGTCGATCCGCTCGCCCTCGTCGTGGGTCACGCCGAGCACGTGCAGGTAGAGGACGTTCAGCTGCGGGTCCACGTCGATCACCAGGGAGCCGGGGACGAGCGAGACGGCCTCCGTCGTCCAGACGAGCATCCCCTCGGAGCGGCTGCGCAGGTGCACGGCGACGATGGCGTTGTGGACCGGGACGGGCAGGGTCAGGATCTGCCAGGACACCCGCACCGAGGCCACCGCGATGTCGGCCAGCAGGCGCAGGAGGAAGAGGAGCACGAACCACGGGTTGATGCGGTTCGAGAACTCGACCGGCGGCAGGTAGAACACCCGGGTGATCAGCAGGGCGACCAGGAAGCCGGTGACGATCGACAGCACCGAGACGTCGTCCCAGAGCAGCACCCAGATCCCGACGAGGGTCACGAACATCGCGACGCGGTTCCAGATGTCGACGCGGCGGCGGGGGCTCATCGCGGCCCCTCCTCTCCGAAGGTCGAGTCGCGGTAGACGGTCGCGATGTACGTCGTGGGGTCGGCGACCGCGCTGGCCGCTCGCTCGCTCGCGTCGTAGAGGGGACCGGCGCCGACGGTCAGCACGACGCCGACGACGACCATCCCCGCGGTGGCGAGCACCATCATCGGCGGCGAGTGGCGGGTGCGGATGCTGCCCGTGTCGTGGGGGTCCTCCTGCAGCTGGTCGATCAGGGGCGACTCGTAGCCGGGCACCTCCTCCTGGCGGCGCCAGAAGACCATGTTCCAGACGCGCGCGACGGCGTAGAGGGTCAGGAGCGAGGTCACGGCCCCGGCGGCGATGACGGCCCAGATCAGCCACGACGGCTGGTCGACGGCCGACTCCGTGCCGGCGACGAAGAGCCCCACCTTGCCGAGGAAGCCGGTGAACGGCGGGATCCCGCCGAGGTTCATCGCGGGGATGAAGTAGAGCAGCGCCAGCAGCGGCGAGGCCTTGAGCAGCCCGCCGAGGCGCAGGATCGAGGTGGTGCCGCCGACGCGCTCGATCAGGCCGGTCGCGAGGAAGAGCGTCGTCTGCACCGTGATGTGGTGGATGACGTAGAAGATCGTGGCCGCGTAGCCGGCCGGGGTGCCCACGGCGATCCCGAAGACCATGTAGCCGATGTGCGAGACCAGCGTGAAGGACAGCATCCGCTTGATGTCGGCCTGCGCGACCGCACCGAGGATGCCGACGATCAGCGTCAGCAGCGCCACCACCAGCAGCACCTCGCTCAGCCTCCCGCCGGGGAAGAGCAGGGTCTCGGTGCGGATCAGCGCGTACACGCCGACCTTGGTGAGGAGTCCGGCGAAGACGGCGGTGACCGGCGCCGGAGCCGTGGGGTACGAGTCCGGGAGCCAGAACGACAGGGGGAAGACGGCCGCCTTGATGCCGAAACCGAGCAGCAGCACCACGTGGAGCACCAGCTGCACGTCGGCGGGGAGCTCGGCGATGCGGATCGAGAGCTGCGCCATGTTGACCGTGCCGGTGGCGCCGTAGAGCAGGCCGATGGCCGAGAGGAAGAACACGCTCGAGACCAGGCTGACGACCACGTAGGTCGTGCCGGCGCGGATCCGCGGCGCGGTGCCGCCCAGGGTGATCAGCACGTAGCTCGCGGCCAGCAGGATCTCGAAGCCGACGTAGAGGTTGAAGAGGTCGCCCGCGACGAAGGCGTTGAGGATGCCCGCCGAGAGGATCAGGTAGGTCGGGTGGAAGATCGTGACCGGCGTCTCGCGGTTGCCGTCGACGAGGCCCTGGCCGACCGAGAACAGCAGGACGCCCAGGAGGGTGATCGAGGTGATCACGAGCATCAGCGCGGCGAGCGGATCGACGACCAGCACGATGCCCCACGGCGGCTCCCAGCCGCCCACGTAGACGGCGCTGCCGCCTCCGTCGCCGGTGAGGACCAGCACGAGCATCACCGAGGAGATCACCAGAACGCTCGAGAGCGTCACGATGTTCACGGTGATCTGCGCGCGCCGGTGGCGTCCGAGGATCAGCGCGACGGCCGCTCCCAGGAGGGGGAGGGTGACGACGAGCGGGATCAGGGCGTTCATCGGTCCTCCTTCCTGTCGTCGGTCATGGCGCTCTCCCCGTGCTTGGCGGCGGTGCCCTCGTCGCTGGACTCGAGCAGGACGTCGAGCGCCCGGTCGTCGGCGGTGGTCTGGGCCGAGATGCCCGCCGCGTCCTCGCGGACGGAGGCGTCGGTCTCGTCGTCCTCCACCTGGTCGGCGTTGGCGAGGCGCCAGCGCCGGTAGATCATCGCGAGGAGGAAGGCGGACACCCCGAAGGTGATCACGATCGCGGTGAGGATCAGCGCCTGCGGCAGCGGGTCGGCCATCTCGGCGGCGATCTGCTCGTAGGAGCGCCCGTCATCGGTGACGAACGGCGCGATGCCCGAGCGGCCGGCCATCAGCAGGATGAGGATGTTGGTCGCGTTCCCGACGAGCAGGAACCCGATCAGGATGCGGGTGAGGCTGCGCTCGAGCATCTGATAGACGCCCGCCGCGTACATCACCGCCATCACGACGACGAGGACGAGGGTGATGCTCATGCGCCGTCCCCCCTGCCCGGTCCGCCGACGACCGTGGAGCCGGTGGGGAGCGAGGTCTCGAGCCCGTCGACCGTGCCCTGGCCGGGGCCGGGGGTGCTGTCCGTCGAGTGCGTGACGCCGTCGCCCGAGGGGGAGCCCTGCTCGGCCTCCTCGCCGTGGCGGTCGACCTCGCCGCCGAGGCTGCGGAGGATGTCGAGGGCGAGGCCGATCACGATCAGGTAAACCCCGATGTCGAAGAGGGTGGACGTGCCCAGGTGGAGCTCGCCCAGCACCGGCACCTCGAGGTCGAGCCAGCTCGACTCGAGGACCTCGAGGCCGAAGGCGAGGGAGGAGACGGCGGTGCCGACGGCGAAGAAGAGGCCGAGTCCGAGGACCTTGCCCGCGTCGATCGGCGCGGCCTCGCCGAGCTCGAAGCGGCCGCCGGCGAGGTAGCGCGCGACGAGGGCGAGACCGGCGAGCAGGCCGCCCGCGAAGCCTCCGCCCGGGGTGTTGTGTCCGGTGAAGAGCAGGTAGACCGACACGATCATCGCGGGGTGGAAGAGCAGGCGCACCAGCACCTCGAGCACGATCGAGCGGTTCTCCGGCCGGAGCGTGCGCCCGGCGACGAGCCAGGAGCCGCGGTCGCCGTCGCGCTCGGCGTCGTCGGAGGAGGCGGTCAGGTCCATCGCGCGCTCGCGGCGGTCGTCGGCGCTCTGCGACTCCAGGCGGGGCGCGCCTCCGGCCCGGCTGGAGAGGAAGATCAGGCTCGCGACGCCGGTGGCGACCACGACGAGGACCGAGATCTCGCCCATCGTGTCCCAGGCGCGGATGTCGACGAGCAGGACGTTGACGATGTTGCGGCCCTTGCCCTCCTCGTAGGCGAGGCGGGGCAGCTCGGCCGAGATCGGCGTCGCGGTCCGGGCGCCGAGGGCGATGGTGGCGGCGAGGGCCATGACCGCTCCGACCGCGATGCCGATGACGGCGCGCAGGCGCTTGCGCATCGGCTGGTGCTTCGCGGCGATGCGGGTCGGGAGGCGGCGCAGCACCAGGACGAAGACCACGAGGGTCACCGTCTCGATCAGCGCCTGGGTGAGGGCGAGGTCCGGTGCGCCCTGCAGGGCGAAGAGGGCCACCATCCCGTAGCCGGTGGCGCCGGCCAGCAGCACGGCGGCGACGCGGTTGCGGGCGATCGCGCACAGCACCGCCGCGAGGATCATCACGGCCGCGACCGCGAGCTGGCCCGGGCTGTCCCAGAAGACGAGATCGCCCGGCCAGGTGCGGTTGAGGGCGGCCGCACCGCCGACGCCGAGGACGAAGACCGCGAAGATCACCGTCAGGTAGCGGGGGAGCGAGCCGCGCTGGACGGACTCGGTGACCGTGCTGGCGACTCGGTCGAGCCAGCGGACGGTGGCCCAGTAGCCCTCGGCCGAGTCGATCCGGTTGGGCAGCATCGACTGGGCGCGCGCGACGGCGACGCGCTTGGCGAAGAGCAGGAGTCCGACGGCGATCACGAGGGCGCTGAGTGCCAGCGCGGGCTCGAAGCCGTGCCAGAGCGCGAGGTGGTAGCCGCCGTGGTCGGAGGCCTCCGCGGCGGCGGCGAGCTCCGGGTCGGCGTCCGGGGCGGCGTAGGGGAGGGTGTCCGCGTAGACGGCGACGAGCGGGTCGAGCACGGAGGCGGCGATCCCGCCGATCACGCTGGCGGCGGCCAGCAGCACCGGGGCGGCGGTGAAGGTCCACGGCTCGGCGTGCAGGTGCGTGTCCTCGAGCCCCTTCTTCCGGGCGAAGGCGCCCCAGAAGAAGCGCGCGGAGTAGGCCACGGTGAGGATCGAGCCGAGGACGAGGCCGACCAGCGCGACCCAGGCCCAGAACGAGCCCTGCTCGATCGCCGAGATCAGGCTCGTGAACACGGCCTCCTTGGCGACGAAGCCCAGCAGCGGCGGGATGCCCGCCATCGACAGCACGCCGACGAGGGCGGCGCTCGCGAGCACCGGCGCCTGCCGTCCCAGGCCGCTGAGCTTGCGGAGGTCGCGCGTGCCGGCGCGGTGGTCGACGATGCCGACGGTGAGGAAGAGCAGCGCCTTGAAGAGAGCGTGGGCGACGAGCAGGGTCAGTCCGGCCAGCGCGGCGTCGCGCGAGCCGAAGCCGACGGCGACGGTCAGGAAGCCGAGCTGGCTGACGGTGCCGTAGGCCAGCACGAGCTTGAGGTCGTACTGCCGGAGCGAGCGCCAGCCGCCGACGAGCATGGTCCAGACTCCGACGCTCACCACCACGGGCAGCCAGACGGAGTCGTCGGCGAAACCCGGCGCGAGGCGCGCGACGAGGTAGATGCCCGCCTTCACCATCGCGGCGGCGTGCAGGTAGGCGCTGACCGGCGTGGGAGCGGCCATCGCGGCCGGCAGCCAGAAGTGGAACGGCACCAGGGCCGACTTCGAGAACGCGCCGAGCAGCACCAGCACCAGGGCCGTCGACACGATCGGGCCGGAGGGGGCGGCGGCGACGATCCCGGAGAGGCTGGTGGTACCGGCCTGCACGATCAGGACGATGATCCCGACCAGCATCGCCAGCCCGCCGAGAGTCGTGACCAGGAGCGCCTGGAGCCCGGCACCCCGGCTCTCCTTGCGCCCGCTGTAGTGGCCGATGAGGAGGTAGGAGAGGACGCTCGTCGCCTCCCAGAAGACGAAGAGGATGATCACGTCGTCGGCCGTGACCAGCCCGTACATCACTCCGGCGAACGCGGACAGGAGCGCTGCGAACCGGCCCAGCGAGGGCTCGTCGCGGCTGAAGTACGTCGCGCAGTAGGCGAGGACCAGGGCGCCGACTCCGCTGACCACGAGGGCGAGGACGATCGAGAGCGCGTCCAGGCGGAAGGAGAGGGCGATGTCGAGCGCGGGGATCCACGGCACGGACTCGCGGATCTCGCCGCCGTCGAGGATCGTCGGCAGGGCGGTCGCGGTGGCGACGAAGCTCGCGGCCGGGATCAGCGCCAGCGCGTAGAACGTCTTCGGCCCGAACCGGTCCACCAGCCAGGGGGTCACCACGGCGATCGCGAACGAGATCACGAGGATGAGGAGCATCACATGTTCCTCCCAAGGTGTACCCAGCGCATAAGTCGGTCAAGAATATCGGAGCGCCCTCCCGCGGAACCTGAGTGCGGAGAGGCTTGACGGCCCCGTCGTGATCCGCCAGGGCCCTACCGTGGGGAGCATGGCCCGCTCGCTCCTCCCCGACCAGCTCTGCCGACTCCGCGTCCACGACCTCGCGACGGGGGAGTCGACGACCGTCTTCGAGTCCGACTCCGTCCTCGTGGAGGCGCCGAACTGGACTCCGGACGGCTCCGCCCTGATCGTGAACGGCGACGGCGGCCTCTTCCGGCTGCCGCTCGAGGGGGCGGCCGTGCTCGAGCCGATCCCGCTCGACGGGGTGCCGGCCGAGCTCAACAACGACCACGTGCTCGCCCCGTCCGGCGGGCTCGCCTACGTCTCGGCGCGCGACGGGCACCTCTACGCCGTCGAGCTCGACGGCTCCGCCCCCGCCCGCCGTCTGACCGCCGAGCGCGAGGGCGCGCGCTTCAAGCACTACCTGCACGGCGTCTCGCCCGACGGCGCGACCCTCGCGCTGATCGGCGGCGGCGACGCCTCCGGGCGGTGGCGGACCGACGTCTACACGATGCCGGCCGCAGGAGGCGCGCTCACCGCCCTGACCGACGACGAGCCGGCGGACGACGGCGTCGACGTCTCGGCCGACGGCCGCACCCTCGTCTTCAACTCCGAGCGGGCCGGAGGCGGGGCGCAGCTGTTCCGCATCGGTCTCGACGGCTCCGCGCTCTCCCGCCTGGTCGAGTCGGACACGGTCGACTGGTTCCCGCACGAGTCGCCCGACGGCGCGCACCTGCTCTACCTCGCCTATCCGGAGGGGACGGCCGGGCACCCCGAGAACGTCGACGTCGAGCTGCGGCTGCTCGACCTCCCCGGGCGCGCGACGCTCGAGCCCGGCCGCGTGCTGGAGCGCCTCCACGGCGGGCAGGGGACGATCAACGTCTCCGGCTGGGCGCCGGACTCGACGCGCTTCGCCTACGCCGACTACCCGCGGCGCTGAGAGCCTGAGTCCTTGCCGCGCATGCGCGGGAGGGGGATCGATCACGGCGGGGAGCGGGTCTTGAATCGGGGGATGAGCATCGACAGCGCAGCATCCTCCTCCGTCACCCGCTCGCCGCTCGGCGACTCCGGCATCGACGTCTTCCCGCTCTCGCTCGGCGGCAACGTCTTCGGCTGGACCGCGGGGCGGCAGACCTCCTTCGACGTCCTCGACGGCTACACGGCTGCGGGCGGCGACTTCATCGACACCGCCGACGCCTACTCCGCCTGGGTCCCGGGCAACACGGGCGGCGAGTCCGAGACGATCATCGGCGAGTGGCTCGCGCAGCGCTCGGGGGACCGGGACGACGTGGTGATCGCGACGAAGGCGGGCCGCCACCCGCAGTTCACCGGCCTCGCGCCCGACACCGTGCGTGCGGCCGCCCGCGCCTCCCTCGAGCGCCTCGCGACCGACCGGATCGACCTCTACTACGCCCACTTCGACGACGAGGCCGTGCCGATGGCCGACATCGCCGCCGTGTTCGCGGAGCTCGTGGACCAGGGCCTGGTCCGCGCGATCGGAGTGTCGAACTTCAGCGCCGAGCGCGTCGCGGAGTGGCTGCGCATCGCGGGCGAGGAGGGCCTGCACGCGCCCGTCGCGCTGCAGCCGCACTACAACCTCGTGGAGCGCGGGATCGAGGCCGACCTGCTGCCCCTCGCCCGCGAGGCGGGGCTGGCCGTCGTCCCCTACTCCGCCCTGGCGTCGGGCTTCCTGACCGGCAAGTACCGCGACGGATCGACGCCCGAGGGCCCGCGCGCCGACGGTGCCTCCCGCTACCTCGACGGTCGCGGCCGCCGGGTGCTGGCGGCGCTCGATGCGGCGGCGGAGGCGCACGGCGCCGAGGTGGCGACGGTGGCGCTCGCCTGGCTCCGCTCGCAGCCCGGAGTGGTCGCGCCGATCGCCAGCGCCCGCGTGATGGAGCAGCTGCCGGCGCTGATCGCCTCGGCCTCCCTCGAGCTGAGCGCCGAGGAGCTCGCCGCGCTCGACGAGGCGAGCCGGGCGTAGCCGCAGACGGGCGGCCGCGGGGGCGCGTCCCCCGCGGTCATCGACGCTCCGCGGAGGTGCTATCGTCTAACGGTGCCAAATCGCGGGCACGCCCCGAGAGGGGCTGTCAGACCCGCAGGTGCGCCCCCTTAGCTCATTGGTAGAGCACTTCCTTGGTAAGGAAGAGGTAGTGGGTCCGATTCCCACAGGGGGCTCCGTTCCCCGCAGGCCAGACCTGCGAAGAACGCGCGGCGGGGTAGCTCAGGTGGTTAGAGCACACGGCTCATAATCGTGGTGTCGCGGGTTCAAGTCCCGCTCCCGCTACAGCGAGAAGGCCCCGGTTCGCGCGTCGAGCCGGGGCCTTCGGCGTTCCTGTCGCGCTCCGCTGCGGTCGGCTCCGGAGCGGAGCGCCGTGATCGTGCCGCCGGGCCGGACTCTCAGAGCCAGCCGTTGCGCTCCGCGATCCGGAGGGCGTCGGCCCGGTTGCGGGCGCCCGTCTTGCCGATCACCGCCGAGAGGTGGTTCCGCACGGTCCCCGGCGAGAGGTGCAGCATCCGGGCGAGATCGGCGATCGAGCCTCCGGTGCGCGCGGCGGCGAGCACGTCGGCCTCCCGCTCGGTCAGGGGCGTGCCTCCCTGCGCCAGCGACTCCGCAGCGAGCGCGGGATCGACCACGCGCAGCCCCTGCCCGACCCTCCGCACGGCGTCCGCCAGCTGAGCCGAGGGCGTGTCCTTGACCACGAAGCCCGATGCCCCCGCCTGCATCGCGCGGCTGAGGTAGCCGGGACGGCCGAAGGTCGTCACGATCAGCACGCGGCAGGCCGGCAGCGCCTCGCGGAGGAGCGCGGCGGCGGCGATCCCGTCCAGCCCCGGCATCTCGATGTCCAGCAGCGCGACGTCCGGCGTCGAGGCGAGCGCCGCGGCGACCACCTCGTCCCCGCGGCCGACCTCCGCCACCACGTCGATGTCGGACTCCAGCGAGAGCAGGGCGGCGAGTGCGCCCCGCACCAGCGCCTGGTCGTCGGCGATCAGGAGGCGCAGAGCGCTCACCGTCCGCCTCCGGGGAGGGTAGCCGCCAGGCGGAAGCCCCCGAGCTCGCTCGTCCCGACGGAGAGCCGGCCGCCCGCCGCCTCGACCCGCTCGCGGAGCCCGGCCAGTCCGGTCGAGCCCGCTGCTCCCGGCTGCGGACCCACTCCGTCGTCCGCGATCTCGACCTCGCAGGCGGTGAGGCGGATCCGGCAGCGCGAGGCGCTCGAATGGCGGACGACGTTCGTCGCTCCCTCGCGGATCACCCACCCCACCAGCTCGCGATGCTGCGGGAGCACGGTGTCGGTGGAGGAGGGCAGGTCGGCGGAGATCCCCGCCGCGGCGAGAGCGCCGCGCGCGGCGGCCAGCGCTCCGCTCGCGGTCGTGGCCCGGAAGCCGGACACGGTCGCGCGGACGTCGGCGAGAGCGCCCCGCGCGAGCGACTCCACGTCCGCGATCTCGGCCCGCGCCCGCTCCGGGTCGGCGTCGAGGAGGCGCCCGGCCAGCTCCGACTTCACGGTGATCACCGTCAGCGAATGGCCCAGGATGTCGTGGATGTCGCGGGCGACCCGGCTCCGCTCGCGCTCGGCCGTCAGGACCTCCAGCTCGGCGCGGGTGTCGCGGAGCTGGTTGACGGTGGCGATCGTGCGCGCGAAGGTGGCCATCATCAGGGAGATGGAGAGGATGATCACCGGCACCACGAAGGCGGTCTCGGTGACGCCGTCGCTCTCGAGGCGAACGGCGAGCGTCACGGAGGCGAGGGCTCCGATCAGGGTGGCCGTGAGGCGCCAGGTGAACACGCACATGCCGACCAGGACTCCGACGTAGGTCCAGAGCCCCGTCACGTCCCGCCCGAGCCAGGGGAGGAGGGTGAAGGAGAAGGCGAGCAGTCCGAGGCAGATCAGCAGCCGGCCCCGCGTCGCGAGGGTCCAGGCGAGCGGCGGTGCGACGAGGAATCCGGCGCTGAAAGCGGCGATGAGGGCGACGCCGACGACGCGGCGGGGCCACTCCGGATCGTCGAGGACCGACGGCACGGTCGAGTACACCCAGAAGAGCGAGAAGACCGCTCCCGCGTACCAGCGCAGCGCACGCGGGGTCCAGAGAGCCGTGCGCAGGGTCGCTCCCGGGTCGGCGCCCGCCGCGGCCGGGCGGATCGGCCACCCTGTCTCGCCGTGCCCGGAGGCGGTGGTGCTGCTCACGCGCTCACCCTAGGACGGAGCCGACCGCGGTGGCGCATCCGTCACACCCGCTTCGTGTCGCGGCGGAAGAAGAACACCGTCCCGCCGAGGAGCAGACCGAGCCACACGAGTGCGTCGACCAGAGCGCCGAGGTCGAACCCCTCGCCGGTCAGCGGCGCTCGCGCGAGCTCGCTGATCCCGTAGACCGGCGTCAGGGCGGCGATGCTCTGCAGGAATCCGGGCATGCTGCTCACCGGGTAGAAGAGGCCGCCCAGGAACGCGAGGACCACGATGACCAGGCTCGTGATCTGTGCCGCGTTCTCGCCCGGCACCATGTAGCCCACCATGAGGCCGAGCGTCGTGAAGACGGCGCTCGCGAGCAGCCAGCCCGTCAGTCCGGTCGCGACCCACTGCACCGCCGAGAGCTCGATGCCGCTGGCGGCGCCGACCGCATAGGTGGCGACGACGGCGAGCAGGCCCAGCGCCATCCCGGCGATCATCTTGATCAGAACGTTGACCACGGGGTTCAGCGGGGTGAGCCGCAGCTGCCGGCTCCAGCCCTGCGCGCGCTCCACGGCGACGGCCGCCCCGGTCTGCGTGGCCGACATCATCGCTCCGTACATCGCCATCGACACCATGACGAAGGCCGCGATCGAGACGCCGCCCGCCGCGATCGGAGTCGCGGTCAGCGGCTCGTCGCGGAGCGGGTACCCGACGATGAAGAACATCAGGACCGGGAAGAGGAGGGTGAAGAAGAGGGTCCGCCGGTTCCGCAGCCGCCGCAGGATCTCGATGCGCAGGTAGGTCGTGGTGAAGCCGCCGAGCGCCGGCGAGCGGCGGTCGAGGCGGACGCGGTCGGCGGCGGGGGTCGTGGCGGTCATGCGGAGGCTCCTTCGGAGGTGAGGGCGAGGAAGACGCTCTCGAGGTTCTGGGCGGTGATCTCGACGTCGCGGGCACCGGTGCGGGTGAGCAGGTGGCGGGCGAGGGCGTCGGAGTCGTCGGTGTGCACCGTGATCCGGTCGCCCTGGGCCTCGACGCTGGAGACCCGGGGGAGCGCGGCGAGGGCGGCGAGGTCGGCGCCGGGCAGGGTCGCGTGGACGATCCGGCCGGAGACGAGGTTCTTGATGCTGCTCGTGGTCCCGTCGGCGACGATCCGGCCTCGGCTCATCAGGACGATGCGGTCGGCGTACTCGTCCGCCTCCTCGAGGTAGTGCGTCGCGAAGAGGACGGTGCGCCCGCGCGCCGCGTCGGTGCGGATGGCCTGCCAGAACGCGCGGCGCCCCTCGACGTCCATGCCGGTGGTCGGCTCGTCGAGCAGGAGCAGGCCGGGGTCCGACAGCAGCGCCATCGCGAACCGGAGCCGCTGCTGCTGACCGCCGGAGCACAGTCCCACGCGGCGGGAGGCGAGGTCGGCGATCCCCGCGCGCTCCAGCACCTCGTCGATCGGCCGGGTGTCCGCGAAGAGGCTCGCGGTCAGCTCCAGTGTCTCGTGGACGCTGAGGTCCTTCAGCAGGCCGCCGGTCTGCAGGACGGCCGAGACGAGCCCGTGCGCGATCGCCGTGCGCGGCGAGCGTCCGAACACCGTGACCTCGCCGGTGTCAGGGGCCGAGAGGCCCAGGAGCATGTCGAGGGTCGTGGTCTTGCCCGCGCCGTTGGGACCGAGGAAGGCGACGATCTCGCCGGGCCGGACGGTGAGGTCCACTCCGGCGACGGCGGCGACGGAGCCGAAGCTCTTGGTGAGGGCGGTCGCCTGCACGGCGAGGTCGGTCGAGGTCATGCCCTCAGCCTGTCGAGGGGGTCGCCGCAGTGCCTCGCTCCTCTGTCACCGAGGTGCCGTGACATCCGTCACCCCCGCCCCGGCTCCGGAGCGGGGCGGGCCGCGCCCTCTGCCGGGAGAGGTCTCAGACCGCGCAGCCCGCGAAGAGCACGTCGTCCGAGGAGACCAGGTCCTCCAGGGTCAGCAGGCGGTCGAGGTCGTGGCCGGCGGCCAGGGCGTTGGCGCGCTCCGGTGCGGTCTGGGGGGCGAGGCGCCCCTCCATGACCCCGCCGAGGGCGCGGACGGCGCAGGCGGCGACCACTCCCTCCGGGGTGCCGCCGATGCCGAGGACGAGGTCGACGCGGCCCGCGGGATCGGCCGCCTCGATCGCGACCGACACGTCGCCCTCGCCGCGCAGCTCGAGCGCGACCCCGGCCGCGCGCAGAGCCGCGATGAGCCCGGAGTGACGCGGCTTGTCGAGCACGACGACGACCAGCTCCGCGACGGGCTTCCCGAGCGCCGCCGCCAGCCGTGCGGCGTTCTCGGCGGGAGGGAGGTCGAGCGAGACGGCGCCCCGGCCCGCTCCGGAGCAGACCAGCTTGTCCATGTAGAAGACGTCACGCGGGTCGAACAGCGTGCCTCGCGGGGCCAGCGCGATCACGCTCACCGAGCCGGGGAGCCCCTCCGCCGTGAGCCGGGTCCCGTCGAGCGGATCGACCGCCACGTCGCAGGAGGGAGCGGAGGCGCGGCCGAGGCGCTCGCCGTTCGCGAGCATCGGGGCCTCGTCCTTCTCGCCCTCGCCTATCACGACGACGCCGTCGAACGGAGCGTCGGCCAGCACGGCGCGCATCGCCGCGACCGACGCCTCGTCCGCCGCGACCTTGTCGCCGCGCCCGTACCAGCCGCGCGCCGCCTCGGCCGCCGCGCGCACGGCTGCGGCCACCGCCTCCTGCAGCTCGGCCGGGAAGGCGGGCGACGCGATCAGCCGCAGGTCGCTCATGCGCGCGCGGGCTGAGCGGTCGCGGTGCGGACCAGCCGCTCCAGGGTGCGCAGGCCGTCGGAGGAGAGCACCGACTCCAGGTGCCCCTGCACCGACGCGACGTGCTCGCCGCGCAGGGCGTTGACCACTCCCGTCTCCGGATCGACCGACACCTCGAGCCCCAGCCGGGGCGTGCGCGCGACGCCGGGGGCGACGGAGGAGAAGGTGTTGTAGAAGCCGATCGCGGCGTCCTCGCCGAACACGTCCACCGCCAGGCGCACGCCCTGGCGGGGCGCGGGCAGCGGCTCGACCGGGAGGCCCGCCAGCAGTGAGAGCATCTGGTGGCTGAGGCAGACGGCGAGCATCGGCCGCTCCGCCTCGAGGCGGGTGGTCATCAGCGAGCGCAGGTGCGCGATCCGCGGGTCGGAGTCGTCGCGGGGGTCGCCCGGGCCGGGGCCGAAGACGACGAGGTCGTCGCTCAGCACGTCGGCGACCTCCGACCAGCGCTCGACCCGGGCGTCCATCCCGAGGTGGCGCAGCTGGTGGGCGAGCATCGTCGTGAACTGGTCCTCGTTGTCGACGATCAGCGCGGTGTGCCCGGCGAGGCCGGCGATGTGCTCGGGCGCCTGGGGCCGGAGCCAGAACGAGGCGAGCCGCTCGTTGCGCGCCTCGAGCGCCTCCTGCACGCCCGGCTGCGCGTTCAGGTCGAGGGCCGGCGGCACCTCGCGGTGCGGCAGCAGGCCGAGGGCGGAGAGGACGCCCGACGCCTTCGCCCGCGTCTCGGCGACCTCGCCCTCGGGGGTGGAGTGGCGCACGAGCGTCGCGCCGGCCGGCACGGTGAGGCGGCCGTCCGCGCGGAGGTAGGCGGTGCGGATGAGGATGGGGGCGTCGACCGTGTAGCCGTGCTCCTCCGGCTCGAAGAGGGCGAGCACGCCGGAGTAGTAGCCGCGCGGCTCCTTCTCGTACTCGGCGATCACGGCGCACGCGTTCTCCATCGGCGAGCCGGTGACCGTGGGCGCGAACATCGTCAGCCGCAGGACCTCGCGCACGTCGAGTCCGGTGCGGCCCTCGAGCAGGTACTCGGTGTGGCTGAGCCGCGACATCTGCTTGAGGAACGGCCCGAGGATGCGGCCGCCGTCCGGGCAGACCGCGCTCATCATCTTCATCTCCTCGTCCACGACCATGAAGAGCTCCTCGCTCTCCTTGACGTCGGCGAGGAACGCGAGCACCTCCTCCCCGGTGGGTCCGGCCGCGGGGTGGCGGAAGGTGCCGCTGATCGGGTTCATCATCGCGACGCCGTCGCGCACCGAGACGTGGCGCTCGGGGGTCGCGCCGACGGCGGTGACCGTCTGCGCGCCGTCGACACCGGGGGTGTGGATCGCGAAGGTCCAGTACGCGCCGGACTCGTCGGTGAGCAGGCGGCGGAACCAGGCCAGGACCGCCTCGACGGGCGGCGCGTCGGTCTGCGCGACGAAGGCGCGGTTGATGACGAAGTTGGCGCCCTCGCCGCGGCCGATCTCGTCCTCGATCACCCGGCGGACGATGTCGGCGTACTCGTCGTCCGGCACGTCGAAGCCGCGCTCCTCGACCGGGATCTCCCGCTCGGGCAGGAGCCGCAGCACCTCCGCCAGGGGGACGCTCTCGCGCTCGCGCACCACGAGGTTGCGCAGCGGGGCTCCGTCGTCCTTCGCCGCGAAGCCGCGCTCGCGCACCTGCCGGTAGGGCACGAGGGTCAGCACGTCGTCGCCGTCGAGCGGGATGTCGGCCAGGCCCTCGACGTCGAGCACGTCGCCCGTGAACACGTCGACGGCGTCGCGGCCCTGGCGGAGGACCACCGCGAACGGCAGCGTCCCGTCGGAGGCGAGGATGCGGGAGAGGAGCGAGGTCATCGTGGTCCTTGAATCGGGTCGTGCCCCACCCGGGCCCTGACATGCAGAACGACCGCCCGGAGGAGGCGGTCGCGTGCGAGGGGTCTGCGCGTCGGTCCGCCTAGGAGGCGGGCCACCAGGGGCTTCGGATCGACGTGCGCACGCGGCGAGTCTAGGGGAGAGCCGGGCGGCGGCCAAGCGGTGTCAGGCGGCCGGCCGCTCGGTCGGCTCGCCCCGCAGGGTCCGGAGCAGGAGGGTCGCGCCGGCCGTCGCGGCGGGGGTGGCGACGACCGCGCCCCCGGGGACGAGGAACGCCAGGTAGACGGCGATGCCGAAGCCGAGCGAGACCGCGCGGTGCTCGCCGAGGAGGCGGCGGCGGTCGCGGAGGGAGAGCCCCCGGGCGTCGCCCGCGAACCCGGTCAGCTCGAGCGCGAGGGCCCTCCCGCCGACCAGGGCGCCGGCGACGAGGCCGACGATCGAGCCGACCAGCGGCACCAGGCCCAGCAGCACCAGGACCACGCCGATCCCGAGGGAGGTGGCGACCAGCACGGCGGAGTCGCGGAGGCCGCGGCCGACCCCCTGCCAGAAGGTGCTCTCGCGCTCGTCGGGCACGCCGCCGAGGTCGTCCTCGACCCGCCGCCAGATCCGCTCGTAGAAGGGGTCGCCGACCAGCAGGGTCACCGCGGCGAAGAGGACCACGCCGAGGGCGAGCACGGCGCCGACCACCGCGATCGAGAGCACCAGGCGGACGGTGGCGGCCGTGCCCTCGTCCCAGCCGCCGGCGAACGGGGTGAGCGCGGTCACCGCGTCCTGCACCCGCGTGAGCACCAGGACCAGCACGCCGACGAAGACCAGGCCGACGATCAGGGGCGGGATCGCGCCGAGGAGCATTGCCCGCGGCGAGCGGACCCAGGTGCGGAAGCCGCGGAGGAAGAGCCGGGCACCGAGGCCGAGATCGCGGAGGACGCTCATCCCCCGATCCTCGCAGGTGGGTCCGGCCCGGCGGTCCGGTAGAACACCCGACCGTGCGGGGTGCGGAGCCTCAGACCCGCTCGAACGGAGCGAGCAGCCCCGCCATCGCCTTCGTCCGCGGCGCGGCGTACTCGTCGCGCCGCGAGGTGCTGACGCCCATCGCGACGAGCCCCTCCACGAGGCGCACCGCCGAGGCGACGCCGTCGATCACGGGCACGCCCAGCTCCTGTGAGAGGTCGCGGCACAGGTCGGCCATGCCCGCGCAGCCCAGCACGATCGAGTCGGATCCGTCCACGGTCAGCGCCTCGGCGCACTCCGCCAGGATCGCGCGGCGGGCGTCGGAGCGGGGGTCGTCGAGCTCGAGCACCGGGATGTCGCAGGCGCGCACCTGGCGGCAGGCGTCGCCGAACCCGGCGCGGCGGGCGATGTCCCAGGCGCGGCCGCTCGTGCGCGAGAGCGTGGTGACCACGCTGAAGCCCCGGCCGACGAGCGCGGCCATGTGCATGGCGGCCTCGGCGATCCCCACGACCGGGCCGCTCGCGATCTCGCGCGCGGCGTCGACGCCCGGGTCGCCGAAGCACGCGATGACCGCGCCGTCGCAGCCGGCCGCCTCCGCCCGGGCGATCTCGTGCAGGACGCCGGGCACGGCGAGCGCCTCGTCGTAGTGGCTCTCGATCGACGCCGGACCCATCGGCGGGGTGACGGCCGTGATCTCGGTGCCGAGCGAGGCGACGGAGCGGGCGGCCCGGCCGATCGCCGCGGTCATCGCAGTGCTGGTGTTCGGGTTGACGACGGTGATGCGCATGGTGGTTCCTCGGTTCGGGTGCCGGGAGGGGGAGGGACCCGCCCGGCCGCCGGTCCGCGGGATGCGGAGCGGCCGGAGCGGATCCCTCCTCCGTGCCGGCCGGTTCAGACGGTCGAGCCGTCGCTGACGTGCTCGAGGTCCTCGTCGAGGCGCCCGATCCGCGGCGCGCGCCGCTCGAGCACGGCCATCGCGACGAACCCGAGCCCGCAGCCGAGGAACCAGCTGTAGTCGCCGAGCCAGGTGAACTCCGCGCCTCCCGCCTCCGCGATCCAGCGCGGCACGAGCACCGAGGCGACGGAGGGGACTCCGCCGATCACGGTCGCCCAGACGGCGTTGGGGTTGAAGCCGCGCGAGAACCAGTAGCGGCCCTTCTCGCTCATCGTGTAGAGGTCGTCCACCCAGACGCGCTGGCGGCTGATCAGGTAGTAGCCCGCGATGAGGACGCCGAACAGCGGTCCGATCAGCGCGCCGAGGATGCCGAGCGTGTAGTGGATGGCGGTGTCGTTCGAGTACCAGTTCCACGGGGTGAGCAGCACCGAGCCGACGGCGGCGATCATGCCGCCCATCCGCCAGCTGATCTTCTTCGGGTTGACGTTCGAGAAGTCGAACGCGGGGGAGATGAAGTTGGCGACGATGTTGATGCCGATCGTCGCGATGACGAAGGTGAGCCCGCCGAGGAGCACGGCGAACCAGGTGTCGATCCGCTCGACGGTCTCGATCGGGTCGGTGATCAGCTCGCCGAAGACCGGCACGGTCGCCGAGGCGGTGATCACGGTGAGGAGGGAGAAGAAGAGGAAGTTGATCGGGAGGCCGAGCAGGTTGCCGCGCTTCACGGCGCCGTAGCTGCGGGCGTACCGGGAGAAGTCGCCGAAGTTGAGCATCGGGCCCGAGAAGTAGGAGACGACCAGGGCGACGGCCGAGATCATCACCGGCACCGCGGCGGCGAGGTCGAGCGGCTCGCCGGAGCCGAGGGTGAGCGAGATGTTCTCCCAGCCCGCCTGCGACACCAGGTAGACGGCCAGCACGAGCATCACCACGTAGACCGCCGGTCCCGCCCAGTCGATGAAGCGGCGGATCGACTCCATGCCCCGCCAGAACAGCGCGGCCTGCGCGACCCAGAGGATCGCGTAGGAGAGGTAGCCCAGGGCCGAGAGGCCGAGGAACGACGCCTCGGGCGTGTTCAGGGCGGCCATGCCCGGGAAGAACTTGAGGAAGACGATGTTCAGCGACTGCGCCGCCAGGTAGGTCTGCACGCCGTACCAGGCGATCGCGATCAGTCCGCGGATGATCGCCGGGATGTTCGCGCCGCGGATGCCGAAGATCGCGCGGTTGATGACGGGGTAGGGCACGCCGGTGACCTGGCTGGGCTTGGCGACGAGGTTGCAGAAGACCTGCACGATCACGATGCCCACCACCAGGGCGACGAGCACCTGCCAGCCGGCCAGGCCCAGCGCGAAGAGCGAGCCCGCGGTCACGTACCCGCCGACGCTGTGCACGTCCGACATCCAGAACGCGAAGATGTTGTAGCTCGACCAGCGCTGCTTCCGGAGCGGGGCGAGGTCCTCGTTGGAGAGGCGGTCGTCGTAGGCGGCGCTCGCCGCCGCGGCGGGATCCGGATCGACGGGGGGTGCGGTGACTCGGGGTGCGGTGACGCGGTCGGACATGGGTGGATCCACCTCTCGGGCGGTCGTGCGCAGAGCGGCACGGAGCGGATGTGTCAGGGTGGTCGGGACGTCCGGCCGAGGAGGCGGGGCGTCGCGGAGAGCGTTCCGAGTGAAGTGATCACTTCACGCGGGCCACGCTACGAGTCGGGAGGCCGCCGCTCGTTTCGGCTCCGTTACGGCTGTGTGACGATCCGCGAGAGGGGACGGGCCATGCCCTCCGACGACACCGCGCCCGACGAGGCGGCCGCCCGGGCGATCGCGGACGGGGCCGGACTCGGCGCGAGACTGCGGGAGCTGCGGCTCTCGGCGGGCCTGTCGCTGAAGGCACTCGCCGGGCGACTCGGCATCTCCGTGAGCGCCGTCTCGCAGATCGAGCGCGGAGCGATGCAGCCCTCGGTCGGCCGACTGATCGCCCTCGTGGACGCGCTGGGGGTCCCGCTGTCCGCCGTGTTCGACCAGGGCGCGTCGGCGCCGGTCGAGACCGCGGTCGTCCGGGCGCGCGAGTCGGCGCCCGTGGCGCTCGAGGGCGGAGTGCTGTTCCGCCGTCTGGCGCCGCGTCCGCTGGACGCCGTCGACTTCTTCGAGTCGACCTACCCGCCGGGCTCGACCTCGACGGCGCACCGGCAGCTGCTCCGCCACGACGGGTTCGAGATGGGGACGGTGACGCTCGGAGAGCTGACGGTCGAGTTCGAGGACGAGTCGGTCGTCCTCGGGCCGGGCGACGCCATCACGTTCCCGTGCGAGCGGCCGCACCGCATGGTCAACACGGGCTCGACCACCGCGATCGCGACCTGGCTGATCGTCCACCGCTGACACCGCGCCGGCGCTTCGCGCCGGACCCCTGGCGGCACCATCTGCGTATGGGACCCTGGTCCTCGCTCCTCCACAACGGGCGGACGACCGTCTCCTGTCCACACCCCGGTCGGGATCGGGGCGCGGCGGGCCCTCGGTGTCGGTACCGCCTGGTGGGCTGGTCTCCTCGACCGAGGGGTGCGGAACGTGGAGGAGCGGATGGACGGCAGGAACGACGAGGGGTGCCCGCGCTGGTGCGCGGGCGAGCACGACGAGCTGGTCGCGGCGGGGGAGCGGCTGCACCGCTCCGCGGCGAGCTCGCTCCCGGTGGTGCTCTGGGCGGGCCGAGACGGGGCCGCGGGCGCGACGGTGCACGTCTCCCTGTGCCGCCCGGGGGAGTCGGGGGAGGACAGGCTCCGCCTGGAGGCCGACGGGCTCGGCGAGGTCGACCTCGATCTCAGCTCGGGGTCGCGGCTGGCCGGCGCGGTGCTCCGGCTACTCGGCGCCGCGTGAGGTGCGCGGCGGGTCGGGCGGCAGGAGGTCCGTCAGCTCGATCTCGAGCGCCTCGCAGAGCGCGAGGAGGGTGTGCAGCGTGGGGTTCGCGGGCGAGCCGGGCTTCGACTCGCCCTTCTCGAACTTCTGGTAGGTGTAGCCCGCGAGCCCGGCCGCGTGGGCGATCCGCTCCTGGCTGGCGCCCTTGGCGATGCGGGCCCGGTGCATGTTGGTGCCGAGCTCGCGGGCGTAGGTCGCCCAGTCGCGCTCGGGAGTGGGTGTCGACATGCCCGCCAGCTTCGGAGAAGTTCGGCCGCGGGTCAGCCATACACGGATGGGAAATTCTCGGTGGTCATACCCGGGTGACCACAGGCGGCGCCTCCGGAGCCCCGAGGGCCCCGCGACGGCAGCGCCTAGTATGGCCGGGTGCCAGTGAACCCCGAACTCGTCGGGCGCGTCTTCGCGCCCACGGAGCCCTATCAGGTGGGGCGCGAGAAGGTGCGCGAGTTCGCCCGCGCCGTCTCCGCGACCTCCCCCCTGCACCACGACGTCGAAGCCGCCCGCGCCGCCGGGCACCCCGACCTCGTCGCTCCGCCCACCTTCGCCGTCGTCGTGCAGGAGTTCACGCTCCAGCAGCTGCTCGCCGAGCCCGACGGCGGGATCGACTTCAGCCGCGTCGTGCACGGAGACCAGCGCTTCGTGCTGTCCCGTCCGGTCGTGGCCGGCGACGAGCTGACCGCGACCCTCTCGGTCGCCGCCATCAAGAAGCTCGGCGCCCACTCGATGGTCACCACCGAGTCCCGCATGGTCGACGCGAGCGGCGAGCACGTCGTCACCGCGATCTCGACCCTCGTGGTCAGGGGAGACGAATGAGCACCGCACTGCCCGCTCTCGCCGAGCTGAGCGTCGGCCAGGTCGTCGCCGAGAGCCGCTTCCCGATCGACCGCGGCACCCTGGTGCGCTACGCGGGCGCCTCGGGCGACTTCAACCCCATCCACTACCGCGACGACGTCGCCGCCGAGGTCGGCCTGCCCGGCGTGCTCGCGCACGGCATGCTCACGATGGGCACCGCGGTGCAGGTCGTCGTCGACTGGGTCGGCGACCCCGGACGCGTGGTCGACTACCAGGTGCGCTTCACCCGCCCCGTCGTGGTGGACCCGCGCGACGGCGCCGCCATCGACGTGGTCGCCAGGATCGGTGCTGTGAACGCCGAGGAGGGCTGGGTCCGCGTCGACCTCGCCGTCTCGGTCGAGGGCCAGTCCGTCCTCGGCAAGGCCCAGGCACGGGTCCGACTCGCGTGACCTCCGCGCCGCTGCTCTCCGCCCTGACCACCCTCCGCGTCGGCGGACCCGCCGAGCGCCTCGTCGAGCCCGCCACCGAGGCGGAGCTGGTCGAGACGCTCGTCGGCCTGTGGTCGGACGACGAGCCGTGGCTGCTGCTCGGCGGCGGCTCCAACCTCCTCGTGGGCGACGACGGGGTCGAGGGCACGGTCGTGCGCGTGCGCACCACCGGCGTCGAGCGGCTCCCCTCCGACGAGCCGGGGCGCGTGCTCCTGCGGGTCCAGGCGGGCGAGTCGTGGGACGGCCTCGTCGCGACGACCGTGGAGCGCGGCTGGGCGGGTCTCGAGGCTCTCAGCGGCATCCCCGGCACGGTCGGTGCGTCGCCGGTGCAGAACATCGGCGCCTACGGCCAGGAGCTCTCGGACACGCTGGTCGCGGTCGACTTCCTCGACGAGGGCGCCCGCGAGCCCGTCCGGCTGACGGCGGAGGAGCTGCAGTTCGCCTACCGCACCTCCGTGATCAAGCAGGGCCGCCGGGGCGCGGTGCTGGCCGTCGAGTTCGCGCTCGAGGAGGTCGGCGCCGAGGGCGACGGCACTCCCGTCGCCTACGGTCAGCTGGCGTCGGCGCTCGGAGTCGCGCTCGGCGACCGCGTGCCGCTCGCGCGGGTGCGCGAGACCGTGCTGGCGCTGCGTGCGGGCAAGGGCATGGTCCTCGATCCGGAGGACCCGGACACCGCGAGCGCCGGCTCCTTCTTCACCAACCCCCTCGTCACGAGCGCGTTCGCCGACTCCCTGCCGCCCGAGGCGCCGCGCTGGCCGGTCGAGCCGACGGCGGAGGCGCCCGTCATCACCCCGCTCGCCGCGGTCGAGGCAGGAGCGCCCGTCGGGCTGCCCGTGCCTCCCCGCGCCGACGGCCTGGTGAAGCTCAGCGCCGCGTGGCTGATCGAGCACGCCGGCGTCTCGCGCGGTTTCGCCCTGCCCGGCTCGCGGGCCGCCGTGTCGAGCAAGCACACCCTCGCCCTGACCAACCGCGGAGGAGCGACGGCCGAACAGGTCGCCGAGCTCGCCCGGTACGTCCAGGGCCGCGTCCTGGCGGAGTTCGGCGTACTGCTGCACCCCGAGCCCGTCGTGGTCGGCACCGCGGTCTGAGTCCGCGCGGTCTGCGCGCGCAGGCCCCGCGCTCGCGGGGACGCGCGCCCTCCGGCCGCGGCCTCCTCCGGCTCAGCTGTCGCGGCGGATCCAGCGGAAGCCGAAGCGGCAGGCGACGAGCCCCACGACGAGCCAGATACCGAGCACCAGCGCGACGCCGCCGAGGTCCCACGACCCGTTCACCTCCGCCTCCTCGAACCCGCTCGGCAGGAACACGGCGCGCATGCCCTGCGCGATCCACTTGAGCGGGAAGACGCTAGCCGTGTTCTGCAGCCAGTCCGGCAGCGTCGTGAACGACAGGTACGACCCCGAGATGAACTGCAGCACGAGCAGCGGCGGCACGATCACGGCGGTCGCGCTCTTGCCCGAGCGGGGCAGCGCGGAGACGGCGATGCCGAGGATGGCCGACGTCGCGACTCCTGCCAGGTAGACCCAGGCGAAGGTCGCCCAGCGCCCGCTGTCGGTGGGCAGCTCGACCGAGAACACCGTCGCCGCGACGAGGAGCAGCAGGGCCGTCTGCGCGAGGCTCGTCACGAGCACCTGGCCGAACTTGCCGATGAAGTAGCTGAAGACCGGCAGCGGTGCCCCCGCGAGGCGCTTGAGCGTGCCGTCGCCGCGCTCGACCGCGATGTCGACGCCCAGGTTCTGGACGCCCGAGAGCAGGATCCCGGCCGCGGCGAGGCCCGGCACGTAGTACTCGGCCATCGGGATGCCCGGGTCCTGCGGGTTCGCCTGCATCACCGCGGTGTCGCCGAACGCGACCGAGAAGATCGTCAGGAGCAGCACCGGGAAGAGGAAGGTGAAGAACACCTGGTCCGGAGCGCGGAAGTACGAGCGGATCTCGTAGCGGGCGCGGGCGAGTCCGAGGCGGACGGTGCGTCCCGGGCCGGTGGAGAGGGTGCGGGGGCGGGTGGCGACGGCGGTCACGCGGGCTCTCCGATCAGGTCGACCGCGTCGCGGTCCTCGCGGATGAGGTCGAGGTAGATGTCCTCGAGGCTGGGGCGGACGACCTCGAGCGCCGTCGGCTCCCCGATCCGGGCGTGCAGCTCGGCGACGGTCCGGGCGGGCTCGGTGGTGCGCAGCCGGTGCAGCACGCCGTCCTCGCGCCACTGCACGATCGGGACGCGCGCCTCGTCCCCTCCGATCGCGCTCATCGGGCCGATGGCCAGGAGCCGCCCGCCGGAGATCACGGCGGCGCGGTCGCCGAGGCGGGCGGCCTCGTCGAGGTAGTGGGTGGTGAGCAGGATGGTCGTGCCCTCGCTCTTGAGCAGAGCGATCAGGTCCCAGAAGGAGTGGCGGGCCTCGGGGTCGAATCCCGTGGTGGGCTCGTCGAGGAACACCAGCTCGGGACGGCCGATGATGCCGAGGGCGACGTCGACGCGGCGGCGCTGGCCGCCCGAGAGGCGTCCGATGCGCGAGCGGGCCTTGGACGTCAGCCCGACGGCCTCGATGGTCTCGTCGACGTCGCGCGGTCGCGGATAGAGGCTGGCGAAGTGCGCGATCTGCTCGCGCACCGTCGCGTTGCCGGACTCGCCGCTGGACTGCAGGACGATCCCCAGACGCGCCTTCCACGCCAGGTCGCCGTGGCGCGGGTCGACCCCGAGCACCGACACCTCGCCGCCGGAGCGGTCGCGGTAGCCCTCGAGGATCTCGATGGTCGTCGACTTCCCGGCGCCGTTCGGGCCGAGGAGCGCGAAGGTCTCGCCCCGGTGGATGTCGAAGGAGACTCCCGCGACCGCCGGAGCGCCCCCGTAGTCCTTCCGCAGGTCGCGGACTCGGACGGCGTGGTCTTCGCTCATCGTCACAGCGTGCCCTGTCCTACCCCTCCGGCGACAGTGATCCCCGATTTCCGCCTCCCTCTTGCCCTCCCCGCCCCGAGATGCCACGCACCCCTCACCTGTCGGACAGGCCCGTCGCAGTACCCGCCGTCACAGTGCGGCACGGTCGAGCGGCGATCGGCGGTCCGCGTGTCACGGATCGTCGTCCGCGCTGCGCACCCCGCTCTCTGCGACGCACCCCCGTCGTCGAGCCGCCGCTGCCGATCGACGGCGCAGGCGGAGGAGGGCTAAACGGTGCCGAAGAGCCGCTGCAAGCGGCGCACGCCCTCGAGGAGCGCGTCGTCGCCGAGGGCGTAGGACAGGCGGAGGTAGCCGCTCGGTCCGAAGGCCTCGCCGGGGACGGTGGCGACCTCGGCCTGCTCGAGGATGAGGTCGGCGAGCTCGAGGGAGGTCGTCGGGGTGGTGCCGTTCCACTCGCGGTTCAGCAGCCCGTTCACGTCGGGGTAGACGTAGAACGCGCCGCCGGGGGTGGGGCACTCGATCCCGTCGATCGCGTTCAGCTCGGCGACGATGGTGCGGCGGCGGCGGTCGAAGGCCAGGCGCATCTCCTCGGCCGGCTCCTGCGGGCCGGTGAGGGCGGCGATCGCGGCGCGCTGCGAGATGTTCGAGACGTTGCTCGAGAGGTGCGACTGGAGGTTCGAGGCGCCCTTGATCGCGTCGGCCGGGCCGACCATCCATCCGACGCGCCAGCCGGTCATCGCGTAGGTCTTCGCGACGCCGTTGACGAGGATCGTCCGGTCGCGCAGGGCCGGCACCGCCTCGACGATCGAGGTCGCGTGCTCGAGCGGGCTCGCGTCGTCCTGGTCGCCGGTGGAGTAGACGAGGTTCTGGTAGATCTCGTCGGCGATGATCCAGAGGCCGTGCTCCTCGGCCCACTCGCCGATCTCGCGGGTCTGCTCGGCCGAGTAGACGGCGCCGGTGGGGTTGGAGGGGGAGACGAACAGGAGCACCTTGGTGCGCTCGGTGCGCGCGGCCTCCAGCTGCTCGACGGTGACCAGGTAGCCCTGGTCGGCGCCCGCGAACACGTCCACCTGAACGCCGCCGGCGAGCTTGATCGCCTCGGGGTAGGTGGTCCAGTACGGGGTCGGCACCAGCACCTCGTCGCCGTCGTCGAGGAGGGTCTGGAAGGCCTGGTAGACGGCCTGCTTGCCGCCGTTGGTGACCACGACCTGCGAGGGGTCGACGGCCCATCCGGAGTCGCGCGCCGTCTTCTCAGCTATGGCAGCGCGGAGGTCGGGGAGGCCCGCCGCGGGGGTGTAGCGGTAGTTCCCCGGGTCGAGCACGGCGGCCGAGGCGGCCTCGACGATGTGCTCGGGAGTGAGGAAGTCGGGCTCGCCGGCGGCGTAGGACACGACCGGGCGGCCCTGAGCCTGGAGGGCCTTCGCCTTGGCGTCGACCTTCAGAGTGGCGGACTCGGCGATGGCGGCGATGCGGGCGGAGATGCGCGTGGTGGAGGACACGACGGCCAGCGTATCCTGCGCGCGCACGGGGCTCCGAGGCCCCCCGCCGCTCGGCTGGACACGCCCTGCGGGTCCACGTACACTCGTCCGAGGTAGTCGATCTCTGCCCTCATCCACAGCGCCCGCGAGGGTCGCGGCGGTGGGGCGGCGGGTCGGTCTCCTCCTCGGATGCTCGCAACGGCATCCATAGGGCGGTGGCTCAATTGGTAGAGCAGCGGTCTCCAAAACCGCAGGTTGCAGGTTCGAGCCCTGTCCGCCCTGCACATCGATGCCCGTCGCACGCGGTCCCCGCGACGCTGCGGTCATCGGTCCAGGGCCGCCCATGACGGGCGGTCGGCCACACCGGAGGTTCCGGTGCGGGAAAGGTGCGTGCAGGTGGCCGGGAAAGCAGTCGACGAGCCGAGCGAGGACGTCGTCGCGATCGCCAATCAGCAGCGAGCCGCGCGGCGAAACCCGTTCGCGCGCATCGCCCTCTTCATCCGGCAGGTCATCGCCGAGCTGAAGAAGGTCGTGACGCCCACCCGCAAGGAGCTGGGCAACTACGTCGTGGTCGTGCTGATCTTCGTCGTCATCATGATGGCGCTGGTGTCCTTCCTCGACTGGGTGTTCGCCCTGGCCGTGACGTACGTGTTCGGCACACCCGCCGCCTGACCCGAGAGCATCCGGGCCGCGCGAGCGGAGGGTGCCGGCGACAGCGGGACGCGCCCCGAGGGGCGCGACCGATCGATCGAGAGAGAGTTGTGACGAGTGTCTGACAGAAACCGCGACGACGTCGACTGGGCGACGGCTGCCGAGCAGTCGTCGGAGGTCGAGGAGGAGCAGGAGGGCGACGTCCAGTCGCAGGCTGAGGACGCCGTCGAGCCCGCCGAGCAGGGTGCGCTGAGCATCATCGACGAGAACGAGTCCGAGGATGACCTCGCCTCCGACCTCGAGGCAGCGCTGGACGCCATCGGCTCCGTCGACGACCCCGAGGCCGACTCCGCCGTCGACGAGGCCGCCCACATCGACACCGTCGAGGAGGCCGAAGCGGCTCTCGAGGCCGTCGAGGACGAGGCCGAGGTCGCCGCCGAGGACGCCGAGTCCGCCGGTGAGGACCTCGCCGACATCGACCCGTACGAGGCCTTCCGCACCGAGCTGCGCGGCAAGCCGGGCAAGTGGTACGTCATCCACTCCTACGCCGGCTTCGAGAAGCGCGTGAAGTCGAACATCGAGAACCGCAAGGTCTCGCTCGAGGCCGAGGACTACATCTTCGAGGTCCAGGTCCCGATGGAGGACGTGGTCGAGATCAAGAACGGCCAGCGCAAGATGGTCACCCGCGTGCGCATCCCCGGCTACGTGCTGGTGCGCATGGACCTCAACGAGGACTCGTGGTCGGTCGTCCGCCACACGCCGGGCGTCACCGGCTTCGTGGGCAACGCCCACAACCCGACCCCGCTGCGCTTCGAGGAGGCCTTCACAATGCTGAAGAGCCTCGTCGAGATCAAGGACGTCGCCCCCTCGAAGACCTCCGGTGCCAAGGGCCAGAAGCAGGCCCAGCGCGTGCTGCCCGCCGAGGTCGACTTCGAGATCGGCGAGACCATCACCATCAAGGAGGGCTCGTTCGCGGGTCTTCCCGGCTCGATCAGCGAGATCAAGCCCGAGAGCGGCAAGCTCACCGTGCTCGTCTCGCTCTTCGAGCGCGAGACCCCGGTCGAGCTGTCGTTCGACCAGGTCACCAAGCTCTGACGCGTCGCCTCCGCGCCGCATGAACGCCTCCTCCGCAGGTCGGAGGGGGCGTTCGCCGTTCCGGGCGGCGCCCCCTCCAACGCCGCCCCACGCGCACCCGGGCGTCGGCCCCTCCTCCGCCCTATCGGGGGTGGCCCCGCTCGTGTAAGCTCGTACGGGTTTTCGTGTCGGCGCCCGCCTCTGTGCGCGTCGGACGACCCTCCTCCACCGCGATCCGGCACCGTCGGATGCGCGGGAGAGCGGCCGGGAGCCCCCGACCGCTCGAACCCTGAGAAAAGGAATCAGAATGGCCCCCAAGAAGAAGGTCACCGGCCTGATCAAGCTCCAGATCAAGGCCGGCGCGGCCAACCCCGCGCCCCCGATCGGTCCGGCGCTCGGTCAGCACGGCGTCAACATCATGGAGTTCTGCAAGGCGTACAACGCGCAGACCGAGTCGCAGCGCGGCAACGTCATCCCCGTCGAGATCACCGTCTACGAGGACCGCTCGTTCACCTTCGTGCTGAAGACCCCGCCCGCGGCGGAGCTCATCAAGAAGGCCGCCGGCGTCGCCAAGGGCTCTTCGACCCCGCACACCGTGAAGGTCGCGAAGCTCACCCAGGCGCAGGTCCGCGAGATCGCCGAGGCGAAGCAGGTCGACCTGAACGCCAACGACATCGACGCCGCCGCGAAGATCATCGCCGGCACCGCCCGCTCGATGGGCATCACGGTCGAGTAGCGCGACGCGCTGCTCGACGGCGGGAGCGTCGCGCCCACCGGCGCGGACCCACCGCGGAAGCCTCGAGAACCCGACGGCGGCCCCTCAGCGGGCCGCACGCCCGGGCCGGAAGCGCCTCCGCAGGACCTCTCCGCCTCCCGCGAGCAGCAGTCAGGGCCGCGATCGCGGCACCACCAGAACTCCATCACCCCCGTGGGAGAGCCCGCCAGGCTCTAGAACCACATTCTCGTTTCAAGGAGAAACAACATGGCACAGAAGTCGAAGGCCTACCGGGCCGCCGCGGCCAAGCTCGAAGAGGGCAAGTTCTACACGGCCGACGAGGCCGTCGCGCTCGCCCGCGAGACCGGTTCCGCCAAGTTCAACAGCACCGTCGAGGTCGCCCTCAAGCTCGGTGTCGACCCCCGCAAGGCCGACCAGATGGTCCGCGGCACGGTCATCCTGCCCCACGGCACGGGCAAGACCGCCCGCGTCATCGTGTTCGCGACCGGTCCGGCCGCCGAGGCCGCGCTGGCCGCCGGTGCCGACGAGGTCGGCGGCGCCGAGCTCATCGAGAAGGTCGCGGGCGGGTACACCTCGTTCGACTCCGCCGTCTCGACCCCGGAGCTCATGGGCCAGGTCGGCCGTCTCGGAAAGGTGCTCGGCCCCCGCGGCCTCATGCCCAACCCGAAGACCGGCACCGTGACCCCGGACGTGGCGAAGGCCGTGACCGAGATCAAGGGCGGAAAGATCGAGTTCCGCGTCGACAAGCACGCCAACGTGCACCTCGTCGTGGGCAAGGCCGCGTTCACCGAGGAGCAGCTCCAGGAGAACTTCAAGACCGCGCTCGACGAGATCCTCCGCCTCAAGCCGTCCTCCTCGAAGGGCCGCTACATCCAGAAGGCCGCCGTCTCGACGACCTTCGGCCCCGGCATCCCGCTGGACGTCAACGTCCTGGCCTGAGCCGAGCACGCACTGACGTGAGGAGGGGGTCCGCTTCGGCGGGCCCCCTCCTTCGTCGTCCCGGCATACTGGACCGGTGATCCGCCGCTCCACTCCGCCGCGCCTCCCGTGACCGTCCGCCGCGCGTCGGCCGCCGATGCCGAGACCCTGGCCGAGCTGGCCGCCGCGACCTTCCCGCTGGCCTGCCCGCCGCACACCACCGCGGAGGCGAAGGCCGAGTTCGTGCGCACCGTGCTCTCGGTCGAGCGCTTCCGCGACCACCTCGCCGATCCGCTCCGCTCGCTCCTGGTCGACGACGACTCCGGCGCGCTGACCGGCTACGCGATGCTCGTGCGCGGGGAGCCCGCCGACGCCGACGTCGTCGCGGCGATCCGGCTGCGTCCGCCCGTCGAGCTCAGCAAGTTCTACCTCCTGCCCGGCCGGCACGGCTCCGGAGCGGCGGCCGCGCTGATGGCCGCGACCCTCGAGGAGGCGCGGGATCACGGTGCCGCGGGCGTCTGGCTCGGCGTCAACGAGGAGAACGCGCGTGCTCAGCGGTTCTACTCCAAGCACGGCTTCGCGGTCGTCGGCCGCAAGCGCTTCCTCGTCGGTGACCGCTGGGAGGACGACTTCGTCCTCGAGCGCTCTCTCGCCTGACCCTCCCCGCGAGACGCCACCCGGGTACGCGGCACGCTCGGCGTGGCGTACCGGAGCGGCCTCTCGCGGAGATCAGCCCTCGGAGACGGTGAGGACGATCTTGCCGCGGGTGTGGCCCGTCTCGAGCTGCTCGTGCGCCTCGCAGGCGCGGGCGAGGGGGAAGATGCCGTCGATGAAGACGCGGACGTCGCCCGACTCGAGAAGGCGCGAGACCACGCCGAGGGTCGCCCCGTCGGGAGCGACGCGGTAGGTGGAGGCGCGGACGCCCGCAGCGGCCGCCTCCTCGAAGAACCCGGGCCAGCTCCCGGTGGGCGCGTTCACGATCAGGCCCCCGGGGCGGAGGACCCTCAGCGAGCGCGAGCCCGTGTCGTCGTGCACGTTGCCGACCAGATCGATGACCACGTCGACGCCGGACAGCAGCTCGTCGAAGCGCTCGGCGGTGTGGTCGATCACCTGCGCGGCGCCGAGCTCGTGCAGCCACTGCAGGTTGCGGGTCGAGCCGGTCGCGATCACCGAGGCGCCGAAGTAGGCGGCGAACTGCACCGCGAAGTGGCCGACTCCGCCCGACCCGGCGTGGATGAGGATCCGCTGACCCTCGTGCGCCTTGGCGAGCTCGACGACCATGCCCCAGGCGGTGAGCGCCGCGAGCGGGACGCCGGCCGCTTCGACGTGCGAGAGCGTCGACGGCTTCCGCGCGATGGAGACGCTCGGCACGCTGACGTACTCCGCGTAGGAGCCCGAGTAGCGCGGCACCATGACGAAGCCGTAGACCTCGTCGCCCGGCCGCAGCGGATGCGCCGGGTAGGGGCTCGAGACGACGACGCCCGAGAAGTCGTGGCCGAGGACCGCCGGGTAGGAGGCGATCTGCGAGGCGACCCCCTGGCCCGCGCGCGTCTTCGCGTCGAGCGGGTTCACGCCGGCCGCGACCACCTTCACGGTGAACTCGGCGTTGATGGCGGAGGGTGTCGGCACGGTCGCCAGGTGCAGGGCGGAGGCGTCGCCCGGCGCGTCGATCACCGCCGCCGTCATCGTGTCGGGGAGGACGACCTCCTCCGGGATCTCGCCGATCGCGAGGCCGTGCCCGAGCGCGCTGGTGTGCATCGTCGCCTTTCCTGTCGCTGAGGCGTGCGGGTGGAGCGTGCCGAGGACGTCGCCCCCGATCCCCGCATCCGACGCCGCGACCAGTCAATCGAGGCAATGAGTCGGCGCTGTTACGGGGGTGTCACCCTCGGGAGAAGATTGGCGCGCGGAGCCGCGGGCGCCCGGTCTGGCACGATGAGGGGATGCGACGCCGACGTACCCTGCTGGTCGGCGGTGCCCTCCTTGTCCTGGCCGGGCTCGTCGTCCTCCTGGCCGCCCGGATCAGCATCGGCACCAGCCGCTGGGTCTACGTCAGCGAGATGGGCGCGCCGGACCTGCCGACGGCGGGCGCCTTCGAGGCCGCCCTTCTGCTCGTGGCGGCCGGCGGTGCGCTGATCGCCGCGGGCGCCTGGCCCGTGCGCGCCCGCCTGCTGCCCGCCCTCCGCCCGGCGGGCGCCATCCTCCTGGCGGCCGCCTGCTTCGCGCTCGCCTCGCAGGTGACCTGCACGGCGGGCTGCCCGCTGCCGGTCGGGCCGGCCTTCCGCTGGCAGGACCTCATCCACACCTCGGCCGCCGTGCTCGGCTTCGGGGCCGCCTGCGCCGCGATGCTCCAGCTGGCGACCGTGCGGGGGCGCCCTGCGGTCGCGCGGCTCTCGCTCGCCGCCGGGATCTCGGTGGCGGTCGTCGCCGGGACGGGTGGGATCCTGTCGCTCCTGCGCGTGTGGCTGCGGCTCGGCGGCACGCTCGAGTTCGTGGCGACGGCGATCGCAGTGCTCTGGCTCGCGTTCGTCGGCCTGGTGCTCGCGCTCGAGGACCTCAGCGCCGAGCGAGCCAGCCGCGGACGTGCCCGCGGATCCGGTCCTGCTGAGCGGCGAAGCCCTCGTCCCGCGACGGCACCCGCTCGCAGTCCGCATCCGGAAGAGCCCTAGCCCACGCCTCCGCGACCTCGACCGGGTGCACGGGGTCGCGCTCGGCCGCGATCACCAGGGTGCGCGCGATGACCTCGCCCAGCTCTCCGGAGTCGCGGTAGGCGGCGTTCCGCGGGATCTGGGCGAGCCGGACGGCGCGCTCGGCCGCGCGCGGGGAGCGGAACTGCAGCGTCAGCGCCTCCGCCGACGCGGGGGACACCTCGGCGGCGCGCGCGAACAGGCCCGAGGCGCGGAACATCCGCTCGCCGCGCTTCGCGCCGTGGTCGTGCAGCAGCTGCGCGATGACGGGGAACACGGTGAGGTTCTCGGGCAGCGGCTCGGCGGTGAAGGCGGGACGCACGAAGACGGCGCGGTCGATCGGCAGCACGCGTCGGACGGCGAGGCGCAGGGCGATCGCCGCGCCCATCGAGATGCCGAGCACCGTGAGCGGCTTGTGCACGGCTCCGGAGCGCACGATCTCCTCCGTCACCTCGTCGGCGAGCGCCTCGAGGGCGAAGTCGCCGGGCGCGCCGAGCAGCTCGGAGGCGCCGTGGGCGCGGACGTCCGGAGCGATGACCTCGCTGCCGGCGGGGAGGGCGGAGCGCAGCAGCCCCAGCGGCTGGGAGCGGTCGCCGCCCAGGCCGTGCAGGAGGAGGACCGTCACCGGGCGCGCGTCCGCTCGTGCAGCTCGGCCATCAGCATCCCCGCCAGCCGCACGAGGATGTGGATCTCGTCCTCGTCGCGGTCGACCCAGCGGGAGTTCGGCTCGCCCTCGATCGGCACGAAGTCGCGGTGCTGCTCCCAGACGACGAGCGTGCGCTCGGCGCCGAGGACGTACTGCTGCCAGAAGACCTGCCGCAGGTAGTGGCGCGGGATGCTCCGCCACGGCTTCGTCGTGGTCTTGATCTCGCAGAGCTCGAGCCGGCCGTCCTCGCGGAGGCCGATGCCGTCGGGCGTGGCGAGGTGCCGCCGCTCCTGGCTCGCGTGGAAGAGGGTGCTGCTGGGCTCGATCGCGTGCTCGCTCCGCACCCAGGCGGCGATCTCGGGCTCGCGGGCGCGGCCGTGGTCGGTGAAGGCGTTGCCGCCGAAGCCGGTGCCGTAGAGCTTGTCGAGCGCTGCCTTGCCGATCGCGGCGGGGGAGGAGAGGCGGGCGACGTCGGTCGCCGTGATGCCGCGCGAGCGGGCGCGGAGCCAGGCGACGCGGTCCGAGGAGTCGGCGACGACCCTCCGGAGGTGCGGGGGCTCGGCGTCCGTGAAGACGGGCTGCGTCTCCCAGGGGAAGGAGAGCTGCAGGTCGGGCACCGATTCATTCTCTGCCCCCTGCGGCGCCCGGTCGAATCGGCACGCCGACCCGCGCCCTCTCACCGGGGCGCTACGGCCCGCGCCGGCGGCTCAGGCGTCGAGGAAGGCGTCGACGTGCGCGGGGGAGAGGAGGTGGCGCCGGACCATCAGGGCGGCACCGCGGACGCCTCCGCCCTGGGCCGCGGCCTGCACGATGTCGAGCGCGCGGGTCGCCAGGGGGAGGGAGCGGCGGTAGACGACCTCGCGGACCCCGGCGAGGACCTCGTGGCTGGCCTGGGCGATGCTGCCGCCGACGACGATGACGGACGGATTCAGGAGGTTCACGCAGGTGGCGAGCACCTCGCCGATGTCGCGGCCGGCGGCGCGCGTGAGCTCGACGGTGGTGGGGTCCCCGCCGGTCAGCAGGGTGACGACGTCGGAGGTGCTGGCGGCGTCGATCCCGGACTCGGTCAGCCGGCGGGCGATCGCCGAGCCGCTCGCGATCGCCTCGAGGTCGGCCTCGCCGCGGTCGCCGGGGACCTGCACGTGGCCCAGGTCGCCCGCGGCTCCGAGGGCTCCGCGCTGCAGGGCGCCGCCGCTGACGATCCCGGCTCCGATGCCGGTGGAGACCTTCACGTAGAGGAGGTCGTCCACGTCGGCGTAGTGGTCGGCGTGCTCGCCGAGCGCCAGCAGGTTCACGTCGTTGTCGACGAGGACGGGTACGGGGAGGCGGCGGCCGACGAACTCCGGGATGTCGAAGCGGTCCCAGCCGGGCATGATCGGCGGCTTCACCGGGCGGCCCGTCGCGTGCTCGACGGGTCCGGGGACGCCGACGCCGACTCCCGCGAGCGGGCCGGCCGCCGGAGTCCGGCCGAGCAGGGCCGCGGCGACGTCGAGGGCGTGGCCGAGGACGGCGAGGGGGCCGTCGGCGATGGCGATGCTCTCGCGGCGGCGGGCGAGGACCGTGCCGTCGAGGTCGGTCAGGGCGACGACGGCGTGCGCGGCGCCCAGGTCGACGGCGAGGAGGCTGCGCGCCCGGGGGTCGAAGGCCACGCGGGCGGCGGGACGGCCGCCGGAGGAGGGGGCGTCGTCCTGTCGGGCGACCAGGCCGGAGGCGGTGAGGACGTCGAGCTGGGCGGAGACGGCCGCGCGCGGCAGGCCCGTCTCGGCGACCACGTCGGCCCGAGTCCGGGGAGCCCCGTCGGCCAGCAGGAGCAGCAGCTCGCCGACCGCGCTGACGGTGATGCGGCGGCGCGGGGACATGGCCAGAGTCAACCACAGCGCCCGTGCTTCTGTGCGGCGGGCGCCCGACTTGGCGGGCGCGCAGGGCTAGTTTTGCTTGTCCGTGAGCAAAAGTCCGCGTAGGGTTCGAGGCACACCTTCCGATGCGATCAGGAGCCCCACCGGTGGCCACACCCCCAGACCTCTCTGTCCAGCTGTACTCGGTGCGCGAGCCGCTCGCGGCCGATCTTCCCGCCACCCTCGACCGCCTCGCGGCGATCGGCTTCACCACGGTCGAGCTCTTCGGGTTCGTCGACCTGGCCGACGCCTACCGCGTAGCGCTCCCGGCCAGCGGACTGCGCGCTCCCAGCGCCCACGCGCGCCTCCTCGGCCCTCAGGGCGACGCCACCGTCGACGAGATCCTCGACACGGCCGCCTCGCTCGGCGTCGAGACCGTGATCGACCCCTACGTCGACCCGACCCGCTGGACCACCGCGGACGACGTCGCCCGCATCGCCGACGAGCTGAACGCGCTGGTCGACTCCGCCGCCGCCCGCGGCCTGGTGCTCGGCTACCACAACCACGCCTTCGAGTTCGAGAACCGCGTCGACGGCCGCAGCGCCTTCGAGCACCTCGCGGGCCTGCTCGACCCGCGCATGGTCCTCGAGCTCGACACCTACTGGGCGGCCGTCGGCGGCGACGACCCGGTCGAGGTGCTCGGACGCCTCGGCGACCAGGTGCGCTTCCTGCACGTGAAGGACGGCCCGATCTCGGCCGACACCCAGGAGCAGCTGCCCGCGGGCGAGGGCGCGATGGACGTCCCGGCGATCCTCGCCGCCGCTCCGCAGGCCCTGCCCGTGCTGGAGTTCGACGCCTACGCCGGCGACATCTTCGAGGGCCTGGAGTCGGCCCACCGCTACGTCTCGGGGCTCGGCGCATGAGCGGCACCGGCCGCGTGGGCGTCGGCGTCATCGGCGCCGGCAACATCAGCACCCAGTACCTGACCAACCTCACCGTCTTCCCCGACCTCGAGGTGCTCTTCGTCGCCGACATCGACCTCGAGCGGGCGAGGACCCAGGCCGAGGCCTTCGGCGTCCCCGCCTCCGGCACCGTCGAGGAGCTCCTCGCGCACGAGGGCATCGAGATCGTCGTGAACCTCACGATCCCGGCCGCGCACGTCGAGGTCGCGCGCCGCGCGGTCGAGGCGGGCAAGCACGTGTGGACCGAGAAGCCCTTCTCGCTCGACCGCGACAGCGGGATCGAGCTGCTCGCGCTGGCGAAGGACAAGGGGCTGCGCGTCGCGACCGCTCCCGACACCTTCCTGGGCGCGGGCCTCCAGACGGCGCAGCGCGTGATCGAGAGCGGAGCCATCGGCACGCCGCTCTCCGCCCTCACCCTCTTCCAGGGCCCCGGCCCCGAGTCGTGGCACCCGAACCCGGAGTTCTTCTTCGCCGAGGGCGGCGGACCGCTGCTGGACATGGGCCCGTACTACATCACCACGCTCGTGCAGAACCTCGGCCCCGTCGAGAGCGTCACCGCCGTCTCGTCCCAGGCCCGCGCCACCCGCGTCGTGGGCTCCGGCCCGAAGGAGGGCACCGAGTTCCCGGTGACCATCCCGACGCACATCGGTGGGCTGCTCCGCTTCGAGTCCGGGGCCTCGGCCCAGGGCGTGTGGAGCTTCGAGTCGAGCCTGCCGCGCACCGGCTTCGTCGAGATCAACGGCTCCGAGGGCACCCTCGTCCTCCCCGACCCGAACCAGCACGACGGAGAGATCACCCTGCACCGCCGCGGGTCCGCCGAGCCGGAGGTCATCGCGGCGACCGGCTCGACCGCCTCCCGCGGCACCGGCGTGCTCGAGCTCGCCCGTGCGATCCGGGCCGACCGCCCCGAGGCCGCCTCCGGAGACCTCGCGTACCACGTCACCGACGTGATGCTCTCGCTCCTCGAGGCCGCCGAGACCGGCGAGAAGGTCCTCGTCACGAGCTCCGTGACGCCCCGCCCCGCACTGCCCGAGAGCTGGGACCCGACCGAAGCGACCCTCTCCTGATGCCCGCGCCCCTGCGCGTCGGCGTGCTCGGCGGCGGCTTCATGGCGGCCGTGCACAGCCGCGCGGCCCGCAGCGCCGGAGCGGTGCTCGCCGGAGTCGCCTCCTCCACCCCGGAGAAGGGCGAGCGGGCGGCGGCCGAGCTCGGCGTCGAGCGTGCCTACCCGGACGCCCGGGCCCTGATCGAGGACGAGAGCATCGACCTCGTGCACGTCTGCACCCCGAACGCCACGCACGCCGCACTCGCGCTCGCGGCGATCGAGGCGGGCAAGCACGTGGTCTGCGAGAAGCCGCTCGCCGCGACGCTTCGGGAGGCGGAGTCGCTCGCTGCGGCCGCGTCCTCCGCCGGCGTGGTGGCGACCGTCCCGTTCGCCTACCGCTTCCACCCGATGGTGCGCGAGGCCCGTGCCCGCGTCGCCTCCGGCGAGACCGGCCGTCTGGTCACGGTCCGCGGGAGCTACCTCCAGGACTGGCTGCTGGGCGCCTCCGACGACAACTGGCGCGTCGACCCGGCCGCCGGCGGCCGCTCGCGCGCCTTCGGCGACATCGGCTCGCACCTGGTCGACCTGCTGGAGTTCGTCACCGGCGACCGGATCGACTCGCTCGCCGCGATCACGAGCACCGTCCACGCCGAGCGCGGCGGCCGCCCGGTGAGCACCGAGGACGTGGCCGGCCTGATCGTCCGGCTCGAGGGCGGCGCCGTCGGCACGCTCCTCGTCTCGCAGGTCACCGCGGGCCACCGCAACGAGCTGGTGCTCGAGGTGTCCGGGCTGGAGGAGTCGCTGCGCTTCGAGCAGGAGCTCCCCGAGACGCTGTGGGTCGGCCGGCGCGACAGCGCCCTGCTGGTGCCGCGCGACGCCTCGATCCTCGCGCCCGATGCGGCCCGGCTCTCGATCGTGCCGAGCGGTCATCCGATGGGCTATCAGGACGCCTTCACGGCGTTCGCCCGCGACACCTACGCCGCCGTGGCGGGCGCCGACGTGGAGGGTCTGCCGACCTTCACCGACGGCCTCCGCGCGGCGCGCATCACCGAGGCCGTGCTCGACGCGGCCGAGACAGGCGCCTGGGTGACCGTGCCCGCCGCCGACGACCGGACGGAGATCGCCGCATGAGCGACGAGAAGACCTACCCCGCCACCCACCCCGTGACGCTGTTCACCGGGCAGTGGGCCGATCTGCCCTTCGAGGAGGTCGCCCGACTCGCCGCCGAGTGGGGCTACGACGGACTCGAGATCGCGGCCTCGGGCGACCACCTCGACCTCAAGCGCGCGGACGAGGACGACGCCTACGCCGCCTCGCGTCTGGAGATCCTCGACCGCTACGGCCTCGAGGTCTTCGCCATCTCGAACCACCTCACCGGCCAGGCCGTCTGCGACGACCCGATCGACTTCCGCCACAAGGCACTCGTGCGCGACTACACCTGGGGCGACGGCGACGCGGAGGGGGTGCGGGAGCGCGCCGCCGAGGACATGAAGCGCTCGGCGCGGGTCGCCCGCAAGCTCGGCGTGGACGTGGTCGTCGGCTTCACCGGCTCGAAGATCTGGCCCTACGTGGCGCAGTTCCCGCCGGTGCCGGCCTCCGTCATCGACGAGGGGTACGAGGACTTCGCGACGCGCTGGAACCCGATCCTCGACGAGTTCGACGCGAACGGCGTGGTCTACGCGCACGAGGTGCACCCGTCCGAGATCGCCTACGACTACTGGTCGAGCGTGCGCACCCTCGAGGCGATCGGGCACCGCCCGGCCTTCGGCTTCAACTGGGATCCGTCGCACATGATGTGGCAGGACATCGACCCGGTCGGCTTCATCGTCGACTTCAAGGACCGGATCTACCACGTCGACTGCAAGGACACCCGCCTGCGCCCGAAGAACGGCCGCGCCGGCGTGCTCGGCTCGCACCTGCCGTGGGGCGACCCGCGCCGCGGCTGGGACTTCGTCTCGACGGGGCACGGCGACGTCCCGTGGGAGGACGCGTTCCGCGCGCTGGAGTCGATCGGCTACTCCGGCCCGATCTCCATCGAGTGGGAGGACGCCGGGATGGACCGCCTCCACGGCGCGAAGGAGGCCGTCGGCTTCATCCGCTCGCTGCTCTGGAGGACCCCGACCGCGTCGTTCGACGCCGCGTTCTCGAACCAGTAGCCGCGCGGCTCCCCTCGGCGGGATCCCGCTCCGGTCCGCAGGCCACGTCGCCCGCGCCGGATCGGGGTCATGCAGGCGGGGGTGGGGTCAGTCGGCGGCCTTGGCGGCGCGCTCGGACTTGATGCGGGCCTGCTCGCGGCGGACCTCCGCGTAGCGGTTCTGCTCGACGCGCAGCCACTCGGGGACCTCGTCGAGCAGGGCCTGGATCTCGGGAGTGGTCAGCGCCTCGGTGACGCCGCCGCGGGCGAGCCCCGAGATGGAGACGTTCAGCCGGGAGGCGATGACGGAGCGGGGGTGCGGCCCCTCCTCTCGCAGCTGCACGAGCCAGGCGGGCGGGTTCGCGGCGAGCTCGTCGTACTGCTCGCGCGTGATCGCCGACTCCTGGAACTCCTCCGGGGTCGCGGGCAGGTAGACCTGCAGCTTCTTCGCCGCGGTCGCAGCCTTCATCGTCTGTGTCGCCTTGGCCATGCGGCAACCCTACCGGCGCGGCGCGGACCACCTACCCTGAGGGGATGAGCGAGCAGCCCGAGACCGTCGACCCGCAGGCCGCTCCCGAGGCGGAGGGGCGTCCGGAGGGCGAGGCGGACGCGGCGGCTGTCGACGCGTCGGCCGGATCGGGTGCGGTCGGCGCCGGAGCCGAGTCGGACGACACGGACGGCGCCTCCGAGGACGGCGACTCCGACGACCTCGACTCCGACGATCTCGACTCCGACGATCTCGACGCCGAGGACAGCGACTCCGACGCCGCCGACTCCGACGCCGGGGACGCCGTCCCCGCCGGCCCCGTGCTCGCCGTCGCCCTCGTGCCCGGCGTCACCCCCACCAAGTGGACCCGCGTCTGGGGCCAGCGCCGCTCCGATCTCCCGCTGCGCATCACCGTCGTCGCCGAGCGCGATCAGGAGCAGGCGCTGCTCGACGGCCGCGCGCAGCTGTCGTTCGTCCGCGGCGACGTCTCCTCCTCCGCCCTCAGCTCCATCCATCTCTACGACGAGCAGCCCGTCGCCGTCGTCGGCCGCGAGCACGCCCTGGCCGCCGCGGACGAGCTCGAGGTCGCCGAGCTGGCCGGCGAGCACCTCCTCCAGGATCCGGAGGACGTGCCGGAGTGGGCCGCGGTCGCCGAGGAGCTCGCGGACGGCTCGCGGCGCCCGCTGCCGCGCATGGCCGGCCTCGACGACGCGGTCGAGCAGGTCGCGGCCGGCGTGGGCGTGCTGATCGTGCCGCAGTCGGTGGCGCGCGTGCACAGCCGCAAGGACGTCACCGCGGTGCCGGTGACCGGCGTCGCTCCCTCCTCCGTCCGCCTCGCCTGGGTGACGGACGACAAGGGCGACGACGTCGAGGACTTCATCGGAGTCGTCCGCGGCCGCAGCGCGAACACCACGCGCGGAACCGCCGCGACGCCGAAGGTCGAGTCGCGGGCGAAGGCCGCCAAGGCGAAGGCGCGGGAGGCGCGCGAGAAGGCGGAGAGGGCCGGCGGCGGCAAGAAGAAGCCGGCCCGCGCCAAGGCGTCCGCGCCGGCGGTGCGGCGCACCCGCAAGCCCCGCGGCCGTTGACCGTGGCCGACGACGCCGGCTGGTCGCTCCGCCCCGCGACCGCGGAGGACGCGGCAGCGATCGCCGAGCTGCGCGCGGTCGTCATGCGCCCGTCGCTCGAGACGCTCGACCGCTACGACGAGCACCGCGTGCGGCACCGCTTCCTCGACGGCTACCGGCCCGAGCTCACCCGGGTGATCGAGCTCGACGGCGCCTTCGCCGGGAGCATCGCCGCGCGGGTCGAGCCGGACGCGGTCTGGATCGAGCACTTCTACCTGGCGCCGCACGCACAGGGACGCGGAGTCGGCGGCGCCGTCCTGCGCCGGGTGATGGCGGAGGAGGCGCGGCCGGGTCTGCCCTTCCGGCTCGACGTGCTGAAGCGCAGCGACGCCCGCCGCCTCTACGAGCGGCACGGCTTCCGGTTCGAGCGCGCTCTGGAGTGGGACGACATCCTCGTCGCGCCGCCTGTCTCCTGACCCCTGATCGGGGAGGACGACGGGGCGCGGGCCGCCGCTAGCATGAGCGCGATCCCCTCCGCCGGGTCGGCCGCAGGGCGACCTCCTCCTGGAAGCAGGCACTCCGCCGTGTCCCCGCTCGTTCTGAGGTCCGCCGCCTCCGCGGTCCTCGTCGCCGCCCTGGCGATCACCTCCAGCCCGCTCGCCTCCGCCGCATCGGCGGCCGCGCCGTCGGCCGCCCCCGTCGCCGCATTCGGCGCCGCCTCCGACGCGCCCCGCTCGATCGTGCTCCCCGAGGGGCAGCCTCTCTGGCAGCCCAGCGCCGAGTCCCCCCTGCCCGCCGTGCCGGACGAGGCGCCGAGCGCCGCCCGTGCGAGCGCTGCGGCGTCGATCAGCGGCCGTGTCGTGGTCGAGGAGGCCGACGGCTCGATCGCGACCACCACTCCCCGCGGCGCCCTCCTGAACGTCGAGGTCTGGTCGAGCGAGGCGGGGCTCCTCGGGAACCACTCCGTCGCCGGCGACCTCACCTTCAGCATCGACGGGCTCACCGCCGGGCAGACCTACTACCTGCTGATCAAGGACAACGCCGACCTGTACGCCGACCTCTGGTCCGGCGGCAGCGCCGTCGCCCGCAGCGCCGAGCCGCTTCAGGCCCCGGCGGCCGGCGTGCAGCTGCGCACCGCACGGCTGGGGTCGCTCGAGGGACGCCTGAGCGGCGTCGCGGGCGACCAGCGCGTCGACATCTGGTACCGCGACCCGGGAACCGACGGCTACTTCCGCACCGGCGAGCTCGACCTGATCACGGGCGGCGACAACCCGTACTCGTTCCAGCAGGTCGTCCCCGGCGACTACCTCGTCCGGGCGTCGAGCCGCGACGACGTGATCGACGACAGCTACTGGGACCACGTCCTCCGCTCGGGCGACGCGGGCGACGTGCGCGTCCCGGTGGGCGGATCGGCCGCCGGGATCGACCTCTCGCTGAGCAGCGACTACCAGCAGTACACCGGCCGCCTCGCCGGATCGGACCGCTACGCGACCTCGGTGGAGGCGACGGGCTACTTCTCCCCGGGCATCCCGGTGCTCTACGTGGCCAGCGGGGCGAACTGGCCGGATGCGCTGAGCGCCGGCCCGGCCGCCGCCGCCCTCGGAGGCGCGCTCCTGCTCACCGATCCCGACCGCCTGCCTCGGGTCGTCTCCGACGAGATCCGCCGCCTCCGCCCGGAGCGGGTCGTGGTCGTCGGCAGCGAGCTGAGCGTGAGCCCCGGGGTCCTGTCCGCGATCCGCTCGATCGTCGGCGGCACCGAGCGCATCGGCGGGACGGACCGCTACGACACCTCCCGCCGGATCGTCGCAGACGCCTTCGGCAGCGGCCCCTACTCGAACATGTTCGTCGCGACCGGCACGAACTTCCCCGACGCCCTGTCGGCCGCGCCGATCGCCGGCTGGCGTGCGCAGCCCGTGCTGCTGGTCGACGGTGCGACCTCGGGCGCCGACTCCGCGACCGCGACCGCGGTGCGCGATCTGGCGCCGGAGCACGTGGAGTTCCTCGGCGGCGACCCCTCGATCCGGGACGCGTACGTGGCGGACTTCGAGCGTCGCGGCCTCGCCCCCTCGGTCTCGAGGATCGCCGGCCGCGACCGCTACGAGACCAGCGTCGAGCTGAACAGCGCCTACCCCCAGTCGCTGCTGCAGGACAGCGTCTTCCTCGCCGCGGGGTCCTCCTTCGCCGACGCCCTCTCGGGAGCGACGACGGCGGCGGCCCTGGGCTCGTCCGTGCTGCTGACCGAGCGCGACTGCGTGCACGACTCGACGCTGCGCTTCCTGGCCTCCAACTCGAAGAACTACGCGTTCCTGCTCGGCGGGGAGCCGACGCTCACCGAGGACGTGGCGAACCTCCGCAACTGCGAGTACGACTTCTGACGACGCGTGCTCCCGGGGTCCGGGGCTAGGGTGCGAGCATGCCCACGAGCGATGAGACCTGGACCCTGGCCGAGCACGACGTACCGGTGTACCGCAGCGGTGAGGGCGGCCGCGCGCTGATCCTGATCCACGAGGTCTGGGGGGTCGACGGGCACATCCGCTCGGTCGCCGACCGCTACGCGGCCGAGGGCTACAGCGTCGTCGCCCCCGAGCTCCTGGCCGACAGCGGCCTGCTCGAGCAGCTCGACGAGGAGCAGCGCGCCGACTACGACCACCCGGTGCGGCGCCTGCCGCGCCAGGTCGAGCTGCGCACCTTCTTCGCCCCCGTCTTCACTCCGGAGCACGCGACGCGCACCGTCGCGATCCTCCGCGCCCTCGTCGAGCGGCTCCTGCGCCAGGAGGGCGCGACCAGCGTCTCCGTCACCGGGTTCTGCTACGGCGGCACCTTCTCGTGGGCGCTCGCGCTGGCCGAGCCGCGGCTGGCGGCGGCCGTGCCGTTCTACGGGCACGTCACCGCGTCCGCCGAGGAGCTCGGCGCGCTGCAGGTGCCGGTGCTGGCGTTCCTGGGCGATCAGGACGCTCCCCTCGTCGAGCAGGTGCCGCGCATCCGCGAGGCGACCGAGGGCAAGGACGTCGAGGTCGTCGTCTACCCGGGAGCGGGCCACGCCTTCTTCAACGACGCGAACGAGCAGACCTACCAGGCCGAGGCGGCGACCGACGCCTGGCCGCGGGCGCTCGCGTTCCTCGGAGCGCACGCGGGCTGAGCGGGCTGTGCGGGATCAGCGGGTGAGGATCCACGCCACCAGGTAGCTGCGCGAGTCGGCGCTGTCGATCGAGGAGTCCGGCAGGCGCTCCGCCCGCGCGAGAGCCGCGGCCGGGTCGCTGGTCGCCTGCAGCATCAGCACGTAGTCGGCGAGCGGCGCGCCTGGGGCTCCGGCCACGAGCTCGTCGACCCGCGAGGGGTCGGGGAGGAACGCGGTCGACGGCGGCATCGGGATCAGCTCGATCCCCAGCAGCGCCGAGGGTGTCGCGTCGAAGAAGGTGGCGTAGTCGCGCTTGCCGCCCCAGTTGATCGCGACGAACGGCGCTTCGAAGCCGACCGGCGTCTCCGGGCTCAGCCAGAGGTCTGCGGCCGCCTGCGTCTCGAGGGAGAGCAGCCAGCGCGCCTCCTCGAGCAGCGGCGCGTTCCCGGAGGCGGCGGCCCAAAGGGCGAGGCCGTTCCAGGCGTTGACCGCCTCGGACACCGACTCCTGGTCGTTGCCGTCCCGGGCCGGCGCGAGCCCCGAGGCCCAGGAGTGGCCGCGGTACGCGTCGAACACGCGCAGCCGCGGGAACTCGGCGGTGTCGACGGGAGAGGCGAGATCCAGGGCGAGCAGGTCCGCGACGGTCCGGTACCGCTCGAGGAGGGACGGGTCCTCGGCGGCCAGCATCCCGACGGCGGAGAGCAGGTAGCCGTAGTGGAAGTGGTGGTCGTTGAACGCGTCGGACCCGAACGACGGCGCGGAGCCGACGACGCCTCCGAGCACGGGGTCGTAGACGACGCACTTCACGGCACCCGGTGCGCAGCCGCGCGGGTCGAGCCACTGGTCGAGCTCGGCGGCGATCCGGTCGTGCAGGTCGGCCGCCACCTCCTCCAGGCCGAGGTCGACGGCGAGACGGTGCAGAGCAGCGGCGCGGTAGAGCTCCTTGCCGGCTCCGTAGGTGTCGGGCGCGGCGAAGCGGGTGGCCGCGGCGTCGAGTGGCACCTGCGTCCGGAGCGTCGTCTTCTCCTCGGCCGTGAGGGAGCCGAGATCGAGCGCCCCCGACTCGACGATAGTGGGGGCGGCGCGGGAGAACGACGTTCCCGCACGGAGCCCCACCCGGCCGTAGAGCGTGTCGTAGCCGATCGCCCCCTCGGCCCCGAGGCCGAAGAACGTCTCGGCGCCGCCCTCGGTCCGCAGCGCGTAGGTCGTGGTGGTGGTGCTCGCCGTGACGTCGTGGGAGACGCTCGCGCCCTCGAGGGGCACTGCACGACGCCGAAGCTCGTCGATCCGCGCCCTGCTCGCTCCCGGAGGCACCGCGAAGAGGAGCAGCGTGCCGTCCAGCGTCATCCGGGGGAACGTATCGAGGGCGGCGGCGGGCGCCACCAGCCCGTACCGCTGTCCGCCCGCGGTGACCAGGAGCAGGCCGCCGGCCGCGCGCTCGGGAGCGGTGGCGCCTCCGATCAGCACCGTCTGGGCGCTCTCGGTCCGGTAGGAGGCGTAGGGCCAGCCCTCGGCTGCGACGAGCTCACCGGCACCCGCGAGGCTCCAGTGCGCGACGAGGTCGTCGAACGCGGAGAGCGCCACCGCGCTCGAGGGGACCGTCACGGTGAGATCGTCCCGGGCGAGGGCGTAGACGGTCCGCGGAGCCGCCCCCACGATCGGGAGGCCCACGGTGAAGCCGTCGGCGCGCGGCGTGACGGTGAGGATCCCTGAGTAGAGCGGGAGATCCTCCCCGAACACCGGTCCGGACACCCACGAGTTCGTCGGCGGCCGCACCCCTTCGGCAAGCCGCGCCGTCCCCGCGTAGGGGCCGGGGACCTGCGGCAGCTCCCGCGCGTGCACGGACGCTGCCACGGCCCAGTCGGACGCGGAGCCGTCGGACGTGCATCCGGTGAGGCCTGCGATCGCGAGGGCGAGAGCGAGGGCCGCCCCCGCCCCGCGCCTCACCGCGCGAACCCGCCCGGCGTGAAGAGCCTGCCGAGCTGGGCGACCAGCCAGCCGCCGAAGCCGTCGCCGTCGTCGCGGAGCCGCACCTCCGCCGCGACGGGAGCTCCGACCACGGTGTAGTCCTGCGTCGTGATCTCGTCGGTGCGCGCGCGGATGACGGTCGTCGCCCGCCCCTCGTGGAACCGCTCCACCTCGACGTCGTAGATCTCGGCGTCGACGGTCGTCCCGTCCGGCATCGCCACGGCGACGGTGCCGCCGATCGGGACCCGCGAGTAGTCCCGGGCGCCGAGCACGAACTCGCTCTCGAGGTGGATCGAGTCCGAGATCGCGACGACCGCGATCATCTGGTCCTCCTCGACGAAGGAGCCGATCTCGGCGTCGACCGACGTGACCACGCCGTCCAGCGCCGCCGTGAAGACCATCAGGCCGCCCTCCTCGATCCGGTAGCCGACATCGGCGCTGGTGAACGTCTTCGTCTGCATGTCGGACTCGAGGACGGTGCTCTGCAGGCTGAAGAGCACGTCGCCCTTCTCCACCGCGTCGCCGCGGGAGATCGTGAGGTCCTGGATCGTGCCCGCGTAGGGCGTCCCCAGCGAGTACTCGTCGGTGACGAGCTGAGCGCTCGCCGCCCGCACGGTGAGCGAGGAGTTGTTCGCGTAGACCAGGCCGGCGGCGGCGACGCCGAGCGCGAGGGCGCACGAGGCGAGGAAGCCGAGCCAGCGCAGCGCGGTCATGCCGCACCCACGGCGAGTCCGTGGCGTCCCGCGGCGGCGGGGCCGCTCGGAGCGACCACCTCGGCCCGGGCGGCGCGCTTCAGGAGGACGTGCTCGCGCGCCGCGATCACCGCGAACGCTCCGAGCGTGAGGGTGTTCAGGACGTTCCAGGCGAGCGCCACCGAGTACTCCGCGGTCCACTCCGCCTTGAGGAAGCCGACGACGGAGGTCGCGGCCAGGAACACCAGGAAGACCATCTGCACCTTGATGAAGTTGAAGGGCGAGGCGGCCTGCCCGGTCGCGCCCGTCGAGGTCCAGGCCGGCTTCCGGCCCGCGAGAGCGAGGAAGAACGCCTTCGTGTACATCGGGAAGGTGACGGTCGACAGCAGCAGCGTCTCCCACCGGAACGAGCCGATGATGAACAGCGCGAGCCCGATCTGCAGCACGTAGAACCCGCAGTAGAAGAGGATCCACTCGACGAGCGGCACCTCGAGGCTGACCGGCGTGATGTTCAGGTAGATCTGCAGCGGGGGCAGCACGATCAGGCCCAGCGGCACGATCCCGGTGAAGTAGAACGTGACGGTCATGAAGTACTGCACGCGCTGGTCGGTCGTGAGCCGGCGCTTCGGCGAGAACGGGTTGTGCTTGAGCAGGATCTCGAACCCGCCGACGGCCCAGCGGACCTGCTGGCGGACGAAGGCCTCGATCGTCTCGGGCGTGCGCCCGACCGCGAGGGTCATCGGCACGAAGATCGAGCGCCAGCCGCGCTCGTGCACGAAGATCGACGTCCAGATGTCCTCGGACTGCGAGCCCTCGTACATCCCGCCGATGTCGTCGAGGGCCTTGCGGCGGAAGACGGCGTTGGTGCCCACGCAGAAGGCGGAGTTGTACTTGTTCTTGCCCGGCTGGGTGAGGGCGTAGAAGACGATCTGCATGTAGGCGGAGCCGCGCGAGATGAAGTTGTGCGCGTTCCCGTAGACCTGCGGGGCCTGCACGAAGGCGACGTCGTCGTGGGCGAAGAAGGGGAGAGTCTCCTCCAGGAACTCCGGCACGGTCACGAAGTCGGCGTCGATCATCACGGCGAAGTCCGAGTCTGTCAGACGGAGCGCGTGGTTCACGTTGCCGGCCTTGGCACCCGCGCGGTCCTCGCGCACCACGTACCGGACGCCCAGGCGCTCGGCGATCGCGGCGACCTGCGGGTCGTCCCCGTCGTCGAGGAGCCACGTCACGTGGGTGCCGCGCATGTCGCGGGCCGCACGGGCCGTCTCCTCGATGATCGCGGGGTCCTCCCTGTAGGTCGTGATGAAGACGTCGACGGTGATGCGGCGGCGGCCGAGGTAGAGGTCCTCGCCGATCGGGATGCCGTCGACCGGGCTCCCGTAGAGCGTCGCTCGGGCGGAGTGGAAGGCGGAGTCGCGCGGGTCGTACGTGCTCGACAGGGCGGTCCACATCGTGAGCGCGGCCTGGCCGATCAGGTAGAGCTCGCAGATGATGACGATGGCGAACGGGAGGGGGTCGCCGATGTTGCGCGGGTTGAGCAGGAAGGCGCCGTAGAGCAGCGCGCCGGCGCCGGAGAGCAGCACGATCATGATGAGCGAGGGCGACTGCTGCTTGGCGCGGCTGGTGACGGCACGGGGGCTGGCGACGCGCTGCTGGCGCGTCAGGAGCGGGCGGATCTCGGGTGGAGAGGGAGGAACAGGGCGGGCGGGGGTGCTGGGGTTCACGGGTGAGCTCTTCGGGTAGGTGGAAGCGGGGGCCCGGAGCGTCGTCGGTCGGGGGTGCCGGACGGCGCGCCGGAGGAGCGCCTGTGCGCGCGTTCGGCTCAGGTCGCTGATGCGCCGCGGTCCGTCGGGTACGGCGCGGGCGTCGGGGCCGCGGTCCCGTCGGGTACGGTGTCGCGGTGCGGAGGCCGCCCGTCATCGGGGATGTCGGCGGCGGTCCCCATGTTCGACCTGGGAGAGTGCCGGGACAAGAGCCGGAAGAGGACGTGTCCGCTAGCGGACACCCCGTTCCGACACCGCGGCTCCGCGGCGCTGAGCTCGCCGACGGCCGGCGTCAGCGCGGTCGGACCGGCAGCCAGCCCCGCCGGGCCGCGAGCACGCCCGCCTGGAAGCGGCTCTCGGCGCCGAGCAGCTCGAAGAGACCGGCGATGTGCCGACGGCAGGTGCGCACGCTGAGGTCCAGCCGTGCCGCGAGCGCCTCGTCGGTGAGCCCGGCGGCGAGGCCCTGCAGGATCGACCGCTGCACCGCGGAGAGGGAGGGCTCCTCCTCGGCACCTGCCGCGTGCAGGGGCGCTGCGAACTCCCACGCCGCATCGAACACGCGCGCCAGGGTCGCCGCGAGCTCGGGGGAGCGGACGACCAGGGCGGCGCGGTCGTCCTCGTCGCGGGAGCGGGCGACGATCGCGAGGGAGCGGTCGAAGACCACCAGCCGGAAGGGCAGCACCGGGAGGGTCCGGAACCGCGCGCCCAGCGGCTCCAGCTCCGCGACCGAGCGCCGGAGGGCCGCGTTGTCGCGGCGGCGGTCGTGGTACAGCGTCCGCCTCGCGATGCCGCGCCCGAGCAGCTCGCGGTCGACGGCGTCGCTCGCCTCGTGCCGCTCCACGCTGCTGGTGCCGGGAGCGGCGATCAGCACCTCCTCCGAGGCTCCGCGCTGCAGGTCGAGGAGCAGCCGGAGGACGGTCGCCGGGTCCTCGATCACCTCCACCTGCTCCGCGGCGGCGAGGGCGCTGCGGGCGCTCCGGTAGGCGGGGACGAGGGCCATCAGCTCGCTGCGGCGGCGGGTGATCCCGGTCTGCAGCTCGAGGAGGCGCCGCTCGTCGTCGGCGATCAGCTCGGCCAGGGCGATGTCCGGCGCGGCCGTGGCGAGCGACTCCGCCCCCGCGTGCAGCGGAGCGAGCAGCCGGAGCCCGATCAGCTCGTCGCGCGCCTCGCGGAGGCCGTCGACGGTGACGCCGAGCTCGTCCGACGCGCTCTCGAGCGACCAGTCTCCGCGCACGGACGCGTGCAGGTACAGCGCGATCGCGTTCTCGCTCAGCACCGGCGGCCCCCCGTTCTCCCGACCCTCCCGAGTGTAGGAGGCGCGCACTCAGCGCCGCCGCGCGAGAACCGCGACGACGGCGAGCTCACCGGCGAGGACCAGCGCCACCGCTCCGAACACGGCCGGGCCGACCAGCGCGGCGAGCGGAGTGAGACCGGCGTTCGCGAGGAGGGGGGCGAGGAGACCGATCACGACGCCGGTACGGCGGGCGGGGGGCTGCCGGCGGGCGACGGCGACGACGCTCAGCGAGGTCGCGGCGGCGGCGGCGAGCACGAGCAGGAGGACCGCCGCGGGGTGCGGCTCCCCGAGCAGGAGCAGCGCGGCCAGCGCGGCCCAGGCGAGGGCGCCTCCGGTGGCGACGGGGCCGAGGTGCGGGGTGGCGGCGGGTGCAGTGGCGGTCATGGTGCGTCCTCTCGTCGTGGTCCTCCGAGCCTCGCGGAGGCCCGTCGGCGGAACCAGATCAGCATCCGGGCACGGCAGCATCCGGACATGCGGCGGACCCCCGGCTCCGCGCGGGGCGGAGGGTCGGGGGCCCACGGGACGTCCGGGCAGGCTCCGGCCGTGGCAGCATCCGGTCAGCCGGCCTCGCGCAGCCTCCCGCCGGCGGGGTGGAGGCTGCGCTGCGCACGGCGCGACGGCGGAGTCGTGGGTGTCGTCGGCTCCTCCTCCGGGGGCGCCCGCTCTTCCCGGGGCGGTGCCCGCGGTCGTAGGCTCGCGCTCATCCGCAACGGGAGGGGCCGACGATGACCGCCACGAGAGAGACGTCCGCCCCGCCCGAGCTCAAGCGGGTGCTCGGCCCCAAGCTGCTGCTGCTGTTCGTGGTCGGCGACATCCTCGGCACCGGGATCTACGCCCTCACCGGGCAGGTCGCGGCCGAGGTGGGCGGGGCCGCGTGGCTCCCCTTCGTGATCGCGTTCGTCGTCGCCACGCTCACCGCCTGCTCCTACCTGGAGCTGGTGACGAAGTACCCGCAGGCGGCGGGCGCCGCGCTCTACGCGCACAAGGCGTTCGGGATCCACTTCGTCACGTTCCTCGTCTGCTTCACCGTGATGGCGAGCGGGATCACCTCGGCCTCCGCCGCCTCGGGCGCCTTCGCGAGCAACTTCGCGATCGGCTTCGGCCTGGGGGACGGCGCGGGGACGCGGCTGAGCATCGCGCTGGTGTTCATGGTCTGCATCGCCCTCGTGAACCTGCGGGGCGTCGCCGAGAGCGTCGGGCTGAACGTGGTGCTCACCCTGATCGAGCTCTCGGGCCTGCTGCTGGTGATCTTCGTCTGCTTCTTCGCGGTGTTCGGCGGGCAGGCCGACTTCTCGCGGGTGGTCGCGTTCGAGGCGCCGGAGGACAAGTCGCTGCTGCTCGCGGTGAGCACCGCGACCTCGCTGGCGTTCTTCGCGATGGTCGGCTTCGAGGACTCGGTGAACATGGCGGAGGAGACGAAGGAGCCCAGCCGCATCTTCCCGCGCGTGATGCTCACGGGTCTCGGCATCACCGCCGTGGTCTACGTGCTCGTGTCCACGCTCGCCGTCGCGATCGTCCCCGTGGGGGAGCTGGCCGGCAACGACACTCCGCTCGTCACGGTCGTCGAGGCCGCGGCGCCCGACTTCCCGATCTCGACGCTCCTGCCCTTCATCTCGCTCTTCGCCGTGGCCAACAGCGCGCTGATCAACATGATGATGGCCAGCCGCCTGCTCTACGGGATGAGCCGCCAGGGCGTGCTGCCGCCGTTCCTGCAGAACGTGCTGCGCGGACGGCGCACGCCGTGGGCCGCGATCCTCTTCACGACGGTGATCGCCCTGCTCCTCACCGCCTACGTGTCGCGCGACCCCTCCGACCCCATCGCGGTGCTGCTGGGCGGGACCACGTCGCTCCTCCTGCTGGCGGTCTTCGCCGTCGTCAACGTCTCCGTGCTGGTGCTGCGGCGGCAGCCGGTCGAGCACCGTCACTTCCGGACCCCCACCGTGCTGCCGGTGCTGGGCACGATCGCCTGCGTCTACCTGGTGCTGCCGATCACCTCGGGACGCGACACGGCCCAGTACGGGATCGCGGGGGTGCTGCTCGTGATCGGCGTCCTGCTCTGGGCGGCGACCTTCATCGACCGGCGGGTCCGCGGCTACGCGCGCACCGCGGCGATCGCTCCGGAGGAGCTCGACGCCGATCCCGCGGAGGACGCATCGGGAGCGCACAGCGACGGCATCGGCCGGTCATAGCCGATCCATAGGGAACTCCCGATACTGGAGTCATGAGCACCCCGGCCCCCTCGAAGCACCTCGCCCCCGCGCAGCGCACCCGCCTGAAGCGGGCCGACGGGACGCCGATCCGCGTCCTCGTCGTCGACGACGAGAGCACCCTCACCGACCTGCTCCAGATGGCTCTGCGCTACGAGGGCTGGGAGGTGCGCACCGCGGCCGAGGGCCGCGCCGCGATCACGATCACCCGCGAGTTCCGGCCCGACGTGATCGTGCTCGACGTGATGCTCCCCGACATCGACGGCCTCCAGGTCCTGCAGCGGGTCCGCGCGGACGGCAGCGAGACCCCGGTCCTCTTCCTCACCGCGAAGGACGCGCTCGACGACCGGATCGCCGGGCTCACCGCCGGCGGCGACGACTACGTCACCAAGCCCTTCTCCCTCGAGGAGCTGGTCGCCCGGATGCGCGGACTCATCCGCCGCAGCACCCTGCTCGCCAACGACGCGGACGACCCCGAGGTCGTCGTGGGGGACCTGGTGCTGAACGAGGACAGCCACGAGGTCCGCCGGGGCGGCGACGAGATCGAGCTGACCGCCACCGAGTTCGAGCTGCTGCGCTTCCTGATGCGCAATCCGCGCCGCGTGCTCAGCAAGGCCCAGATCCTCGACCGGGTCTGGTCGTACGACTTCGGCGGCAAGTCGAGCGTGGTCGAGATCTACATCTCGTACCTGCGCAAGAAGATCGACGCCGGCCGCTCGCCGATGATCCACACCGTGCGCGGCGCCGGCTACCTCCTGAAGCCCGCCGACCAGTGAGCCGCACCGGCCGCCCGTCGCTCGGCGACTTCGCGACCCGCTCCGCCCTCCGCAGCTCCCGCAGCGGCCGGCGCGCGCCGTGGACTCTGCGGCGGCGGATGGTCGTCGCCGTGGTCGCGCTCGTCGCGGTGACGGCGGGCGTCGTGGGAGCGGTCAGCGTGCTCTCCGCCCGCTCGATCCTCTACGGCAGCACGGACGCGTCGCTCAGCCAGTCGGTCACGCGCCTCCAGGACTTCGACGGGCCGAGCCGCTTCGGCGGGTCGAGCGCGATCGAGCAGGCCACGACCTGCCCGAGCGGATCCTTCGGCGGCGGCCCGAGCCAGAACCTCAGCACCATCACCGCCGTCCAGGGCTCGGACGGCTCCTTCATCGGCGCCTACGTCGACGCCGACGGGGTCTGCCGGCAGTTCTCGGACCCGGCCGACTCGGTGCTCGCGGCGGCCGTCGCCGCAGGGGGCGAGGAGGCGACCATCGAGCTGCCCGGGAGCCTCGGGACCTACCGCGTGCGCGCGGCGGCGGTCGAGGGCTCCGTCGTCGTCGTCGGCGTCCCCCTGGGCGAGGTCGCCGAGACGCTCGCCTCCCTCACCTGGGTGGTCGTCGTGGTGGTGCTGCTGGCGATGCTGCTGGTCGCCCTCGTCGCCACCGCGATCATCCGCGTGGCCCTGCGGCCCCTGGAGCGGGTGGAGGCGACGGCGACCCGCGTGGCCGAGCTGCCGCTGGACCGCGGCGCCGTCGAGCTGGTCGAGCGGGTCCCGGAGGAGGACGCCGACACCCGCACCGAGGTCGGCCGCGTCGGCGCCGCCTTCAACCGCATGCTCGACCACGTCACCGGTGCTCTGGAGTCGCGGCAGGCGAGCGAGGACAAGGTGCGGCAGTTCGTCGCCGACGCCTCGCACGAGCTGCGCACTCCCCTCGCGGCGATCCGCGGCTACGCGGAGCTGCCCCGGCGCGGCGGGACCGAGCTGCCGGAGTCGGCGGCCTACTCCCTCGATCGGATCGAGTCCGCCGCCACCCGGATGACCTCGCTGGTCGAGGACCTCCTCCTGCTCGCCCGCCTCGACGAGGGCCGCGACCTCGAGAAGGAGCCCGTCGACCTGACGCTGCTCGTGATCGAGGCGCTGTCGGACGCGCACGCCGCGGGCCCCGACCACGAGTGGGATCTCGAGCTCCCCGAGGAGCCGATCGAGATCCGCGGCGACGGCTTCCGGCTGCACCAGGTGGTCGCCAATCTGCTGCGGAACGCGACCGTGCACACGCCCCCCGGCACCCGGGTCGTGGCGGCCCTCGCCGAGGAGGTGTCGGAGGGGCGGCCGATCGCAGTCGTGACGGTCACCGATTCCGGCCCGGGCATCGCGCCGGAGCTGGTGCCGGTGCTGTTCGAGCGCTTCGCCCGCGGCGACTCCTCCCGAGCGCGCACGACCGGATCGACGGGGCTGGGCCTGGCGATCGTGGCGGCGGTCGTCGACGCCCACGGCGGGCGCGTCCTCGTCGCGTCCGAGCCGGGGCGCACGAGCTTCCGCGTCGAGCTGCCGGCGGGCTGAGGGCCGGGACGGCGGTCTCCCGCCGCCCGCCCTACACCGAGACGCCCAGCCGGCGGCGCGCGTCGTCGAGGGTCCGCACCACGGCGACCACCTCGTCGAGCGGGTGCAGCGGCGACTCGGTGCGCCCCTCCGTCACGTACTGCGCGACGTGCAGCGCCTCCCAGGCGAGGCCCTCGCCGCCCTGGAGCGGCGTCTCGTCGATCCACGACCCGCTCTCGGAGCCGCGGGTCAGCGTCACGCCGCCCGGCGTCCAGAACGACGGGTGCACGTCGATCCGCCCCGCCCGCCCCGCGACGCTCGCCGCGTGCCGGGTGTCGGCCAGCACGGTCGAGGTGGCCACCGACTGCACCCCGTGCGCGTGGCTGCCGACGATCGTCGCGGTCGCGTCGACGCCCGTCGAGGTCATGCTGCCGGCGACGACGGTGCTCTGCGGGGTGCCCGCCACCATCGAGACGAAGGAGGAGGCGTAGACGCCGACGTCCAGCAGGCCGCCGCCCGCGAGCGCCGGGTCGAAGATGCGGCTGGAGGGGTCGAAGTCGAAGGCGGCGCCGAAGTCGGCCGAGACGACGGCGGGCGCGCCGACCGCCCCGTCGGCGAGCAGCTGCCGCACGACGTCCATGTGCGGCAGGTAGCGCATCCACATCGCCTCCATCGCGAAGACTCCGGCGTCGCGCGCGGCGTGCACGATCATCTCGGCCTCGCCCGGGGTCGGCGCGAACGGCTTCTCGACCAGGATGTGCTTGCCCGCGGCGATGGCGAGCAGTGCCTGGCGGGCGTGCTCCGAGTGGGGGGAGGCGATGTAGACCACGTCGACCTCCGGATCCTCGACCACGGCCTCGTAGCCGGCCGAGGCCCGCTCGATCCCGAACCGGCTCGCGAACCGCTCCGCGCGCTCCAGCGAGCGGGAGCCCACCGAGACCACGCGCTGCCGGGTGTGCTTCTGCAGCGCCTCGACGAACGAGCCGGCGATCGAGCCGGGCGCGATCACCCCCCAGCGCAGGACGGGGGAGTCGAGGAGGGAGGGGAGTCGGGGCTCGGGGAGCGTCAGTGCCATGCGTCCACGCTAGGGCCCCGTGCCCGGCGGGGGCGAGGGGGTGCGCGGCGGTCCCCTAGGGTGTGACGGCACGCGCAGTCGCGGGCGGAGGAGGACGTCATGCCCGAGTGGTACACCCTGGGCGTCGTCGCCCTCGTGATCGTCGTGGTGGTCGTCGCGATCGTGCGATTCCGGTTCAACCCGGTGCTCGCGCTGGCCGTCGGAGCCGCCGCGATCGGCCTGCTCACCGGGCTCGGCCCCGTCGACACCGTCTCCACGATGACCACCGGCTTCGGCGAGGTGATGATGGAGGCGGGCCTCCTGATCGGCTGGGGCGTGCTCATCGGCGCGATGCTCAACGAGATGGGCGCCGTCGTCCGGCTCGTCGAGGGCCTGCTGCGCGTCTTCGGCCGCCGCGGGATCCCCTACGCGCTGGGCCTGTCCTTCGCCACGTACCTGCAGACGATCTTCGTCGACGCGCTGATCGTGATCGCGGCCCCGCTCGCGCGCCGGATCGCGCCGCGGCTGGGGCGCGCGGGCACCGGCATCGTCGCCGTCACCTTCGCCGTCGGGCTCGAGACGGGCATCGTGATGATGGTGCCCGGCTTCGCCGCGGTCGCGCTCGCGGGGCTGCTCGGAGTGCCGCTGGGCGTGATGATGCTCGGCGGGTTCGCGGTGGTGGCGCCGACGGTCGTGGTCACGATCCTGCTGATGTCGCTCGCGTTCCGCCTCGGCTTCTGGGACCCGGCGCGCGACGAGCAGCTGGTCGTGCGCGACGACACGACCGGGCTCGCGACGGTGGGGGCGTCGCCCGCCGCGGACGGCGGACGGCTGCCGTCGTTCGGAGCGCGGGGGAGCGGCGGGGCGTCCTCGAGCGTAGTCGGAGCGGCATCGGGCGGCTCGTCCGGCTCGTCCGTCGAGGACGCGGCGGGTCCCGCCGAGGCGCAGGACGCCCACCCCGCCCGCGAGCGCCCGCTCCTGCTCCTCTTCGCGCCCATGCTCCTCGCCCTCCTGCTCATCGCCGCGCAGGCGGTGCTCACCGTCTCCGGGATCGAGCTGCCGGTGCTGCAGTTCCTCGGGAACCCCGTCATCGCGCTCCTCCTCGCCGTGATCGGCACCGGAGTGGTCGGCCGGTCCACCGTGGGAACCGCGCGGATGGAGAAGGCGGTCGCCAAGGGCTTCCAGGACGGCGGGCAGATCTTCCTGCTCACCGGCGTCGGCGGGGCGCTCGCCGCGGTGATCGCGCAGGGCGACCTCGGCGAGATCCTGAAGGGCTACTTCTCGACCTCGGCGACCGCGCCGCTGCTGCTCGTCTGGGTGATGGCGGCCGTGCTGCACATCGCGGTCGGCTCGGTCACCCTCTCGGCGATCACGGCGGCCGGAGTCGTCGCGCCGGTCGCCGCGACACTCGGCCTCGACCCGCTGCTGATCGCACTCGCCGCGGGCTCCGGCGCGCTGTTCTGCATCCACGTCACCTCGAACACCTTCTGGCTGCTGCAGAGCTTCCTCGGCCAGTCGGTCCGCGGCGCCCTCAAGTCCGTGACCGTCGGCGTCTCCCTCGCCTCCGTCCTCGCGCTCGGCGCCACGCTCGTCCTCTCCCTCTTCCTCTGACCGGGCCCTCCTTCCTCCTCTCGCCGGATGCCACTCGGCACTCGAGTCGCCGGGCGAGGCGTACCGAAGAGGCATCTCGCGGAGGTGACCCGGCCGACACGTGACGGAAACATGGAGCCTCTATCTTCCTGAGAGGGTTCACATCCGATTCGGAGATCCAGACGCCGACGGGGGCCCGATCCGTTCCGTCACGCCTCGACAAGGGAAGAACTCCGCTTGAGATCTCGAACCGCCCTCGCCTCCGGATGCGCCGCGCTCGCGCTCGCCGCCGGCGGTCTCCTGGTCGCCCCGCCGGCGACCGCCACGACCGCAGCACCCGCCGACTACACCCGCGTGGACATCGTGCGTCCGCCGTCCGCTCCGATCGCGGTGCCGACCAGCTACCCGCAGCAGACCCCGCTGACCGAGGTGCCCGTCGACCCGACCGACGCCTCGCTCCTGCGCGGAGTCACCCCCTACGACGCCATCGCGCCGCAGCTGAACGCGCTCGCCGCCCGCTCCGACCGGGTCTCGACCCAGGTGGTCGGGAAGTCCGGCCTCGGCCGCGACATCTACCTGGTCACCGTCACCGCCCCCGAGACCGAGGCCGAGACGGCGCAGCAGGCCGAGTGGCGCGACCGGCTCAAGTACGAGCCCGCCGCCGCGGCCGCCGACGCCGAGCTGATGGACGGCTACAAGGTGCCGGTCTGGTTCAACGGCAACATCCACGGCAACGAGTGGGAGGGCAGCGACGCGATCCTCGAGTACATCGAGGGCGTCGCCACCGCCGAGGACGCGGAGACCGAGGCGCTGCTCGAGGGCAACCGCCTCTACTTCACCGTCACCAACAACCCCGACGGCCGCGCCCTCGGCCAGCGCGCCGTCGCCGCGGGCTACGACCCGAACCGCGACATGATCACCGGAGCCACCAGCGAGGCGGCCGTGATCCGCGACCTCTCGAGCGTGCTCCAGCCCACGTACTTCATCGACATCCACGGCTACACCGGGATCCTCCAGGTCGAGCCCTGCGGCCCGCCGCACGGCGAGAACTACGAGTACGACCTCTTCCTCCCGCACGCATACGCGACCGCGCTCGAGATCGAGCGCCGCGTCGTCGAGGCCGACGTGCCCGGCAACACCTACCTCGCCGAGGACGGCAGCGCCACGACGGACAACACCGGGAAGATCCTCATCCCCTACCGCGACATCCGCGCGGGCTGGGACGACTGGCCCCCCATCTTCGCCCCGCAGTACGTCGCCTTCCAGGGCGCGATCACCAACACGGTGGAGCTTCCGCTCGGCCGCACGGCCAACAGCACTCCGGAGGAGATCGCCCAGGGCCGGGCCAACGCGGACATCGACGTCGAGGTCGCCGGGATCGTCATGGACGCCTCCGTCGACTACATCGAGGCCAACCGCGACGCGCTCCTGAGCAACCAGGTCGCCATCGTCGAGCGCGGCGTCACCGGCGCCCCCGCCGTCGAGATCCCCGCCGACGTCTCCGCGGCCGACCTGCCCGCGGGCGTGCCGACCGAGTGGACCGAGATCTGGGACGAGACCGACGTCTACACGACCGAGTACCCGCGCGCCTACGTCATCCCCGTCGACGGCACGCAGCGCTCCGTCTCGGACGCCGAGACCCTCGTCGCGCAGCTGCTCGCCCACGGCGTCGAGGTGTCGCGGACCACGGCCGCCACGAGCGTCGAAGGAGTCTCCTACCCCGCGGGCACCTACCTGGTCGACATGCACCAGTCGGTCCGCGGCCTCGCCAACGTCCTCCTCGCCGACGGCAGCGACATCTCGAGCCGCGTGCCCGAGATGTACGACGTCTCGGCCTGGAGCCTCTCGCTCCTCTGGGGCGCCGACGTGCAGGCGATCGGCTCCACCACCGACGCCCTCCCGGCCGTCGGCCTGGAGCCGGTGACCGCCGTGGCTCCGGTCGGCTCCGTCCCGGCAGGCGCCGACTACCTCGCCTTCGAGCCGCGCGGCGTCCTGGAGTACCAGGCCGTCAACGCGCTGCTGGCCGACGGCGTCGCCCTCGAGCAGTTCGAGGACGGCACGATCGCCCTCCGTGCAGACGCCGCCGGGCTCGCGGCCGCCGAGGGAGCCGCCGCCGCCTTCGGCGTCGACTTCACGGCGACCACCGCCGACCGCGTGCGCGCCGAGGACGGGAAGGCGCTCGACGCCCTCCGCGTCGCCTACTCCGGCACGAACGAGGACCGCGACGCGCTGGCCAAGCTCGGCTTCGCCGACGCGGTCGCCGTCGACGCGGCCGCGCTCACCGCGGGCACCGCGACCCTCGAGGGCGCCGACGTGCTCTACGTGGGACGCGCCCTCTCCTTCACCCCGGAGCAGGCCGCAGGCCGCACCGTGGTCGAGGAGTTCCTCGCGGCGGGCGGCGACGTCGTCGGCCGCGGCGGCGCTGGAGCGGCCTTCGTGTCCGACTTCGGCCTGGCCGAGCTGACCGCGCAGACCGGCACCAGCGGCTCCAACGGCATCGTCTCGGTCGAGACGCCCGCTGGCGGAGTCCTGGGCGACTACCCGCAGGACACCGCGTTCGTCTCGCCGGCACTGTGGTTCGCCGGTTTCGACGAGTCGGTCGCGGTCGAGCAGAGCTACTCGGAGGACGGCACGTTCGTCGCCGGGCACTGGGTCGACTCCGAGGGTCAGTCCCGGAGCGACGCGGCCGGGCAGGCCTCGGCCGTCTCGTTCTCGACGGAGTCGGGCACCGAGGGCTTCCTCTTCGGCACCTCGCCGGTGTTCCGCAACCACCCGGTCGGAGCGTTCAGCGACGTCGCCCGGGCGCTGCTCGCCGTGGCGCCGGAGGGCGCCGCCGTCGAGCTGCCGGGGACCCAGGAGCCCACGCCGACGCCGGAGCCGACCGGCTCACCGGAGCCGACCGCGACTCCCGAGCCGACGGCGACGCCTGAGCCGACGGCGACGCCCGAGCCCACCGCGACGCCCGAGCCGACCGTGAGCCCGGAGCCCACGTCGACCCCCGAGCCCACGTCGACCCCGGAGCCCACGTCGACCCCGGAGCCCACCGTCGTGCCGACGGCCGGACCGACCGCCACGGCCGCGCCGATCACCGCGCCGCCCGGCCCCGGCGGCCTCCCCTCCACCGGAGTGGAGACCGGCTCCTGGCTGCTGCTCTCGGGAGGTGCTGTCGCCCTCGGCCTCGGCTCGCTCCTGATCGCCCGCAGCCGTCGCCGCGAGGACCAGGAGGCCTAGCCTCCGCCTCGGGGAGGGATCGGGCGCCCGCCGCCCGGTCCCTCCCCGTTCCCGTTCCCCGTCCCCCTCGTCGCGCTCATGCTAGCGGCGGCCCGCGCCCC